>CALJMD010000454.1 GCA_937981915.1 uncultured Acidimicrobiales bacterium
GGTCATGGACTGCGGCGACATCCACTCGGTGCGCAACATCCATTTGCGCAGTCCGAACGGCCGCTTCGAGTCGCCGCCGGGAGCCACATTGTCGTGGCGACAACCGGCTCCGTGGACGGGCCCGCAGCGGCTGTTACGACTGGATCTCAACGACGCTGATGATGTGAAAGAGACCGCACCGTTTGGCCTGCCGGGCGGCGGAATCATCGCACCGCCGGTTCACGTTCCCGGTCACGACATCGCTATCGCTTGGGATTCGGTGAACGGCGGGTTGGCTGGCATCGCCACCGGAGCCGGCGACCTTGACGTGGCGTGGGTGTTGAGCGATGTGCGACCGTCGATGCAACCGGTGGTGTTCCCCGACACCGGCGAGCTGGTCATCAACGACTTCACCGATGAGGGCAGCGATGATGTGATCGTCGTTGATGTGTCGTCCGGCGAGCTCCTTGATCGGGTCCCCACCGGATCCAGGATTGCCAACGGGATGTTCCTGACCGCAGGCGGCGCCGGTGACGTGTTCTACTGCTCGACCACCCATCTGGCCCGCGTCATCTGGGAGTAGAAGCCCGACAGTGGGTGAGTACGAGTGGAGCGACGCCCGCTACTGTTGGCGCTGACCGATCTCACGTGATGAGGCCCGGTCAAACGTTCATCGAGGGTTGAACAACGGAGGAGATGGCTGTGGCAAGTCACGTCATAGGAGTGGATCCGGTCAACGCCCGGCGGGCTAAGTTGGTTCGTCAGGTTCGCGGCTTCACGCGGAGTCACGTCGCCGTCCGAAGTCGACGATCGTTTCGCCACCGTGTCATACCTGTCAGCGGGCCGCCACGGCTGATTCCAGCGGCCAGCCGCTATCGGGGTATGGGCTGGCTGCCGACCGACCTGGTGGTCCCCGAGTCGCTGCCGAAAGAAGCGAAGCTGCCGCTCAAGTATGTTCTCGGCTACTACGGGTTGGGTAAGGCACTGTTTTGGGGTTATCGCCGGTCGCCGATTCCACAAGAGGTGCGGTGGACCCCGGAGTTGCCGTGGAGTCACGACTTTCTCCCGCCGGTGCCGGAGTCAGAGCGTCCCGTCAGTGACGCCAACTACGTGGCCCTTCGGACGCAAGGTCCGAACCCGTTTCTGCTTCGAGCAGCATCGGCCGAGGACGCGCTTGGTGACGATCCAAGCGGCGAGTACTACGAGGCTGACTTCTGCTGTTACCTCGAAGGGTTGGCTCCCGGCCTAAGAGCTCGCTTTAAGGTGAGCTCGGGCCGCGGTCTTGTTCCATCAGTCATCGTTGAAGGTGACCACATCCACCATCCCGGAAGCCGCACGTGGGAGGGGGCCAAGCACTTGGTCAACGCGGTCGACGCCAGGGTGAGTGTCTTCGTCAACCATCTGCTGTACACCCACCTGATCGTCGGTCAGGCCTACGCTCTTGCCGCGTGGCGCCTGCCCAACTGGCATCCTCTGCGACCGATCTGTGACTTCTTCACCTATGGGACGATGGCAGTAAATGACTTCGCCTACCGCTCGCTGTTGTCGAAGAGTAGTTACTTCATGATGTCGAACTTTCTGTCGCTGCCTTCGGCCAGAGTCCTGGTGGAGAACGGCTCGCGAAACGTTCGGTTCTCTCGATGGTTGCCAATGGCGGACTTGGCTGAACGCGGTGTGGAACATCTGGACGGGTATCCCTACGGCGAAGATGCCAAGCTGGTGTGGCCGGTGATAGAAGGCCTGGTCCGCGAACACCTGAGTGACCTTCAAATTGACGACGCAGACATCGAAGCCGACCTTGATCTGTACGAATGGCATTTGACCCTGCGGCGGGTAATGCCCGATGACAGCGGGGTGCCTGAACTGTCGGGGCTGGAGTCGCTGGTCGAGCTGTTGTCGGCCATGATCTACAACAACGTGGTGCACGAGGTCTGCGGCAACTTCAAGCCGTTGGTGGCCTGGGCTGACGAGGGCGACCGGGTTGGCCTCCACTTCGACGACTATCTGGCAGCACGAGCTGACGGGGTTGAGCCGCCGTCGCCGCGGGCCTCCGACGCGCTACTTCTCGACCAGGGTGCAGTGGCGTCGACGGTCAACGTGGCAGGCAACAACCTGTTGACCTTGAACATCGGCCGGGTGGTCGATGACCCTCAGTTGGAACGTTCCCTTGGCACAATGCAGCGTCGCCTGCGAGAACTGGCAACCGAGATTGATGCCCGCAACGCCAAGCGGGACCAAGCGTTCACGGCCATGGATCCTCGCTTTTGGGAGGCGTCGATCAGTTACTAGCGGACGGTGGCTTCGGGTTGGCCGATCCAATGGCGGAAGAACAGCCGGTCGCCACCAGCCGACGCCACGAATTTCGACGTGCACGAGATCGACCCGATCGGGGTGGGTTCGGGGTACACGTCGTCCTCGGCCACCACGTCGAACAGCGGCGAGTCATCAGGCAGGCGCCGCAACGTGAACCGAAAGTCTTCACCGGGGTGGCGGCGGAAGAAGCGGGCTGCTTCCACCCGGGGGCGAAAGATCAACCGTCGAGGACTCACCGGCTCCGGTTCTCGTTGGCCGTCGCTGTTCCACAGCGTCAGCTGATCAACTCGCAGTCGCCGGGTCTCCGGTGATACTCGACGAAACAGGACGGCCATGATCCGCTGGGGTAGGCGAAGCTCATTGTGCCCGTCGGTGATGTCGTGCGACATGGGATTGGCGAACAGATTGTGGTTGCGGCCCTGCCCGTTGGTGTGGTTGACCGCCACCAGATCCAGGGACGGTTGACCGTCGACCAGGAACTTCAGGCCGGCGCCGGGAATGAACGACTTGCGCAAGCCCGGGGGAGCGGCCAGCGACATTCTGATCAGGCCGATAGAGGTGTGTCCCGGAGCCAACAAGCCGGTGTACGGCGAATTGGGGCCGATCGTCATGGTGACGCAGGCGGCCGAGCCAAACTCATGGATGATCTTGGGTCGCCCAACCGGGAGCAGGTCGTCGGTGTACTCCAGCGTCTTGGTCAACTCGGTGGTCGACAACACGATCTTGGCCCGATTCGGAATCTCCGAGATTGGAGGAACGACCAGGTCGGGGAGGTCTACCGGCTTAAACGCCGACTGTGAGATCAGGCCATCCCACAGCCAGGCCAACTTTTGATCCGCTGTCCAGTGCCCGTAATCGCCAGGAGTGGCCGGAGGGGCCATGGTGCGAGAGGTCGTCATGGGGTTGGTTCTCCGGGCGTGTCTGCGGTAGCGATCTCGTCGAGCCATTGGATGGCTTGAACACCCGCTTTGTTGATGGCCCAGCCTCGCCCGACCGCCATCGCCGCTTCCGTGCCGTCGCCAAGCGTCGCTTCGACCGCTTTGCGACTGTCACGGCGGGGCCGGTGACCGTTGTTGTCCATTGCCCCGAGTAGCGCGGCACCGTCGGCGGCCCGCCCGGAGCGACTCAAAATGACCGACGCCGCCCCTAGTAGGTGGCTGGCCCCGACCAGGTAGTGGCGGTCCATGGTCGCTCGAATCTCGGTTGCCGCGATCGTCGCCGCGTCGGAAACGGAACCGGTAAGCGACGTGAAGTGAACTACCAAACCATTTATTAGGTGGCTGATCAAATGATTTGCGGTCAGTGACTCGGCCATGACGAGGCCCTGCTTGATTGCGTGCTCGGCCACTGGCGAGTCGACCAAGAGGTTGGCGACCGCTTCAGCCCAATAGGCGATGGCGAGCGCGCTGGCACTGCCCGACTGCTCGGCTTCGGTCATCGCCTGTCGTGCCGCGGCCGCTGCCTCCGGGTTGGGTTCTCGCAGGCATAAATGGAACGTGCGAAGTCCGTAGGCCACCACTCGTTGCTCAACAAGGTCAGGGTTCAGGTTGGCCAACATCTCGGCGGTGGCCCAGCCCGACATTTCGACGTCGAAGGTGTTGTTCAGCGCGATCGAGGCCAACGTGGTGAGGGCCAGGCCGGTCGGGTCAGTCGGGTCGAGTTCGAGGCTGGTGCGGGCTGATTGCTCGGTCTCGGGATCGGCGGCCAGATAGTGGCCTATGGCTTTGATAGCCCAAAGTTTGGCGGATTGGGTCAGTTCCGGTAGTTCCAAGAGACGATTGGCCCAGCCGAACAGCTCCATCCTCATCGAAAGGGTGGCGAACCAAGACAGGCTGACAACGACGTCGGTGGCCATCTGATGTTGACCGGTTCGCAGCAGCGTGTCGAAGGCGGCTCGGACGTTGTCGCCTTCAGCGTCGATGCGGGTCCAGACGTCGGCTTCATCGACGGTCATCAACTTGTGGCCGTGTTCCACTGCCAGCGTGGCGTAGTGCCGTGCGTGGGCGGTGGCCAGAAGATCGTGTTGACCTTCACGTTGCTGGAGACGTTGGAGTCCGAACTGTCGGATGGTTTCCAACATGACAAAGCGAATCTCGCCTTGACCGGGACGACTCCGAATGAGGGACATCTCGACTAGGTCGGTGAGATCATCCAGCACGTCCATTTGGTCGTCGATTCCTAGGACAGCCGACACGGCGTCAAGGGTGAATCCGCCGGAGAAGACACACAGGCTTCCCAACATCTGCTGCTGGTCGTCGTCCAGTTGATCGAAGCTCCAGGCCACTGTGGCCTCAAGCGGACTCGGGCCACGTTTCGTGCCGTCGCCTCCTCCCCGCTGCGAGGAACCGAGCAGCCTGAATCGATCACTCAGACCGTCGAGCAGTTGTTCCGGGGACAGGATTCGCAACCGGGCTGCCGCCAGCTCCAACGCCAACGGAATGCCGTCGAGTTGCTGGCAGATTTGTCGCAACGTTTCTGTGTGTCGAGAGGTGTCGAAGCTGGCGTCTCGTTCCAGGGCTCTGGTGGTCAGGAGCTCTAGGGCGTCGGATTCAATGTCGAGTGGTTCGATGTTGACCCGCTGCTCACCCGTTAGGTCTAGGGGCTCGCGGGAGGTGACCAACACTGACGGCCCGGCCACCGACAGCAACCGCTCCACGACGTTTCGCGCCGCTGCTTGGACGTGCTCGCAGTTGTCGAGAACAACCAGAACGTGTCGGTCCTCGATGAAGTTGACGATGCTGCCGAGTAGGTCGAAGCCGGGTTGCGGCCTGGCGCCGAGGGCTTCGGCCAATGCTTGGGCCATGGCTGCCTCGGGGTTTGTCCCGTCAGCGGCTATCGGGGCGAGTGGGCAGTAGACAACGCCATCGGCGAAGTTGCCGTGGTGTTCACGGGCGACGGCGACCGCCAGTCTGGTCTTACCGATGCCGCCCAGCCCGATGAGTGAGACGAGCCGCTTGCTGCCCAGGAACGCGGCGATGGTTTTGCGTTCGTTGCTGCGTCCGATCAGGGCTCCGGCTTCAGGGGGAAGATCGCTGCCGGCCAGCGCCCGACGTATCCGCAATGGGCGGCTGTCAACCTGGAGGCCGCCGGCCTGGACGAGGAAGATTCGTTCTTGACCGCAACCCTTGAGGTGAGCCACCCCGCAGTCGGTGAACTCGATTGAGCGGTCGGCGGCTCCTGTCACCTCGGTGACGATGGCCCCGGTCACCGCGATCTGGTCACCGTTTGCGGTATCAGCCACCCTGGCGGCCCGGTTGATGACGCCGCCGTAGTAGTCGTCGCCGTCGGGGCTTGCCTGCCCGACGTGTAGGCCGATCCGAACCCGCATCCGTTCAACCCCGTCCCACGCAGGGAGCTGGAATCGTCGTTGCATTTCGATGGCGGCGGCCACCGCGTCGCCGGTGTTGGTGAAGACGGACTCGACACCGTCACCGGTGTGTTTGACCAGGATGCCGTTGTGTTCGCCGGTGACCTGCTCAGCGGTGCGGTCGTGATAGCGAAGGGCGGTACGGGCCGACTCCGGCCGCTGCTCCCAGGTCGCCGAGCTGTCTTCGAGGTCGGTGAACAGAAAGGTGATCTGGCCGGTCGGTAGTTGTGACGCCGCGCTTGACTTCACGCCGACGTTGCTCATTGTGGACGCCCTCGTCTGCACCGCGGGCGAGCAGGGAGCTGAGGTCTCATCTGGGCACTGGTGTTTCTTCGGTCGATCGAGTTGTGGGCAGCCGACATCGTCGAAGCGCACCACTGGGGTGGCTTCTAGTGTCCCCTCCGGCGCCAAGCACAAGCACCTGGAGGGGGTCAGTCGACTTATATGAAACGAAGTGTAGACGGTCCGGCTGGCTCGAGGTTAGCTCGACTCGGCCGGGTCATTTTGCCCAGACGGTCAACAGCAAAAACCCAGATGGCCAGCCGCCGGTGGGACGACTGGCCATCTGGGGAAACCCGATTCGGGTTTCGATTGTCCGGTTTTCGCTACCGTTCGATGTTGATGACAGCGTTGATGCCGTCACCAATGTCGGTTCCGCCGGGAACCGAGATCACCAGGGTGTAGTCGCCTTCGGTGCGAACGTTGGGCACGAGAGGCATTGACTCGTCGGCGCTGAACGTAAGATCCGAGATCGGCTTACCGAACGTGATCCAGTACTCGTCGGCCAGGGGGAGGGCGGATGCCTCTTCCTGGGTGAATCCGGCCAAGCCACCGACGTACGGCTCGAAGATGTCCCACTCGGGATCGGTGTTCCAATCCATGGTGATCGACCGCTGCGTGATGTCGATGTCGTAGATGTAGCCCGCAGGAATCTCAACCTTGGGGCCGACCCGGCCGTCGTAGGCATCGAAGAACGGGGTGAGTTCGCCGAAGGCGTTCAGGTTGTTCTGCAGGTGGTAAGTGGTGCCGTGCAGCTGAGGTTGGTTGTTGGCTTCGACAGGCTGACCTGCCGCTGCAGCGGAGGCGGTGATGCCCAAGCCGAGAGCGGTGGCCGCTGCTGCGGTTACCAGTCTTTGTAGACGCATAGGAGAGTCCCTTTCAGTGCACGATTGTGCGGTTTTGGTACTGTTCACAAGCGTCGCGGTCAATGAGTGACAAACCAAGGTTTGGATTCGACAGCCGGTAGTGTTTTTTGGACACCGGTGGCTTGATCGATACCATTCGCCCCTATGGCCGAACCAGGCACCCCGCCGAAGGACGTTCCGTGGTCCCCGGATGACGACGTTTCCGGGTTTCAGATTCTCCCGAGTGGCGACCTTGTCTCTCGGTTTGGCGATTCGCTTTGGCGTGAGCCCGAGCGGCTGCAATTCGACCTTGTCATCCACTGTGTTGCTGGTTCGGGTACCCACATGGTCGACTTCGAGGATGTGCCCTTCGAGTCCGGTTGCGTGCTGCATGTCCGACCCGGGCAGATTCATCAGTGGAGGGCCGACCGGCACGGTCGACCGGGATACGAGGCGATGCTGGTGCTGTTCCGACAGTTTCGGGTTGCGCCCATGACCCACTGGCCTTCCCTGCCAACCGCGCAAGCGTTGACTCCCGAACAGCGCGAACGATTGGACCTGGCCTACTCGATCTATGGTTCGGTGACCGAACCTCGATGGTTGCGGACACTCACATCGGACCGGCGGAAGTTGGCCGCGGGAGCCCTCCGAGACTTGTTCCAGTCAATTCTCGATGTGCCGTCCGGGGCCGAGGAAGAGGATCGCGGTCGGGCCGGCCCGTACTTCGAGCTGCGAGCCGACGTGGAGCGGCATTTGGATCACGGCCAGTCGGTGCAGGACCGGGCGACCCGCCTCGGCTACTCCACCAAGACATTGGACCGAGCCTGCCAGGCTGTCGTCGGTACAACCGCCAAACGTCTGGTCGATCAACGGTTGGCACTTGAAGCCACTCGAATGCTGGTGCTTCCCGGTTCTCAAGCATCGGCGGTTGCCCGCTCGCTTGGGTTCGACGAAGCATCGAACTTTACGAAGTTCGTGAAGAGAACGACGGGCAAGTTGCCATCGGATTGGCAGAGTTCAACCTCGTCTTCTTGACGGGCGCCAATTGAGCGAGCGGAATCCCGTTACTGCAACAGGCCCGTAGGAAAAGCTATGCTTTGAGCGTGGTATCAGCCGACAAGAAATCGACGAGCGGAGCGGACGAAGCCGACGACGCGGCAACCAGTTGGACGTTCCTCACCAATCACGCCCACGTGATGATCGCCATCAGCCGAAACCCTGACATCCGGCAACGCGACGTGGCCGACCAGGTGGGGATCACCATCGGTGCTGTTCAACGCATCGTCCATGAACTGATCGAGGGCGGCTATCTGATCAGCGAGAAAGTCGGTCGCCGCAACCACTACCGAATCGAAGGCAAGCTCCCGTTGCGACACCCGATGGAGTCCAGCCACTCCATCGACGAGCTGATCTCGCTGCTTACCAGTTAGCCCGAATCCGGCAGTTGACCGGTGTCGGCCAACTCATCGGTGTCGGGCAACTCGTCGGTGGCGAGATGGTCGGTGGTGAGGTGGCCGTTGTCGCCGGCCCGATAGGTCGCTCGGAACAATAGGTGGACGCCAACCGGCAACGTCAACGTCATCGCCGCCGCAGCGACCAAAAGTAGCCCGGCTCCTGCCGGACCGAACGTCAGGCTGGCCCCCAGGGCCGCGATAAGAAAGCCGATTGGACTGGCTTTGCCCGCCGCGTGGAATCGGGCGTATGGGGTGGAAAACCGAAGCAGGCCAACGCCGGCCAGCAACGCCATCACACCTCCGGTGAGCATCAAGACCTCAGCTACGATTCTCATGACGCGTGGTCGTTCTCTAAGAAGCGGCTGGCGGCAACGGTTGCGGTGAAACCAACGATGGCGATGACAACCAACAGAATTAGATACGTCGTGTCCTGGCGTCGAGCGGCGTCCACCGACACCGCCCCCATCAGCGAAATCAATACGACGTCAAGAGCCATGATTCGATCTCCAAGATCTGGGCCGACCAACAGTCGATAGGTTCCGCACAGCCCGGCCAGGCCGAACATGCAGATGGCGGCGATAGCAATCATGATGCCTCCAACGTTTCGTCGACGGTTTTCGGAACGGGAAGCGCACGGCTGGCCAGGTCGGCCAGACGTTCAACATGCTCGATGGTTTCGGCCCGTCGCCGGTCGTGCAGGATGTGCAGGTACAGCGTGCCGGAGTCGAGGTCGCCGTCGACCACTGCGGTGCCCGGCGTCAACGTGATGGCCACGATGAGCAACAAGAAGTGGTCTCGGCTGCGCATCGGAAGATGAGCGGCCACGATCGACTCGTCCGTCCGATCCGTTCGGGTGAGAACCTCAATCGAGACGTCAATGGTCGACTTGACCAGGTCGACGGCTACCAGCCACAGCAGCGCAAGCAGCGGCCGGAGACGAATCCCACCCACTGCCGCAGTGCCGATACCTGCACCGACGCTGACTGCAGCTACGGCTACCCCGGACAAAACATTGGCCACCGAGACTGAACCCCACAGCACACACCACATGGCCGTCAGCGAGATCACGGTAGCTAGGCGACGGGGGTGAGTGACCAGCTCCACCACACTGGCGCGAACGGCTCTGGCCGCTACAGCAGCGTTCATGACAGCACCGCCGAACGGTACGAATCCGGTGCTCGCAAATCGTCCGAGGCCCGAAGACTCAAATCAAATAGCGTCCCGGCAAACAGCGAAATCGTCAGCGTTCCTGCGACTGCGAGACCAGTAGCAGCCAGCATGGTTCGCCGATTACCCGGGGCGGTCTCCCGGCCGTCGCTTGCATCGGGACTCGACCCCCAAAAGACGCCGATCCAGATCTTGGCCATCGACAACAGCGTGAGAGCCCCGGCTGCTAGCGCGGCCACAACAATCGGGATGGAGGCGGCCTCGATACCGGCCGAGATCACCGCGAACTTGGCCACGAAACCGGAGAAGGGTGGAAGCCCGGCCAGGCTCAAGGCCGGTATGGCGAACAACGCAGCGATCAGTGGTCGCCGGGCCGCCATCCCTCCGGAACGGTCGAGGCTGCCGGTTCCTTGATCGTTCTCGATCAGCCCGCCAACCAGGAAGAGAACGGTCTTGACCGGCATGTGATGGACGAGGAACAAGATGGCACCGGCCGTGCCTGCCGCCGAGAACAATCCAAGCCCCATCAGCATGTAGCCGATTTGGCTGATGATGTGAAATGACAGGATTCGTTTGACGTCGGATTGAGCCAAGGCGCCGAGAGCTCCGACCACCATGGTCACGCCGGCGACGATCAACATCACCGAGCCCAAGCGGTCCATGCCGGTCAGCGTGTGGAAGCGAATCATGGCGTAGATGCCGATTTTGGTCAACAAGCCGGCGAACACCGCTGTGATAGTGGTTGGTGCCGTCGGGTAAGCATCGGGTAGCCAGGAGAACAGGGGAAAGACGGCGGCCTTGGTGCCGAAGACAACAAAGAACCAGGCGCCGATACCAAGACGAACGCCTTCGGACAGCTCAGGGATCCGTTCGGTCAGCAACGCCAAGTTGACCGTGCCGGTGGCAGCGTAGATAAAGGCCAGGCCGAACAAGAAGAGCGTTGACGCCAGCAGATTCATGGCCACGTAGCTCATGCCTGCGCGAATCTGCGCCCGCCGCCCCTGATGAGTCAAAAGCACATAGCTCGACACGAGGATCAGCTCGAAAGCCACGAACAAGGTGAACAGGTCACCGGTCAGCATGGCCAGGGACACGCCGGCTGTCATCACCCCCAGGAGGGGTCCTGCGAGTTCCGGATTGGCACCCCAGGCGGTGCGACGCTGGCCGATGGCGAACAGTTCGACCACGAAAATGATGGTGAGCGCTACGGGCAACACCAGCGCGGCGAACAGGTCAGCTACCAGGACGATCCCAAGCTCCGGGTGCCATCCACCGACCCGGACAACGTGGGTTCCCTCGGTGGAAACCCGTACCAGCAGCATCAACGAGGCTGCTGCCGCCGTTCCAAGCCCGACCAGGGTGGCCGCGTCACGAGCCCGGGTCCGGGTTCTAGCCGCAAGCCCGAGGACAGCCGACACAAGAGGTGTCAAAATGGTCGCTGCGATCAGGGTGCTCACGACACACCCACTTCGTGACGGTCCACCTCATGGCCGTCTACTTCTCGACGATTTGCCCGAGCGATTCGACGATCCTCGAGATCGTCTTCGACCAGATCATCCCCCGACAGTTCCTGTTGCCGACCGGCCAAGGCCAGAAGAAACAGTGTCAGTCCAAACGAGATGACAATGGCAGTAAGGGCAAGAGCCTGAGGAAGCGGGTTTGCCATGTCCCCGTCGGTAGCCCCGACGATGGGGGCTTGACCGGCGGGCCCACCGGACGTCACCAACGCGACGACCGCAGCGTGACCCAAAAGCGTGAAACCCAGGATCACTCGGCTCAACGCACGCGCCGTGATCAAGTAGAGGCCGACCGACGTCAAACCTCCAACGGTGATTAGAAGGGCGAGACTCACGATGAACTCCGATGGGGGCTCGGCGAGCCACGGTCCGGGACAAGGGCTTCAGAAGTCGACAGGCCGTCGAGTAGGGCGATTACGAGGCCGACAACAATCGCGGTCACTCCGATATCGAACGGCAGCGCCGAGCCGGTCTTGATCGTGCCGAGCACCGGAGCATCGACCGAAACAACTTTTTGGTCGAGGAGCGGATCGCCCCACAGCAGCGGAGCGGCAGCCACGGCCACCACAAGCAGAGTGCCACCGGTGATCAGCGTCGGTCCGTACACCGGGCGCTGAAGACCGGCCACTGTTCGCAGCGTCACCACGGCGCCGAGCACCAGCCCGGCGGCAAATCCGCCTCCGGGATTGTTGTGTCCGGCGAACAGCAGGTACACGCCGACAATGACGGCCAGGGGGCTGGCGGATTGGACACCGAGTTGAAAGACCGGGGAGCGGGCCACGATCATGTCAGTACCTCCGCTTGGCGGACCCTGGCCAACGCTAGGATCCCGATGGCAACGGTGGCCAGAACCACCACTTCGCCCAGCGTGTCGAGTGCCCGAGTGTCGGTCAGAATGACGTTCACCACGTTGCCGCCACCTCCTTCGCTAACTGCGGTGTCGGCCAGCTCGGCAATCGGGGCGACTCCGGTCGGGGCGGCCGATGCTGCAGCCAAACCGGTCATCACTACGAGTCCGCCGGCTAAGGACATGAACAATCGTGCTGCTCGCCACGACCCGCTCTTCTCCGGGAACTGCCGTGACAGGTGGCCTAAGCCCAACACGAAGCCGACGACGATGATCGTTTCCACGAGAAGCTGGGTTAAGGCCAGATCGGGTGCTCCGTGATTGACGAACAAAGCGGACACACCGATGCCCACTGCGCCTAGCGTGAGGGCGGCCCCCAGCCGGGAGCGAACGACGACCCCGGCCGCGGCCGACACCACGATGGCCACCGCCAACACACCTTGCAGGGGGTTGTCCCAGAGGGTCAGGTGGTCGATTGAGAGATCGAAGACAAATGGCAGGGCGGCCAGACTGGCCGTGGTGCCCATCGTGGCTAGATACACGGGTAGCGAGCCGTGTTGGATGCGCCCGGTGAAGCGAGGGGCGAAGGCCAAGATGTTCTCGATGGAAGCGTCAGCGGCGTCGGCTCCGACAGGTCGTGGAATCGCAGTGCTTCGTCGGCTCAATAGTGCGCCGAGCGCAGCGCCAGCAGTCACGATTCCCACTGACACCACGAAGGCAGTTTTGAGTCCCGGCCAACGGATCAGCGTGTAGGCATCGGCTCCGGGAGCAAGTTCAACAGCAGCTGGCCCAACCAACGACGTCACGGTCTCGGCGGCGATGTAGCCGACAACGCCGGCCAACCCGAGCAGGACGGCGGGGGCGGTCATGGCCGCCCTACCTGGAGCGACCTCAGTGTCGGATCGCCCTGCCGTTGCGGCTGGGCCGAACACGCCTAGCAGGAATCGTGTGGTGTAGGCGACGGTAAGGACTGAACCGGAGACGACGGCGACCAAGGCCAGCAATCCGTCAAGATTCGGCGCTTCGAGCACGGCCTCGACCGCCGCCTCTTTGGCCATGAACCCGAGTAGCGGCGGTACCCCGGCCATTGACAGCCCGGCGGCGGTGGCAACCGCGAACGCCACCGGCATCGAGCGAGCCAAGCCGTGCAGTTCGTCGATGTTGCGGGTCCCGGTGCGAATATCCACTTCTCCAACCACCAAGAACAGCGCCGCCTTGAACAGTGCGTGGGCGAACAGCAGCGAAATGGCGGCGAAGATGGCTTTGTCCGAGCCCAACGCCAGCAGGGTCACAAGGAGGCCGAGCTGCGAAACGGTACCCCAGGCAAGAATCAGCTTGGCATCTCGGTGACGAAGAGCCCCGATGGCTCCCCACAACATTGATGCCGCACCAAACGCCAGGCCAAGCCATCGCCATGTTGCCACGTCGGCAAAGGCCGGCCCCAGAACCGCCACCAGCAGCACTCCGGCTTTCACCATCGTGGCCGAATGAAGGTATGCGCTAACCGGGGTGGGGGCGGCCATCGCTCCTGGGAGCCACACATGGAACGGAACCTGTGCTGACTTGGTGGCCGCCCCGATCAGGATGAGGACTGCTGCGAGGCTGGCGCCGGTTCCCGACACCGGAGTCAGGCCGGTGAGCGATGAATCGATTTCCCCGGTCAGGACCAAGAGCCCGGCCAGCAACACTAACCCGCCTCCACCGGTGATCAGAAGAGCCCGTCGGGCTGCGGTGCGAACCGACGCGTCAGTGTTCTTATGTCCGACCAAGAGGAATGACGTGATCGAAGTCAACTCCCAGAAGATGAACAGTGTCCAGACCGAGTCGGCCCAGACCAGGCCAAGCATTGATGCCGAAAAAGCCAAGAGGGAAGCGGGGAACCGACTGGACCCGGCGGCATCGTCAGAGAAGTAGCCCGCTGCGTAGATGAACACCAGAGCGCCGATGCCGGAGACGAGCAGGGTCATCATCAGGGCCAGTGCGTCTGTGCGAAAGGCGAAGGTGAGGTCGAGACCTGGCACCCACGCCAACTCGTCGATCCGTTCAGGGTGTGAGGCGATCAGCTCCGAGGCGGCAAAAAGGGTAGTAGCCGCCGGGGCGACGGCGGCCACTACAAGGCCTGTCTTCATGGAGCGTCGACCCGCAATGGCTGCAGCGGCTACGCCAACTATGTGAGCCGCAAGCAGGAGCCAAGTCATGTTCCTCATCGTAAAGCCCTGTCACTAAAAGCACAACTGAAATGCTATTAATAATGATAGGTTTTTGATTGTGCGTCTTGTTGTAATGAAATTTTCAGAGCGGTCGGTTGCTGTTCGTGGTCTTGAGTTGGATGGTCGATGCTGATCTTCCTGGCAACGTTTCTCGTTGGACTCGTCGGCTTGTTGCTTGGCGGCAGCCTGGTTGTGAGGGGTGCTTCCCGGCTCGGGCTCCGCCTGGGGCTGACACCCAGTGTCGTCGGCTTGACGATCGTAGCTGCTGGCACAAGCGCCCCGGAGCTGGCCGTCGTGTTCCAGTCTCTGGCGGTCGATGACGCGCCGCTGGCGGTTGGCTCCATCATTGGGTCCAATATCGCCAACGTCTTGTTGGTGTTGGGCCTGACCGCAATGCTCGGGGCCATAACAGTGACCAGTCGCATGGTCCGAATTGATATACCGATCATGATTGCTGCGTCTGTTGGCCTTCTGCTGTTGTCGCTGGACGAGCGGTTGGATCGTCTCGATGGCGCGGTGCTCCTGGCGTCATTGCTGACGTTTGTTGGCTGGACGTTGCGCTCTTCGATGAGGGCCGGCGTCGAGGCCGCAGGGGCCGACACTCAAGTTGATTCGGGTCGGGAGGGTCGGAGGCTGGAAGGTTCCGTTCTGGTCGACCTCGGTTCGGTTGTGGCCGGCGTGGCTTTACTGGCTGTGGCTGCTCAATTTGTGGTTTCGGGTGCAGAAGAGATTGCGCGAGCGTTGGGGGTACCTGAACTGATCGTTGGGTTGTCAATCGTGGCGCTGGGAACGTCGGCGCCGGAAATTGCGACCACGGTGCTGGCCGCCATTCGGGGTGAGAGGGATCTGGCCGTTGGGAACGCTGTTGGTTCTAACATTTTCAACATCCTCCTGGTTCTGGGTGCTGGTGGCTTGGTTGCTGGCGAAGGACTGGTGGTCGGCCCTGATGCGGTTGGATTGGATGTGCCAATCCTGGTGGCGGCTGCTTTCGCCTGCCTCCCGATGGTGTTGTGGGACAATCGGCTTGATCGGTGGGAGGGCGGCGTGTTTGTCGCGTATTACGTGGCGTACATGCTGTTCCTTGTGTTTGACGCCACGGGGCACACCGTGGCTGAGCGGTTCGGCTTTGTCATGGTCTTTTTCGTGATACCTCTCACCTTGATCACTGTTCTGGTGGTTGCTCTTCATCGGCGCCGCCGGTTGTTGTCGGTCACCGGAACTGGCGATCGACCGTGATTGCGTCGACACCGAAGGTGGTGTCAAAAAGAGGTTGACAGAATAGGTACATTTGATAAGGTGTTTTGAACAGAACAGATTATGTTCGGCAGACCACATGCACCTGGAGGAAATCCAATGCTGTCTCTACTGTTCCTCACCACCTGGATGATCTCTGGGGCCGCCCTCACCGCCGCCCTGGCGGAACCGCATGAACGCCGTGGGGCCTGGGTTCCCTACGGCCTGATTCTCGGTCCGCTATGGGCGGCGGTCGCATTCGACCGGCGAGCCACTCGCCCGCCACGAGACAATGGGAGAGTCCAATGGTCAAGTCGGAACACAGCTGGACCTTTTTGACCAGCCACGCCCAGGTGCTCCTCGTCCTCCACCGCGACCCCAACCTCCTGCAACGCCAAATTGCCGACGAAATCGGCATCACCGAAGGGCGGGTTCATGGGATATTGAGCGACCTCCAGCACCACGGCTACATCTGCGTTCAGCGGCGTGGTCGGCGCAACCACTACGTAGTCGACGCATCAGAACTACTTCGCTACCTAGGCGAGATCGGTCTGGCTGTCGACAATCTGCTGGTTTCGACGGCAACAACGTCTCTTTCAGCCGGCGAACAGGACGCCGCCTAGATCCTCATCAGCGGATTAGTTCCAGCTTGTCGTTGCTGCAGAGGGCTCCGGTGGTCAAGGGGTTGCACCGGGCTGGATCACCGTCGGGTATGGAGGCCGAGTAGTCGACGAAGGCTCGACCCGGCACCGGGTAGTCGGTGCTGATCCACTGGGCGCCGCTGGCCAGAGCGGCATCGAGTCGCGTGGTGTCGCCGGTGCGGGCTTCGATGGTGTCGATGTCGGCCCGGGTCCTCACCACATAGCCGTGTGACACTAGCTCAGCGATTCGATCGCCTTCTCCGACGGCATCGTCAATGTTGAAGAACGCGGCATCGGGTTCACCCGGTTGGGAGTTGGTGAACATCACTCGGCCTTCAAGTGAGGGATGGTCGGCCGTGTAGTCGGAACGGATCTGACCTTGGTTGATGAGGGCGAACATTACCTTGCCCTGCGAGCGGGCCAGCGTGGGCCACTGATCGGCAAGGACGGCTTGTTCTAGCGTGTCGTATCGACCTCGCACGTCGTCCGGCTCGATGATCCGGCGGTCCTGAAACACCGAACGAATCTCAGTGTCAAGGGCGTCAAGGTCACCGGGGCCCACCGGTAGCGGCTGAACGAAGCCGATGCCCAGCGGGTCCGGAACGAGGTCCGTCTTCACCTCAATGAGAACCATGATTGGTAGATGCCTGCGACTGTCTTGCGACCATTGCTGGATCTCTTCGAGGCAATCAACGAGTGTCAGGCAGCTGCTGTTGAAGTCAAGGTCGTTGATGTGCAGCACCTTGAAACCGGGCTCTAAGAGTTCCGGGGGAGTGGGATTAGGCAAACCGAGGAAGTCGAGCACCGGCCGGTTAGCCAAATGGCCGCCCTCCGGATCAGCGAAAACGTCGATCTCAATTTGGCGGACCTCTTCGTTTTCGAACTGGTCGGCCAGTGGGCTGTGGCTGTAGTCGATGCTGGCCGCCAGTTCAGGGGAGAACCCGGCGATGGCCCCTAGCAGAGGTGGCTGGACTGGCTGTTTGTAACTGTTATGGGTGCCGATGGTCTGAATGTCATTGAGTCGAAGACAGTGCTGGTGTCGCTGGAAGACCGCGGTGTGACTACCTTGAAAAGTGGCGAAACCGCCGCTGTTGTCGGTGGTGCTGATGCCCATGCAATATCCACGATTTCCTCTCTCGGAGGAATGACTGTCGGCGGCATGCGCTGGCGCGATTAGCGACAACAGCAACGCAATTACCAGAAGTGGCGGAGCGAGGAGACGGCTCATAGAGATCGAACCTTTCAGCGGAGTTGGTGGATGAACCAATACGCTACTATCCAAGTCAGGGCGCTCAAGTTCAGGGCAGGCGACAAGTCTTCTGATCAACAGGGGAAAGATTGAAGAATCAAGCAATACCCGCAACCATTTTGCTACTCATTCACCACGTCGTTGCCGCAATGCATGGTGATGTCCATGCCAGTATTCCGGTCGTGCTGTCGTCTTGGCAGAACTTGTTCGTCTATCTCGTGATACTGCTACTGCCAATTGTGGCTGTTGTTTTGATGTGGACGAGATTTGCCAACATCGGCCTTCCCCTTCTGCTGGCCTCTATGGCAGGTGGCTTGCTTTTCGACATTTACCACCACTACATCTTCGTCTCGCCCGACAACATTGCCCACCTTCCCCCTGCTTCTGACGACCTGCATAGCCAGTTTGTCTGGACGGCCCATGCCCTTACGTTGATCCAAGTTATTGGTGTGGGATTGGCTGCCTATTTTTGGCGTGGCCGGCAAAATCGGATGCGTTGACCAGGCGGCAGTCTCGCAGTACCCGTCGGCTTGGGTTCGATCTAGGCGATCAGCGAGAGCGTGACGTACAACAATGTCACGGCTACGACGGGTAGTAGCACCATCCACACGAAATAGATGTATGGAGGGGGATCATCTGCGTCTTCCTCGTGGGGAGAGCTCGACCCTCGACTCGTGTGTGAAAGAAGTGGTGCCGGAGGTTGCTCGACGCAGGCCAGAAGACGGTCGCGAGCGCTGTTGATACGTGCCATCTTGTAATCATCACCGCCGAGATCGGGGTGGTTGGCGACGATCAGCCTTCGGTAGGCCGTGGTGATGGCAGCCCTGCTGATCGGTAGCTCCAGCCCTAGGACTTGAAGGTCCTCCTGCTTCGGGTGCATGGGCGAATTCTACGCCAGGAACTGCGGGCAGACCCGCGCCACGCCCGGATCGAGCGTCGACCAGACCGGTCGAATCGTCCTAGGGTTGACCTCTATGAGTGCTAGTGAAAGCAAAATTGCGGGCCGCAACATCGTCGTAACCGGCGGAGCATCCGGCATCGGACTTGGCTTGTGTCGGCGTTTCATTGACATGGGTGCCGCCAAAGTGATTGTGGCCGATTTGAACGAGGACGCAGCTCAGCAGGCAGCCGCCGACCTGGGTGACAGCGCCTCGGCCGTCGCCTGCGATGTCGGTGATGAAGCATCGGTCGAAGCTCTCGTGGCCTCGGCAATCGAACGCTGCGGCCACATTGACATGTTCGTGGCCAACGCCGGGGTTGGCGCCGGGGCCGGACTTGACGCCTCGGACCAACTTTGGGAACTGTCGTGGCGGGTCAACGTGATGGGCCCGGTGTACGCGGCCCGCCACGCGATTCCGCACATGGCTGAGCGGGGTGGAGGAGCCTTTGTGATCACCGCTTCCTCGGCCGGGTTGACTACCGGACCGACGTC
>CALJMD010000455.1 GCA_937981915.1 uncultured Acidimicrobiales bacterium
ATCAAGTTGACCATCTGCACCGGCTGCGGACCGTCGGACACGATCAACCGGACTTCCTGGTCAAGTGCGTACGGCGTGTCCGCCGTAGGTTCGGTGCGGATCACCTGGCCCTGAGGAATAGAGGCAGAACCTTCGCCGACCTGCACAATATTGATGAACCCGGCGCCTCGAAGCACGGAGTCGGCATCAGCGGCCGACAAGTTGGCTACCGGCGGCACGACCTGCTGGGACGGGCCGTTGGAAACGATGAGGACAACTTGGAAACCGGCCGGAACAGCCTCGCCGGGGCCCGGCTCGGTGTTGATGATCTGGTCGACAGGCACGGTGTCGCTGAACTCGCGGGAGACATCAGCGCTCAGGCCGATGTCGCGAAGCTGGTCCTGGGCGTCGGTGAGCATCAACCCCACCAGCGCAGGCACCTGAAGCACCTCTTCAGGCTCACTGACAAACAGGGTGACAAGCGAACCCCGTTCAACTTCTTCTTGCGCCGCCGGGTCCTGACGGATCACCGAGTTGGCTTCGACGTCATCGCTCTTCTCCAGAACAACCTCGACTTCGAAGTCCTCATCACGGAGACGATTCTGAGCGGTGTTGACGTTCTCACCTTCCACCGTTGGCACAGTGACCAGATCTTGCTCGTCGGCCACCTGTTGGTCGGCGTTGTTGGCCTGAATCTGGTTGGTGATGTAGAAGATCAAACCGACCATGCCCACCAACAAGATGGCGAGCATGATGACGAACATACCGGTGCGGCTTGGAGGCTCGTAGTACTCCTCAATCTGTTCAGGCTGGGAACGGGCTGCCGTCGCTGGGATGGCCCGCGACGTGTCGATGAGAGCTCGTGAGGTGTTCGACGTTTCCCGAACCGACATGGCCGCGGTGTTCGGGCCCATTGGCATAGCCGCCGTCGGGTCATAGGCGGCCGGAGCCGGAGCCGGAGCAGGGGCTGGAGCAGCGTTGTTGTGCGCGATCGGCGGAGCAGCGAACTGGGTGGCGGCCTGATCGGCCGGCGGGGTGAACGCGGCCGGAGCCTGATGAGGCTGAGCCTGGACAGTCGGGGCCGCTGCGGCATCAAACTGGTTGGCGACGTGCGGGGTGGCGACAGCGGCGGTGACCGCAGTGCCATTAGCACCTGGCATCGACATTTCGCCGGGCTTGAACCGCCGCAACTCGGCGCGAAGATCTTCCGCCGCTGGGTGACGGTCAGCCGGGTCTTTCTGAAGCAACCGGGTGATGATGCCGTCCATGGCAGCCGAGACGTTCGGGTTCCTGCTGATGGCCCGAGGTGCCTGCTCTTGCACATGCTTGTAGGCAATGGCCACCGGCGTGTTCCCGAGGAAGGGGGGCTCCCCGACCACCATTTCGAACAACACCACGCCGAGCGAATACAGGTCGCTGCGGGGATCCACTGTTTTGCCCTGCGCTTGTTCAGGCGAGAAGTATGTGGCCGTGCCCATCACCGAACCGGTCTGGGTCAGTTCGTCGTCGGTGCCACCGAACGCTCGGGCGATACCGAAGTCGGCCACCTTCACCTGACCGGCCTGAGTGATCATGATGTTGCCCGGCTTCACGTCACGGTGGACGGTGCCATTGCGATGGGCGAAGCCAAGTGCCACTGCGACTTCGCTGGCCAACTCGGCTGCCCGGTCTTCGGGCAGCGGGGCCTGAGCGGCGATGACATCGGCCAGGGTTTGGCCTTCGACGTACTCCATCACAATGAAGTACGTGCCGTCGTGCTCGCCCCAGTCGTAGACCGCGACCACGTTGGGGTGGTTCAGGTTTGCGGCGGCTTGCGCCTCACGCCGGAACCGGGCCACAAAGGTCGGCTCGGCTGCGTACTGGGGGAACAACACTTTGACCGCGACAGGACGATCAAGGAGCTGGTCCTTGGCAAGGAACACATCGGCCATGCCCCCGCGGGCGATTCGACGATGAAGTTCGTAGCGTCCATTGAGGACCGGGCGAGCGGCCGACGTGCTGGTCACAACATACATATGCTACTCACGTCTGACGGGTGACATGCGCGCACCGGCGATGACAGATTCACATCTGCAATACTTTGCATTGATGCCAAAGCGGTAGGTCATCTGATCGAAGAACCGGAAACCGCGGGATTTAGCCTCTCAGGGCCACCGACTTGTCTCACCGTCAGGCACCGACACGGACGGCGTCGGACGAGGGAAAATTTTTGAATCTTAACGAGCAGGAAAGCTACTCGCCGAAGCTCTGGTAGTACTGTTCGATCACGGCCCGAGCGATCGGTGCGGCCACACCACCGCCGGTCTGATTGCCTGCGTTCTCGTTGGCCTCCACCAACACTGCCACCGCCAAGTCGGCCGCTTCACCGGGTCGACCTGCAAAGGCGATGAACCAGGCGTGTGACTGCGGAGGATCGGTGCCCAACTGAGCGGTCCCGGTCTTACCCCCGACGACAACGCCGGGAACAGCGGCCGCCGAACCAGTCCCCTGGTCAACGGCTAGGACCATCAATTCGGCCAGCGTTTGCGCTGTATCGCCCGACATGGCTCGTTGCCATGACCCGGGTTTCACTTCGTCAATCGTCTCAAGTGACACCGAGTTCTCAATGCGGTCAACCACGTGGGGCGTCGGCAGCTGCCCTCCGTTGGCAACCGCAGCGGCCACCAGCGCCATCTCAAGCGGGCTGGCCTGCACGTCGAACTGGCCGATACCGGCCTGAGCCAACAGCGGCGTGTTCTCAAACACCCCGGCCGGGACGTCGTTGTTGATCAGCGAACCGTAGTCGGTCGGAAAAACGCTTTCGGCCGGGTCCGGCAGATCAAACGGTGGACTGTCGTTGAAACCGAACTGCACTGCGGTTTCCGACAGCCGGGTCGGTCCGAGAAGTTCGGCTGCCAGCTCGCCGAACCCGGTGTTGCACGACACGATCATGAGCTGTGTGAGATTGCCGCCGCACGTTGCGCCACCAAAGTTGGTGAGCGGACGATCAGTCAACGGAGCCACGTAACCAGCGGACTCCTCGAATACCGGCTCCTCGGCGGTGATCAGCCCGTTGTCCAAACCGGAGGCGGCCGTGATCACCTTGAACGTCGAACCAGGGAAGTATCGGTCGCGATACATCGAGGGGCGAAGCGGGTTCCCGTCGGTTTCGTTCAACCCGGTCCAGGCTTCGTTGGCCACCGAGCCGTCATTGAGGGCCAGCGGATTCGGATCGAAGGACGGGTTGCTCCAGAAGGCCCGAATTGCCCCGGAAGCCGGATCAAGGGCCACCACTGAACCGCGGCGGTCGCCCAACTCGGCCCGAGCCCGCTCCTGCATTCGGTGGTCGATGGACAACACCACGTTCCCGACCTGATCGGTGCCGGTCAAGATGTTGGTGAGATCAGTGAGTTCCTGGGTGGGTGTCGTGCCGGTCAGCGACGCGTTGTAGCTGCGCTCGACGCCGTCAGCCCCAAAGTTGAACGACAGAAACCCAACAGAGTGGGCGTAGAGCGATCCGTGTGGGTAGTTGCGTTGGTGGTTGAAGACCTCACCGGGGGTGTCCAACGATTCGGCCACCACCACCCCGTCGATCGTTGAGATCTGCCCGCGATCGCGGTCGAAGTTTCGTTGGATCGTCCGGGTGTTGGCATTGTTCTCGGCCAACGCTTCCGCTCCGAACACCTGGACCCGGTTCAACTGAATGAACAAGATGGTGAAGCACGCCAGCAAGACGGCCATAACGTGACGCAGCGGTTTGTTCACTGGGCCACCGCCGTCCAGCCGGCCTGAGTGCGAGAGCTCACCGTCAACGACCCGGCTGTCCGCTCCAGCTCCTCCGCCTCCTCGACAGCCTGCACCATCGAGTTGTGCGAGATGCGAACCAGCAGCGCCAGGATCACATAGTTGGCGATCAGCGACGACCCTCCGTAGGACACAAACGGCAAGGTCACGCCGGTCAACGGCAGCACCCGCAGAATCCCACCAATAATGATGAACGCCTGAAATCCCAGCAACGACGTGAGACCAGCCGACAGCAACTTCTCAAACGGCGAGCGTGCGTTGGTGGCCACCCGGAAACC
Organism: uncultured Acidimicrobiales bacterium; assembly: GCA_937981915.1. Taxonomy (GTDB): domain Bacteria; phylum Actinomycetota; class Acidimicrobiia; order Acidimicrobiales; family SZUA-35; genus JAHELU01. Next base: position 4,041 of record CALJMD010000455.1, read on the forward strand.
GGCGGCCACGAAGAACATGAACGTGACCAGCAAACCTGTTGCCCCCAACAGGCCGAGTTCCTCACCGAAGGCGGCAAACACCATGTCGGTGGCGGCGTACGGAATCTTCTTTGGTGTGCCCTGCGCCAGCCCCGTTCCGGTCACACCGCCGTCGGCCAAAGCAAACGCCGCCTCGACAATCTGGAAACCGGCCCCTTTCGGGTCCTCAAACGGGTCGAGCCAAATGTCCACCCGGCGTTGCACGTGGCTGAACATGCGCCACGCCACCACGGCTCCAATGGAAAACATGGTCATGCCGATCACCACGTAGGCGGCACGGTTGGTGGCCACATAAAACATCACGATGAACAACGTGAAGAAAAGCAGCGACGAGCCGAGGTCCCGCTGGGCGATCATGACCATCAAAGCGATACCCCAGGCGGCCAATAGCGGACCGAAGTGACGGATCGCCGGCAGGTGGAGCCCGGCGAACCGGGTGTCGGTCAACGTCAACACTTCACGTTTGTCGACCAGGTAGCCGGCCAGGAACGCGGCCAGCACAACCTTGGCGAACTCGCCCGGCTGAATCGAGAATGGACCGACCCGAAGCCAGATACGGGCACCGTTGATTTCAACCCCCAGCCCGGGCACCAGCGGCAACAACAACAAACCCACGCCGATAATGGCCAGGGTGTAGCGGTACTGTTCGAGCTTGCGGGGGCTGCCGACCACCAACAGCACCGTGCAGAACGCTCCGATACCAAGGAACGTCCAGGCCGACTGACTGTCGGCCAAGCCCTTGTCGAGGCGAGAGATCATGACGTAGCCGAGGCCGTTCAACAGCGCCGCACACGGGAACAACATGCCGTCGGCCAGCGGTGCGAACAAGCGAATGACCACGTGCGCGGCCAGCAGAAGCGCCACGACCACGGCCAGGAACCCGCCGACCTCGCCTTGCAAGTCGAACGTCACATCGGGGGAATCGGCGGTCTCGCTCAGACCGACGGTGACAAAGCCAACGGCGGTGACCAGCGTGGCCAACACCAACAGACCCAACTCAAGGGTGCGAGCTTTCAAGGACTAGCCGCCGTCGGACGTGGACGACCCCGGGCCGGTCGAACCATCGGTTCCGCCTTCGGAATCGGTTTCGCCTTCGCTTTCCGCCGCGCCGGTTGAACCTTCAACTCCGTCCACGTTGGCGGTTTCAAGGTTGTCGACCGACAGCTGAGCGTCTTTCAGCGAATCGAAGTTTGACCAGTCGGCCACTGTGGCTTGCGACGCCTCGGTGAGCTCGTCAAGAATCCGGCCGGACCGCTCCACCTCTTGAGGCTGCAACCACAAAAGGCCACCGGACCGACCCTGGAAGATAACCAGTTCACCGTCGACGACCTGAACGTGATGCAGCGATTCGTTGTAGCGCTCCACACCGAAGTACACGCCGGCAGCAAGAGCGCCAGCGAGAAGAAGGGACACCAACGGCCAGACGCGGCGCCGACGAGAAACCGGCTCGGCCGGGATGAGGACCGGCTCGCGAACTCTGTCCAGATCGGCTCGGTCGATGACACCGGTTGTGGTGGCGTTCTCGTGAAGCCCGCTGTCATAGTCGAGCTGCGATCCACCGATCCCCGCTGCCATTTGGTCACCGAGGTCTCGGTCTGCATTGAGCGAATCGTCAACCGGGACCGAAGTAAATGCGTTGATTTCGTGAGCCCCGACGTCTTCTGCCCGACCGTTCTCATACTTGCCATCCGGGCGGCGTCGCTGCTCGGCGGCAACGTGACCGGCACCCGCCGACTGAACGTCGTCTTCGGCAACGAGGGTGTCGACACCCCCGGGGCGCTGGTCGCTGATTTTGACCACACCCGCTTCGGGAACGACAGGGAACTTGGCAGTAATATTGGCCGACGGGTCTCCGGGGGCGGAAAGGTCGATGCCGAGATCGCCTGACGTGCCGACCACAGCCGGGTGTGTATCAGCGACGACGTTCACCACGGCCACCGAAACGTTGTCTCGACAGGGAGTGTCCAAGGCCGCAGCGACCAGTGCGTTCGAGGCCTCGGTCGGGTCCTCGTGCTCGGCCAGAATCTTGGTGATCTCGTCGGGGCTGATCTCGTTGAACAAGCCGTCGCTGCAGAGCAGCAGGCGGTCCCCGATTTGCGGGTCGATTTCGAACCGATCAACCTCAACATTGTCGGCGATGCCGAGCGCCCGAGTCAGGATGTTGCGTTGCGGGTGGACGGCCGCTTCCTCGGGGCTGAGTCGACCCTGTCGAACCAGGTCCTCCACGAAGGAGTGATCTTCGGTGATCTGGGCCAACGTGTCACCGCGGAGCCAGTAGGCCCGGCTGTCGCCCACATTGACGACAGTCATTGTGCCCTCAGGGTGAAGACTGAGTGCCACCATGGTGGTGCCCATACCTCTGAGGTCGGGGTCGACGGCCTGGTGGTGAACTTGACGGTTCGCCTCTTCGACAACGTCGACCAGTTCTTCGGGGCTGAGTTGGGCTCGAACGATGCGGAACTCACCAATGGCCAGTTCGGCGGCGCGCTCACCGCCCTGGTGGCCGCCCATGCCATCGGCCACTGCGGCAACCGCACCTCGGAAATACACGCGGTCCTGGTTGATCTCCCGCACGTTGCCGACGTCTGAGCCGGTAGCTCCCCATAGACGCATCAGGCGAGCTCCATCACAATCCCACCGAATTGAAGCCGGTCGCCCGGTTGGCCGATGACGGCACCGGTGACTTTCTGCCGGTTGAGGTAGGTGCCGTTGGTTGAGCCGAGATCCTCGATCACGAGTCCCTGCCCCCCTGGCGTGACGCGGGCATGCAGCTGCGACATATAAGTGTCTTCGAGGCTGATCTGACAGCCCGCGGCTCTACCAATTGTTGCTTCCCCCGAAATCTCGAATGTCCTGCCTGCCATGCCTTGCGGCTCAAGCACGATAAGTCTCGTTGCCTTCGGTACTGATGGCGCCGCTGCCGGCGCCTGTGTGCTCCCTGTGCCGGAACTTCTCCGTTGCCTTCTACCGCCACCTTGGGTTCGGCCGCCGCCAACGCTTCTTACCGCCACGCTGGTAGTGGACCCGGTCCAGGTTGCTTGTAGCACCCTGAAGAAGAACAGGTACACCAAGGCTAGCAAGCACCACTTCAACAGAGTTAGGAGAGCGTCAGACACAAGAGGGATTTGGGTGGGTCAAATTACCTAGGCGATCTAGGGGCGACGGAAACGGAGTTTGATTGGGCCAAACGTCAGCTCGTCGCCGTCGCGCAGGATATGACGTTCAATTCGTTGGCCGTTGACCTTACAACCATTGGTCGACCCGAGGTCGATCAGTTGATAGTTGTCGCCGGTTGCGTGCAACTCGGCGTGCTGACGCGAGATGTTCGGATCGCTCAACACTATGTCGGACCCCGACAGGCGTCCAATGGTCATCACACCCGATTTCAGTTGATATCGAAGCCCGTCCGGTCCCTCCAACCAGCCATCGGGCTCAACTTCGGGCAAGCGTTCGTCATACGACGGGTGCAGACGGAAAATACCGAGACCCAGTGTCTCGTCAATCTCCAACTCCACCGACACGCGACCCAGGAAACTCAAATGCTCCTGAGCGGCATAGGTGCGAACAGTGGCTGTGAGATCAGCGATCAGTTGATTTTGATCGTTGAAGAACCGCTCGTAGTCCTCTTCAGACAGGCGAACGACGAAACGGTTCGGGGCGAGAGCCCGTCCGCTGACGTCGACCGTTCGACTGGCCTCCATCTCTCTGATTAGCCGCCGGCCAATTTCGACCGGTTCGAGTCCGCTCTTGAACGCTCGCGAAAAAACACCTTCTACGATCCGCTCAAGACGGTCCTCAAAACTTTTCAGAACCATGGACCTATACGGTACTCACTATTGCCGGGAATTTGTGATCGTATAGAGAGCATTACGCGGTAGCATGCATCGCACAACTAGACCGCACAAGCTTGGTTGCCCCAATCGGGCTATCGCCGCTGGGTCGTTCATACCACTCGCGCGAGTGGCGGAATTGGCAGACGCGCAGGATTCAGGTTCCTGTGTCCGCAAGGACGTGAGGGTTCAAGTCCCTCCTCGCGCACATTTGTGATGTCTCGCGACATTGAAAACCCTTGAACCCTCGGGTTCAGGGGTTTTGTTTGTTTTGGGGTCGGAATCCGCGAAGCCTGGGACGCACCTCGAGCCCCCCGGACGGCAACGACGTCAACCGCTGTCTCAAACTGGGAATGGGCGGATCACAATCCCGCCAAACCGAGCTTCCGTTGCAACGTACCGCTCGCCATCGATGATGCAGATGCACTCAAGCTGCGAATCGTCGTGCGAGGCAATGTCGCCACCGGACATGTAGTTGACCCTGAATCCTCCACTGAACGAAACGTTTGAGAAGCTCACTGGGCGACCACTTTCGTCAGCCTTGTCAAGGCTGGCGCATTCGCGGCAAAGATGATCGGGGTAGCGAGCGTTTCGATGAACTGGAGTGTCGCACCGGGGGCAACGCTGGGCGACCCCTTGTCGAACGTCGCTTTCAAGCTTGGCTTGGCTTTCCTTGTCGCTCTTTTCCCTCTGCAGGAACGAGTCGAGGAGCGTTAACCGTTCCTTGGCCCGGAACGCGTCGCCTTTTGAGGTGGCCCTCGATGTACCCGTTGCCACCTCAACCAACTCTTCCTCGATTCGATCGCCCTTGCCATTCTCGCCGAGAACTCGCTGGCTCAAAAGGTTGAAACGGCCATCGGGGCTTCGAGTATTGGTCTCCGAATAATCGAAGTAGTGGGACCATTCTTCAGGAGTCAGTTCGTCGCCCGACTCGATGACGAAGACGTGGACAAATCGCTCCGCGAACGTCATCCCACTGACGGTGCGTTCACTAGCTGGGTTAGAAACGCCGACGATCAGAAGGCCAGAGCTGAAGTCAATAAATGATCGACCCATACGCCATCCAGCCTCTGGAACCAACCGGAAGCTTCCGAACTTCGATACCTCCGGGTGGTCGGGCGAGCAAGTAACCAAGCGCATGCTGCAGCCTACGGGATCCGTTGGTTGGAGGTGGTCCACCGATGCGGACCTGCACGGCCTCAAGACAATCTGGCAAGCTCATGGTCGACGGCGCAACTCCGCACACCCGAGCGAGCTCGATTGTAAAGCGGTTCGGTAGTGCTACTGAACCGGTTCCCATCGTTGGTTGTCGACCGGTAGGCATTCCCATATCTGAACCGACGACCCCGGTTTCTGCTCCGGTCCACTTATATCGAGACACTTGCCCCCGAGACCGATCAGCTGGTTGTCAGCGCCAAACTCCCATACTTGTTGCGGAACGTCGGAACAGGCTCGCATTTGGACTCGGGTGCCGTTGCTATCGCTGGCGTCTTGCACGTCCAGGCACCGCCCGCCAACGCCTACGAGTTCACTATCGGCGCTGAGTAGCCACCGCTGTGAGTCCGTTTCCTCGCAGGTCCAGGCCAACACGGCTTCGGGTCGGGCGTCGAGGCACAACTCGTTTGCTCCGACCAACGCAAAGCTGGCTGACACCGTCAGCGGTGGGGTGAGGACAGAGATGGATCCCGACGTTATGGCTCGTAGCTGAACATCATGCGCCCCGGGGCTCATCTCCAAGTCACTGAGTTGTATTGGTGATTCAGTGAATTCCCCGACGGACTGTCCATCGACCAGCACCTCGTACGCAGCGCCTTCGGCGGCCTCGAAGCGCAGCTCTTCGCTGGATGCTTCCAGGCTGGTGGGGGTTCGCCCCAGAGGTCCGGACTGCTCGGACCATGGCGAGACGGCTCCTGATCGCCCGATCGAGCGTGCTGCGACGCATAGCGGGCCGTCGGTTGCATCGTCGAGGGGGATTTCGCCGGCGGAGGCGACAGGCACTTCGATTTGCCTGAGAATGGTCGGGGGCTCGGTGGCGTTGTCGTTCTCACATTCGACGAGGGCGACCTGGGTGGTGGCGACATCGTCGGGAAGGTCCCATCGCAAACGGACTTCGTCAATGTCGACGACCGCCGAGAGCTCACCGGGCGGTGGCGGCGACGGATTCGGCCAGCCCAAATAGATGGCTGCGGCGATCAGCGGGGCAACGATCGCAGCAACCGTTCCTGGGATCAGCGGCCGATGCTCGAACGAGGCGTGGTGGATTTGACCGGTTTGCGGTGTGCCCTCGCCGACGATCATCTGTGATGTGATGGTCAGGCTGTGGGTCACCGGTGGGCTAAGGAGCTTTCTGCTGGTTGGCCTTATCTCCACACCAAGCTCGATGGATTGGCCGGGTTCGATCGTTCCTTGGGGAAGCAGGGAGGTCGCCGTCAGGACGGCGTGGTCGTAGTCCAGATTGAGGCCTACGGCCACCGGAACGTTGCCAGTGTTGGTCACTTCAACCGGTAGCAGTTGACCGCCTAGTCGACCTCGGGCCGACCGCTTTGGCAGGCTTGAGCGAATTGCAGGCTTCTCGGCCACCACCACAATGCACTCAACCTCGGCCGTCTTCTCGCCAGTATCGACGCTGTCTACCAGAATTGTGATCGATGTCGGCCCGGCGGGAACAGAGGTCTGCGGCGGCACGTGGATGGTTACTTCGATTTCAGCTTCCTGCCCGTTGTTGAGAAAGGAAACGGTGGTCGACTTGTCGATCTGTCCCGGTTTCGGGCGCACCGATCTAAACCGGACCCAGTCTGCGGTCGGCTCATCGGCGGGGCTATGGATGCGGCACTCCAAGACGACGGAGGTCTGATTGCGGACCAGCAGCGACGTCGTCGCCTTCCCGCCAGGAGCTACCGGCAACCGATCGTCTGTGAGCCTGAAATTGATATCACCCAAGGCATTTCCCGGACTCTCGATGTTGGTTTCCACCCAAAGTGTTCTCGCTATCTGGTTCCCATGAGGGCAAGAGCAACCTCGATGTTATTTTGCAATCGCCTGTTAGCTACGCGAGTCTGAAAGGCTCGACTCTTGGGAGAGAGATCGGAAATCGTCGCAAATGGATACCGCTGAGACTCAGGCTCGCAACCGAACGGTTGGCCTGGTCGACTTTCTACGTGACGTCACTAATAGCGCAAGACGCAGATCAGTTTTCGACGTCGTGACAGAGTCGCAGAATAGCGACAAATGGTCGCTGATCTGGCTGGACGATACCCCTGGCGCCGCTGACTTCGCCGAGATGGTTGACGATGTCGTGTTGCGTCTAGGGCACCGTGCTACGCCTCCACCGCCTTCTCCTCCACAACACCTCCTGCCGTGGTTCGAGGGCGAGCCGGCACCCATGCCCGACGACGGCCCACCGATCATCAAGGCGACGTATCAACCGCAGATCGAGGTCGAGGCTGACCTGGAACAGTGGATGACCACCTGGGAACAGTGGGCTGACAGCTACCGCTCCATCGAGGCGAACAACAGGGTGTACGGGCAACTGGCTCAGGTGGCTCGAGACTTGGAGCAGCAGGACGATGAGCGCGAGCTGATGCTTTCTACGGGGCTCGTAACGCTCGTGGCCGAGGACGGTAGGGAGATTCGTCGCCATCTGCTCGCTGAACGGGTTGTCCCGACTATTGATGGCCGCCGCTCTACCGTGACGGTGCGGCGTGTCGGCAATCCGGTCCAGGTCGAGCATCGAGAGCTTTTCGAAGAACTCGAGTCTTATGTGACGGATAGAGCGGAGGCTGCCACGGACGAACTGCTTAGCCGCGCCGATGACCCACATTCGCTTATTCATCTCGACAAGGTGGCCGATTGTCTTTCCGTTTGCCTCGGAGCGGAGGCTTCAATAGTCGATCACGGTAAGCAACCTCGTTCTCCGTCCGGGCGGTTTGAGCTCAGTCACTCCCCAGCGCTAGTCGTTCGGCCGCGAACCCAGCTGGCGCTGGCCGAGGCATATAGGAAAATTGGAAATGAGTTGTCGGCCGACGGCAGCCTATTGTCGGTCGGACTGTCTCAGTTGGTGGTGAATAACGTCGACGCCCAGCTGCGACAGCATTGGATCGAGCGTGACGGCGGGCGTAGGGGTCTCGACCTTGGAGAGGATCCGCTTTTCCCGTTGCCGACCAACGATGAGCAGCGGCAGGTAATGGATCTTCTCAGTCGGGAAACCTCGGTGGTGGTTCAGGGCCCTCCGGGCACTGGCAAGACCCATACGATCGCCAACCTGATTTCTGCGCTCCTGGCTCAGGGCCAGCGGGTGTTGGTGACCAGTCAGAAAGAGCAGGCGCTCCGTGTTCTTCGGGACAAGATTCCGGTGGCGCTGCGGCCCTTGTGTGTGTTGCTGGCCGGGGGTAGCCGAAACTCGGCCGAAGAGGTTCAGAACGGACTCGAAGCCCTGGCCCATCAACTGGCGGCGGCTGACCAGAGCCGAATGGCAGCGGAAGCCCAGCAGCTCCAAAGCAAACGACACCAACTCAAAGCCGAGAGTGCACGGCTCAACTCCGAGATTCGTGACTTGCGGGTCATCGAGCAGATCGAATTCGATCCGTCTGAGAGCGGGCTCGATCAGCGTTTTCGGGGTCAGCTGGGCCAAATTGTCGGCGTACTGAATCGGGAACGATCGGAACTTGGCTGGATTCCTCCGTCGCCAACGCC
>CALJMD010000456.1 GCA_937981915.1 uncultured Acidimicrobiales bacterium
TCCGACGTTCCTGATGCCGAGATCCGCTTCATTCAGCCGTACGAAGCGACAAAGCCTTACATCTGTCCGGGTTGTGGCCGTGACATTCCACCCGGTCAAGGACACATGGTGGCCGTACCGCCGAGCAGTCCGGATCTGCGGAGACACTGGCATCGAGGCTGCTGGGAGAATCGACACAACCGACGTTGACGCGAACGTCGGTCAGAATGCGTCTTGCACCACTTGAACGTGGCCGCGCCCGTTCACGTCGACTACGTCAAAGCGGACATCAAACGACGAAGCGATGACTCCGCGGTCGATAGATGCTTGTCGCTCACCGTGCGACGAGTCTCGAAACGCTCGCAGCCAATGCCCGGCCAAGAGGCGAACACGGCGCTGCTTGTCTCTGGTGACCGCCTCGAAGCCAGTGCCGTAGCGATCCGTTCGTCGAGTCTTGACCTCAACGAAGGCCACAATCGCCGGGCGGTCGTCACCTGACAGCACGACCAGGTCAAGCTCGCCAGCAGGGCACGACCAATTGCGGTCGATTATTCGGTAACCACGTGAGCGGTACCATTGGGCGGCCGCATCTTCACCGAGCCGACCGAGTTGAAGGTGGTCGCTCATGGCAACCACCGAGGCTGAACGCCGGAACTAGCGGTCCCGCTTTTCTTTGACCTTGGCGGCCTTGCCGACCCGGTCACGCAGGTAGTACAGCTTGGCACGCCGCACGTCTCCCCTGATTACGACCTCGATTTTCTCGATGATCGGTGAATGAAGGGGGAAGATTCGCTCAACGCCGACACCGAAGCTGACCTTGCGGACGGTGAAGCTCTCACGAGCACCGCTGCCACGGCGGGCGATAACTACGCCCTGGAACGCCTGAACGCGCTCTCGGTTGCCCTCGACCACCTTGACGTTGACCTTCACGGTGTCGCCGGGGGCGAAGTCGGGAATGTCGTCTCGTACGACGTCTTGTTCTACTACATCAGTGATGTTCATCGGGGCCCTGGATTCGATCTTCTCGGTGCACGCTGCGCGTGTCTAAAGCAACTACTTAGGTTAGCTCGGGGCGATGGAAGTTCAACCGTAGATCCCCATCGCCGCCTGCCTTAGTCTCCGGGGGACGACTCCCCCAAGTCAGCCTCGGGCAGTTCCAAGTCAAACTCGGCGAGCAGCGCCTGCTCGTCGGCGGTCAGACCACCTCGCCGGGCAATCAGGTCCGGGCGGACGACAAGGGTCTTGTGCAGCGACTGAGCTTGGCGCCAACGCTCAACAAGGCCGTGGTTGCCGGAACGAAGCACATCGGGAACCGTCCACTCCCGAAACGTGGCCGGCCGTGTGTACTGCGGGTATTCCAGCAAACCGGAGGAGAACGACTCATCGGACACCGACTCGTTGTTGCCCAACACGCCGGGCACCAGCCGGGCGACGGCCTCGATGACAACGGCGGCCGCCACCTCCCCACCGGCAAGCACGTAATCCCCGATTGACAACTCCTCGTCCACCAGGTGTTGGCGCACCCGCTCGTCCACACCCTCAAATCGGCCACACAGCAGCGAGAAGCCCGGGAGGGACGCCAGTTCCGTCGCCTTGGCCTGAGTCAGTGGAGGTCCAGATGGGCTCATGTAGATCAAGGGACGCGGCGGTTGCTCCCGTTCCACGATCTCGAAGAGCGGTTCGGGCTTCAGTACCATTCCCGCTCCCCCGCCGAACGGTGCGTCGTCGACTGTTCGATGAACGTCGGTGGTGACGTCGCGGGGGTCGTGATACCGAAGGTCCAGCACTCCACCGTCTCTGGCCTTGCCGACCAAGCTGACCGAGGAGAACGCCTCAACCGCATCGGCGAAGATGCTGATGACGTCTATCCGCATCAGCGGCCCCTCACCTTGCGGTGACGGCGTCGTCGTCGAGCAGCCCCGGTGGGACGTCGACGTGCACCTGCGTTGCATCGTGGCGAACGTAGAACGAAAGCGGCACGAGCGCTCCGTCGGCCAGCTCCAAAAGATCCGACGCCGGGTTATCGATCATTGCCACGACTGCGCCGTGATCGACACCGTGTTGGTCGACTAGGTGAAGACCAACCAGCTCGTGGACAAAGATCTGGTCTTCGGACTCAAGAGGAGCAGCCATCAGGGTGCGTCCCCTCAACCGCTCCACGTCGTCACGCCCGGCATAACCCTCAAAGGTCATCAGCCAGCGATCCTGATGGCGTCGTGACGACGCTACTACGATGGTCTCGTCGTCGACGTGGAATCGAGCGCCCGGTTGCGTGCGTTCGGCCACCATGTTGGTGGTCAGCGCGACGACAACTTCGCCCCGCAGTCCGTGTGGCTTCTTGATGGCTCCGACTTCGAGCAGTTCACCAGCCATGTCGGCAGGTGCCCTGTCTACTCGACGAATTCGACTTCTGTTACGACGCCATCTTTGGCCGCCGCAGCACCTACAACGGTGCGAATGGCCGATGCCACTCGGCCTCGTCGGCCGATGATGCGGCCCATGTCGTCAGCATTGACGGTGACGTCAAGGCGAACCCGGTCACCGTTGGCGCTGGTCTCAACCAACACATCCTCGGGTTGGCTGACAACAGATCGGCAGAGGTGCAGGAGGACAGCCTCGGCTGTTGGTGCAGGAGAGTCGCTCACGCCTCTGCGCTCACGACAGCGTCGGCCTCAGCCGCAGCTGCTGCCGCCGCCTTCTCCGCCTCGGCTGCTGCCTGCAGGTCTTCCACCGAAGTGCCGCTTTCAAAGGCCTCCCAGGCCCCTGAAATCTTCAGCAACTTCTTCACCGTGTCACTCGGCTGCGCACCAACGCGAAGCCAGTGAACGGCTTTGGCGTTGTCGATGGCAATCTCGGACGGGTTCGGTCGAGGGTTATATGTTCCGACAATCTCGATAAACCGGCCATCTCGGGGTGAGCGGGCATCTGCCGCCACCACTCGATATGTCGGTTGTTTCTTCTTGCCCATTCGCATCAGGCGCAGTCGAACGGCCACGTGGTTCTCTCTCTAATCGCTGTCTAGTGCTGCGCTGTCCGGCCCACGGCTTGAGGGCCCGTGACGTACGACGCAGATCGTTCATCGGAGGTTCTAGAGCCTTGACAGTGAGCCGAGGCCGCACAAGAACCAAGCAACGTAGTAGCTTATCGAGCGCCGTAATGCTCTCCACTCATAGTCTCGGTTGAGACCGAAGAGTTTGATCGAACACGTGGCGCTGTGGGCTGGTCAGGCCGTCAACCGTGCGACGGATCTAAGTATCCAGGCCTTCAAATTCCTGGGCCAGCTTCTCGAAGTCGGCCTCATCCATCCGGTCGAGGCCGGGAAGCATCAACGGCGCCTTACCTGGTTTCGTTCCCTTCGGGGTGACTCGGCCTCCACCCTTCGGCGTGGTCCGGCCACCTCCCTTGGGAGTAACGCGGCCGCCACCTTTGCGCTTCTTGCCTTTGTTCTTTCGCTTCGATGCCCGCGATTTCTTGGTTCCGGCGCCACCGAAGCGCTTCATCATCTTGCGCATTTCGGTGAATTGGGTGACCAGACCAGCTACATCATTGGGGTTGGTACCCGAACCGGTGGCGATGCGGGTCCGGCGGGAGGCGTCGATCGTCTCCGGCTTCGCTCGCTCGTCTGGTGTCATCGAACGAACAATGGCTTCAATCCGGTTGACCTCGCGGTCACCGATCTCGACGTCACGAATCTCCTTGGGAAGACCGGGCAGCATGCCCATCAGATTGGTCAGCGGGCCCATCTTCTTGAGCTGCTGCATCTGATCGAGGAAGTCGTCGAGGGTGAACTGACCGTCAAGCAGTCGAGCGGCGGCCTCCTCGGCCTCATCCTGCTCGAAGGTCTGCTCCGCCTTCTCGATAAGCGTGAGCATGTCGCCCATGCCGAGGATTCGACTGGCCATCCGGTCGGGGTGGAACAGGTCGAAGTCTTCGAGCTTCTCGCCAGTTGCGGCGAAGGCAATCGGGCGGCCGACAACTTCTTTGACCGACAGCGCAGCGCCGCCTCGGGCGTCGCCATCAAGTTTGGTCAGAATGACGCCGTCGAGCTCGAGCTTCTCATGGAAGGCTTCGGCCACGGTTACGGCATCTTGGCCGGTCATGGCGTCTACTACGAGGAAGGTGTAGTCCGGCTGGGCGGCGACCGAGATTTGCCGCACCTCCTCCATCAACGCTTCGTCGATGGCGAGACGACCAGCGGTGTCGACAATGACCACGTCTTTGCCGCTGGAGCGGGCTTCGTCGATGGCCCGGGCCGCTACCGTTACCGGATCGGACGGATCGGAATAGACGGGTACGTCGATCTGCCCACCGAGGGTTCGGAGCTGTTCAACCGCGGCCGGGCGTTGAAGGTCGGCTCCAACCAGCAGCGGGTTGCGCCCTTGGCTCTTGAACCAGCGAGCCAACTTGGCCGAAGACGTTGTCTTACCCGAACCTTGCAGACCGGCCATCATGACCACGGTCGGGGGTCGGGAAGCGTAACGGATCTCGATGGTCTCGCCACCGAGGCTGGTCGTCAGCTCTTCATTGACGATCTTTACAACTTGCTGAGCCGGGTTGAGTGCCTTGTGCACCTCTTCGCCCACCGCTCGCTGTTTGATGCGGTCCCGCAGGCTCTTGACCACCGTGAGGTTGACGTCGGCTTCAAGCAGCGCCACCCGGATCTCCCGGAGCACTTCATCGACGTCGTCCTCGGTGAGCACGCCCTTACTACGGAGACGGCTGAATATTCCCTCGAACGTGTCGGTCAGTGATTCAAACATGGCAAAGAGATTCTAGCTAGCGAAGCGGTGAGGTTTGCGGGCGGTCGAGTTGAACAGGCTTTCGAACACGCTATTCGAACAGGGCGTCGACGAACTCCGCGGGCTCAAAGTCGACCAAGTCATCAACGCCTTCGCCGAGACCAACCAGCTTTACCGGCAGGCCGAACTCCGACTCAATGGCGAAGACCACTCCGCCCTTGGCCGAACCGTCCAATTTGGTGAGCACCACACCGGTAACGTCGACTGCTTCGGTGAAGACTTTGGCCTGCGACAGACCGTTCTGGCCGGTTGTGGCATCGAGCACCAGCAGCACCTCGGTGACGTTGCCCGGCTCTTTGGCGGCTACCCGACGCACTTTCGATAGTTCTTCCATCAGGTTGGTCTTGTTTTGAAGTCGTCCGGCGGTGTCGGCCAATACGACGTTGCGGTCCCGGGCGGCGGCTGCGGCCACCCCGTCGAAAATCACCGATGAGGGATCGCCGCCTTCGCTACCTCGGACGATCTCTGAGCCGGAGCGTTCCGCCCACATTGTCAGCTGTTCGGCAGCGGCGGCCCTGAAGGTGTCCCCGGCCGCCATCAGCGGTTTGTGTCCGTCAACGACCAGCCGCTTGCCCAGCTTGCCGATGGTGGTGGTTTTGCCGACGCCGTTGACGCCTACAAACAACCACACGTTGGTGGCGCCGTCGTCAATGCGCAGCGAGCGGTCTTTGCCTGCAAGTTCTTTGTGCATTCGGGCCTTGAGCAGTTCGAGAACGGCAGCGCCATCCTCGGCTTTGTTCTCCTTGGCTTCGGCTCGAACGTCGGAGATCAGGCTCATCGATGTCTTGACCCCGATGTCGGCCCGAATCAGCGCTTCTTCAAGTTCTTCCCACTCATCCTCGCCGACCTTGGATAGCCCCACCAGGCCACCCAGGTAGCCGCTGAAGGCGCTTCGAGCCTTGCCAAGCCGTTCAAAGAACGAGGGCTTAGGCCCGACTTCAAGGTCAAGCAGGGACTCTTCGACCGGTTCGCCGGCGGGTTCGTCGACGTCGACCTCATCAAGGCGTTCGTCAAGCGGCGCATCGTCAAGCACCGCGGTCGAGCCGGACGACTCGGTGACACGGGGATCGGACGGCGCCTGGAGTTGACGACTCCCCCTACCGCGGACGAGCCATAGGCCGCCCAGCAGGACGACAAGGGCCACGACGGCGATGACTGCAATCAGCAATGGTTCCATCGAAGCCGATCCTAGTGCCTGCTCGATTGCGACCGACGCCTGTCAGGCTTCGGCTATCCCTCTCGGATTCCAAGCTCGGCGTCAAGTTCCAGAGTCTGGCCGTCGCGAACGATTTGCAGTACCACCGCGTCACCGGCTTGACGAGCCAACACCAGGCCGGCCAGTTCCTGGATGGAGGTCACCGGGGCACCATCGATGCTTAAGACCCGGTCGCCGATCTCCAAACCCGCCTCGTCGGCAGCGGACAAATCGGTCACCTGGGTGATCTCCACCCCGGACTGACCACTGTCCGCCGGCCCGCCGACGACACCGAGGAAGCCGGGCTCGATCGGGCGGCCGTCGACCAGCAGATCGGCAATGCGAGCGGCATTGTCAATCGGCACGGCGAAACCGACTCCGGCGTTCGTGTTGCTGAACCCACCGGTCTGGATCGACGTGTTGATACCGATAACCCGAGCTTCTTTGTCGGCTAGGGCTCCACCGGAGTTGCCGGGATTGATCGGAGCGTCAGTTTGGATCATTGCCACCCACGCTCCCTCCACCCGGCTGGGCACCGGGCGGTTCACGGCCGAGACGATACCGGCTGTCACGGTTTGTTGAAGCTGAAACGGTGAGCCGATGGCCACTGCCAGTTGCCCTACATCTACCCCGCCGCTGTCGGCTAATTCCGCTACTGGTAGATCTTCGCCACCCTCGACCGCAAGTACCGCGATGTCGGTCGCCGGGTCGGTTCCCACGATGGTGGCGTCAAGCGTTCGACCGTCCGACGATCTAACCCTGACCACCTGAGCGTCCTCGATGACGTGGTTATTCGTCATCACGTAGCCCTGGCGATACACCACGCCTGACCCAAGTCCGATGTCGGTTTCGACCTGCACTACCGACGGGCCGAGCTTGTCGGCCACAAAGGCGGCAGGCTCAACCCCTGAAGGGTCCAACGGGGCAGCCGTGGACGGCTCCGAATCGTTGCTAATGTCAACCGACACACTGGTTGGCGACGTCGCGGTTTCCCCGGCATCCGGGGCGGTAAAGCGGCCTGCGGTGAAGGCCCCGGTGGCCAGCATGGCGCCGACCACGAACGCAAACAGTGCTCGCCAGCCCCATGCGCCTGACTGTTTCTGAGATGGTGCGCCGGGCACGGCCGAACCCTTGGGTGGGTTTGGGGGTGTCTTGGGAGCGAACGATTCGGTGGACGTGGTACTGCTGGAGCCGCTTGCGCTGCGGGTCGTCTCCGTGGGAGCAAACCACTGCCCGGCCGTCGTCGGCGACGTGCCGCTCGGTGGCGCAGAGGGTTCGGCTCGCGGGACCGTTGGTGGCGAATTGGGGGTGGAACCCGGCGTCCATCCGGCTGGCGCTGTAGGTTTCGTCGCCATACCGGTACCGGCGGTGGCCGGGTTCGACGGTGCCTCTGTCGCTGTTGTCGCCGGCGCTACTGAGGTTGGCACCGCAGAAGTTGACACCGCAGAAGTTGACACTGCAGAAGTGGGCACTGCGGAAGCGGGTACTGGTGCGGTTGGCACGACCGGTGGTGGTGGCGGCGCAGCAGACATTGAGGTCGGCGGCGCCATCTCGGTGGTCAGCCCGGGCGACGGCACAACGGGACCACCAGGTCCAATGATGTCGGTCGGAAGCGCGGTCGAAGCTGGCGGCATTCCCACCGGTGGTGGCGGGGGAAGGGGGGCTGAGCCTGGTGGCTCGACGGGAAGAGGTTCAGTGTCTCCACCGCCGAAGCCAGTAGGCATCGGCCGGGTGGGATCGGTTTCAGGGTTTGGTGTGGTGTCATCACCCATGGTTGTGTCCTTCAAGATCACCCATCCCGTTTACTACCGTATCGAGGTCGTTGGATGCAGAGTTAATGGATCCTGCGCCGAAATTGTCGTTGCCTCGGCGTTGACCATCGTCGCTAGGTCTAGTCGGCAGCTGCAACACAAAAGTAGCGCCTTGGCCCACATCTGAATGAACCCGGACCGAACCGCCGTGACGGTGAGCGATCTGACGGACGATGCTCAGGCCCAGCCCAGTACCTTCCGTCGAACCCTCGCCGGTCCAGAATCGCTGAAACACCATCGACTTTTCATCCTCGTTCAAGCCGCGACCGCGGTCGGTTACAGCCACCTCAACCGATGGCCCAATCTCGTCGACGGCCACGTCGACCGTTGACCCTGACGGGGCATGCCTGATGGCGTTAGAGACCAGATTCGACACTGCTCGGTACAACCCTGATTCATCCCCGGTGACGGCCGGACCCGACCCGGCAGCGAGCTCAAGATCAGCTTGTTCCACCGACGATGTCGATGCGTCGCGTTGGAAGACGAGGCGAACTCCTCGTTGACGGGCCGCCGCTTGGAATTGATGTACGACGTCGCCGACCAGCTCGGGTATCGGCACCTCCCCCAGGGCGATTTCCGGTACACCGGTTCGGGCCTGCACCAACAGATCGTCAACTAGGTCGGCCATTCGTTCGGTCGACCGGTGGGCCACCTCGGCGGCCTGACGAAGACTTTTGTTGTCCGCCCCCGGGTCGGTGAGGGCCAATTCGAGGCTGGCCCTGGCCGTAGCCAGTGGATTTCGCAGCTCGTGGGAGGCGTCTTGAACAAATCGACGTTGATTCTCAAACGCTGCTTGCAGTCGATCCAACATTGAGTCGAACGTGTCGGCCAGCCGTTTCAATTCGTCGTCTTGGCCTCGCAGGTCGATTCGGCGGCTCAAGTCTTTGCCGGTGATGTCGCGGGCAACGGCCACCATGGCGTTGATTGGTCGCAGGGTCACGCTGGCCAGAAGCCAGCCGACGCCGAAGGCTACGACCACCATTGCCGCCAGACCGGCCAGAGATGCGTTCTTGAGATTGTCCAGCGTGCGCCGGTAGGAGTTTGCTTCCACCGCGACGAGAACCCGTTGGGCCGCCGCATCGTCGGCGAACGAGCCGACTTGGAGCGGTTGGCCGGTCTCAGGGTCAAAGACCGCCACCCGCCGTTCGAGGATGACGGGATCGTCAAGTTGGCGTACCTGCGAGGCATAGATGCCACCAATGATCAGCACGGCCAGGGCGTACACGGTAAGGGCGTAGGTCATGGCCAGGCGGAACTTGATTGACTGCGCCCAAGCCGGAACCAGGGATCGGCGCTTGGGGCGCTCCGGGTCCGCGACGTCTAGCGACATCTCTTCGCTCACCATCGGCTCGATGTTGGTCAAAGGTCCGATCCTTCGACCGGGTCGCCGCTCTCACCCTCAACGGGGTCCTGCAGGAATCGGTAGCCGGCCCCGATGACCGTCTCGATATGTTGAACGCCGGTGGCGCCGGCCAGTTTGCGACGCAGTGTGCCCACCGTGACCCGGGCGGTGTTGGTGAACGGGTCGAGCATCTCATCCCAGACATGCTCCAGGAGTCGCTCCTGCGAAAGCACCTCTTCTGGATGTGACATGAAGTATCTCAACAGGGAGAATTCCTTGGTGGTCAACTCGATCTCGTTGCCGTTCCACAACACCGATTGACGTGCGGTGTCGAGTGACAGACCACCGGCTTCAAGGACGGAGTCTCCGCCAGTTGTCTCTCTGCGCAACAACGTACGTACTCGAGCCGAAAGTTCTTGTAAAGCAAACGGCTTGATCAGGTAGTCGTCGGCGCCTTGGTCCAACCCAATGACCCGATCTCCTACGCTGTCGCGAGCGGTGACCATCAAGATTCGCGTCGTCGGATCGAACATCGGATCGGTGCGGATGGTGTTGCACACCTCCAACCCGTCAATGTCGGGCAGCGTCAAATCCAACAGCACAAGGTCATAGGGGTTGATGAGCAGTCGATCGAGCGCTTCCTGGCCGCTATGGGTAACGTCAACCGCGTACCCTTCTCGCCTAAGAGCCGCCGCGACCGTGTTCGCAAGATCTATCTCGTCATCGACTACTAGCAGTCGCATCATGCCAACGGTACTGCCACCGTTGCGACGGGCGCACCCAGGGGGCTCGAATAGCCCGACGGGTCCGAGGGGGTCTCGTTGGATATCATCATTCAGAACAACCACCTCGACCAGTCCATCTGTTCCGTTTACTTCGATTTTCCTACGGTCGACGTACAAAGAACACAACACACCACGCGAGAACCATGGATCTGCCGACCAGCACTTCGAACGACACGACTTCACCTCTACCTGTTGACGCGCCCCTCGCCGTCGGCGATGGGCATCGGGCCGACCCGACGTCCCAGGAACTGGCCCGAGAAATCGAGCGGGTGATGTTCGAGATCAAAAGGGTCATCGTCGGCCAAGACCACATGATCGAACGACTCATGGTGGCCCTGTTGGCCAGGGGGCACGTTCTGTTGGAGGGCTTGCCCGGTGTGGCCAAGACCCTGGCCGTATCCACCATGGCGCAAACAGTCGGTGGCAGCTTTAATCGTCTTCAGTTCACTCCTGACCTCCTCCCCTCCGATTTGATCGGCACCCGAATCTGGCGATCCAGCGAGGACACATTCGACATTGAATGGGGTCCCGTCTTTGCCAACCTCGTGCTGGCTGATGAAGTGAATCGGGCGCCGGCCAAGGTTCAATCCGCCCTGCTGGAAGTCATGGCCGAACGCCAAGTGTCGATTGCCGGAACCACCAAGCCACTTCCCTCCCCGTTTCTGGTCCTCGCCACTCAGAACCCGGTGGAATCCGAGGGTGTGTACACCCTCCCTGAAGCGCAGCGCGATCGATTCTTGATGAAGGTCGTTGTGGACTATCCCACCCCGGCGGAGGAACTAGAAATCATTCGACGGGTCGGCGTTGACATGCCGACCGCCGACCAGGTCATGACCACCGACCATCTTGAGCAGATGCAACGGATGGCGGACCGGGTCTACGTGGACAACGGGGTGGCCCAATACGCGGTCGACCTGGTTATGGCCACTCGGGAACCAGCCACTAGGGGCGTACCCGAGCTTGAACCACTCATCGACTTCGGCGTCAGTCCGCGGGCGACACTCGGTCTGGTAGCGGCCGCCCGAGCTTTGGCCCTCATACGCGGCCGGGATTACACCACGTCCCAAGACGTCTTCGATATCTCCCGCGACGTTCTACGGCATCGACTGATGTTGTCCTACGAGGCGTTGGCCAAGGGTCTCGCCGCCGACGACGTTCTCAACCGCATCCTGACTGTTGTTCCGGCGTCAGTGCTGACCACGTCGGACACACCGTCGTACTCCGGTGGCTCGTGAACCGATCGCCGATGTCAACAGTGCAATCGTGGTGAATCCAATGGCCGGGCCGGGAGACGGCAAGGCCGCCGACACCGGCCTGTCCCCAAGCTCGGGTGTGGACGACATCGCGTCGGGCTCGACCCGCGAGTTATTGCGTCGCCTCGAACTTGATGTCACCCGCCGTTTGGACGGGCTACTTCACGGCGATCACCGGGGCCTGGTTCCCGGTCACGGCACGGAACTGGGTGAGACACGAGCCTACGAACCCGGCGATGACGTTCGCCGAATCGACTGGAATGTGACAGCCCGGCTGAAACAGCCGTACATCCGTCAGACCATCGCCGAGCGCGAACTGCAAACCTGGCTAGTGGTTGACCAATCCTCCCGCATGTACTTCGGGACAGCGTCGTCTGAAAAACAAACAGTGGCGTTGGCTGCGGCCGCCGCCGTCGGCTTCCTTACCAGCCGAGACGGCAATCGACTCGGAGCCGGTCTCATCTCCGGCGACGACCTTCGGGTCGTGCCTGCTCGTGGATCTCGACGTCATCTGCTTCGAATTTTGCACGACATCGCCGATCATCCGCGCCCGGACCGATCCGGCCCATGCGACTTGACCCTAGCCACCGGCCGAGTGGCCATGTTGGCCCGACGGCGTGGGCTGATGGCCGTCATCTCCGATTTTCAGGTGAAGCCGGGCTGGGAGCACGAATTGTCGATCGCCTCCAAACGCCACGACATGTTGGCGGTCCAAATCAGCGACCCTCGGGATTTCGCCATTCCCGACGTCGGCATCGTCGCCTTGTCCGATCCGGCCACGGGACAGATACGAGAGATCAACACCTCGCGTCGGGCCACCCGAGAGGCGTTCGCCGCTGCCGCTAACGATCGTCAACAGCGCATCGAGGACACCTTCCGCCAGGCTGGCATCGACCACCTGCACCTGTCGACGGATCGCCCCTGGCTCAATGATCTTGTGTCGTTTGTCGTTGAACGTCGCCTCAAGATTCGAAGTGGGGCTCGACGATGACGTTCCTGGCACCAAGTCGACTTGCGCTCTTTGTTCTGCTGGTCGTCGTCGTTGCCGCCTACGTCGTCATCCAGCGGCGACGCAAACAGTACGCTCTGCGGTTCAGCTCGTCAGAGTTGTTCGACTCCATTCCCGACGCCGGGCCGGGCTGGCGTCGCCACATTCCTCCGCTGATGTTCATTGCCGCCCTGGCGCTGTTGACCGCAGCGGTCGCTCAACCAGCCCGA
>CALJMD010000457.1 GCA_937981915.1 uncultured Acidimicrobiales bacterium
CAGGTTCTCTGAAGGCGGGAAACGTGAGACCACAACGATGAGTGAACAACCGGCCCCCGGGCACAATGTCTCGATACCGGTGGATGACCTGGGTCCCCTGGCTCGCCACCTCGACGCAACAGCCGACGACATTGATGCCTCGCTGCGACGGGTACGCGCCGACACCGACGACGTCCAACTGAACGACGCCGACGACGGGCTGTCGCGATCGCAGTTCACTTCCCGGCTCCTGGCCATCACCGACCGGGCACGACGCACCACGGCCCAGCTTCGAGCGACCGCCGCACTTACCGCCGACACCGCGGAACGGGCCACCGAAGCAGACCAGGCGGGGACTGATCGCTCAGAGGCCGATCGCGCTGCCCCGGCGATCGGAGGCGTTGTCGACCGGTTGGCCAACAACCGCCCATCAACAGGCGAACGAACCAGTCCGGACTGGCAACAAGTGTGGACCCAGGCAGCGGCCGAACAAGACGTTGACTAGGCGTGCCAGATCGACACCGCTCGATCAACACTGCCAGATCAACACTGCTAGATCGAGACGGTGCCGTTAATCGTGCCGACGACCGATCCGCCGACCCAGATATCGCCGTCGTCATCTTCTGAGATGTGAACGACGCCTGATCGGCCCAATCTCGTACCTTGAGCCGCCACGTAGGGAGCGTTAAGTCGACCGGTCGACACCAGCCACTGGGCCAAAGAGGCGTTGAGACTGCCGGTCACTGGGTCTTCGGCCAGCGAACCGTTGACCGGAAAGAACGCTCGAACCTCGACGTCAGCCTTGGCACCGGACTGGCCGTCGCCTTCATGGTGCGAGCCGGCCACTCCGATATAGGGGCCTACCACACCAAGCTTGCGGTCGAGGGGGCCCGGCTCGACCGCCAGAACGGCTTCAGCGCTCCGGAGTAGCAGCCCAACCCAGCCCGGGCCGTTATCGACCCATGCTGCGTCGACGACGTCCGAAGGGTCGAGATTCAGCTGTCGGATGAAGCGGTCAAGGTCGTCGGGGTCGACCGGCCCTGAGCGGATCATCGGCGGGGCCTTAAACGCCAACTGCTCGCCATCAACCGTCAACTCGACTAAGCCGGCCCCACATTCCTGCACAACGGTCAGCCTCCCGCCCGTCGGCGCCGACGTCGACTGTCGGCTCAGCCAAACCCAAGCGGTACCCAACGTGGGGTGACCGGCAAACGGTAGCTCGGTGGATGGCGTGAAGATCCGAACCCGATAGGCGGCAGCTGGATCGGTGGGCGGCAAGAGAAACGTGGTCTCTGACAGGTTCATCCAATTGGCGACCGTCTGCATCCGTTCATCCGTCAACTCGGCCTCAGCCGCATCATCAACCACCACGACGGCAAGCGGGTTCCCGGTGAACGGCGACTCGGCAAAGACATCGACAAGGGCTACAGGCAGTTCCATCTCTTGAACCTACCGCTCTAGCCTTAGGTACGTGAATGCCAACGAGACCACAGACTCCTCGACCGATGTCACGGTGATCACCGGGGCCAGCCGAGGCATCGGCGCGGCCACCGCACGACGGCTGGCCCAACAGCTGGCTGGAACGGACCATCACCTTGTCTTGTCCTATGTGAACAACGCCGAAGCGGCCCAACACGTCGCCGACGAAGTCGCCTTCCACGGTGTTGGCGCAAGTATCGTCCAAGCCGATGTGTCGCAGGAAGCCGATGTCATCGCCATCTTCTCCGAAGCCGATAGTCGCGGTCGACTAACCGGACTGGTCAATAACGCCGGAATCCTCGACACGATTTCACCGTTCGTCGAACTCACCGCCGAGCGGATCGAACGAACCTGGGCGGTCAACATCACCGGCACCTTTCTCTGCGCCCGCGAGGCGGTCAAGCGAATGGCCGATGGCCCGACCACCGGTTCGATCGTCAACGTCTCTTCGCGGGCGGCATCGTTCGGCAGCCCCTGGGAGTTCATCGACTACGCCGCCTCCAAGGGTGCAGTCGACACCATGACCGTCGGGCTGGCCACCGAGGTGGCGGGCCGAAACGTGCGGGTCAACGCCGTGCGCCCCGGCCTGGTTCATACCGATATTCACCGTTCCGGCGGCGACGCCGGACGAGTCGACCGCCTAGCCGAACGAATCCCGATCGGCCGCGGAGGCCAACCGGAGGAAGTAGCCAATCTCATTGCCTGGCTGTTGTCCGATGAAGCGTCCTATGTGACCGGAGCGCTCATGGACATCGGCGGAGGCCGCTGAAGAAACGGAAGAATCACACATGACCGAGCAAGCATCATCGTCGGACGCCGTGGACCGATACGAACTCAATAATTCGGTCTACGCATCGGGGTTCGCCGGTGCCGGGCTCGCCGCCCCGCCCGGCGACAAGGTGGCCGTCGTAACGTGCATGGATGCCCGCCTTGACCCGTACCGGGCATTGGGCCTTGAGTTGGGCGGCGCCCATGTGATCCGGAACGCCGGAGGAGTGATCACCAATGACGTCATCCGATCTCTTGCGCTGTCACAGTTGGAGCTCGGCACTCGGGAGATCCTCGTGATCCACCACACCAAATGCGGATTGGCCGGGCTGGATGAAGACGCTGTGCTCGACACCATCGCCGGCAACGCCGGTCAACGACCATCGTGGAAGATCCACGCGTTCGCCGATGTACGCGAAGACACTGTCCAATCAGTGGCGCAGCTTCGGTCAAGTCCGTTTCTACTGCACACCGATCGAATCTTTGGTTTCGTTCACGACGTCGACACCGGACGCCTGGAGCGTGCGGTAGTACCTGAGACGTGACGTTCCCGCCGCCTACTCGTGCACATGACGCGCACCATCCCTTGCACATGTCCTGAACCACGACACCAGATAGCATTAAAAAATGAGGTGGGGGCGCGCTGTACTGAGATACCCAATGACGTGGGTCGCCATAGCCACCGTCGCAGTTGCCGAAGTCTCGTTTCTTGCCCTGCTTCAACCTCCGACTTCGGTGGTGTATGTCTCCCTATTTGCGGCCGGGATGGCGGTGGTGGCCTGGCCGGTCACGATGGCGTTGAGTGGGACGTTGAAGAGGCTTCAACTGACAGCGACGATATCCAACCCGGTCACCGAACGACGGCGCAAGGAAATAGCTGGCGCCCTTCAAACTCTCGACAACCCGCTCAGCCACGGCCAATTCGAGACGCTCACTGCCAGCCGCGACACCTTGGCCGATATCCTCACCCAACGAATCGCTGCTGGCGAGGAGGACCTCCGCCGCCACGTCGATGCCAATGACCACCTCTACTTGTTGGCAGTTGAGAGCTACGAATGGATCCTCACTCACGACGGCACCGACGCCACATACGCTCGGTCGCGTCTCGATGCCCTCGGCAACAACAGCGATCCGGCGGCGAAAGAAGAACGAGTAGCGTTGAACGCTCGATTAGACCTCCACAGCGAACGCAACGAACAGATCGCCGGTCTGCTCGCCGGTGTCGAGGCGAGCATTACCACTATCGATCACACCATTGCCGTACTGGATAAGGCCCCGGGCCAGCGAGAATGGTCAAACTCAGGAGACGATGCTCGCGACGCCCTGAATGAGCTGATTGAACGAGCCAACCTGGTGGCAGACGCGCTCCGGGAACTCGACGACAAGACTGCGCCGTTAGATCAGTAATAGTCGCCTAGCAAACCAGTCGTGGAGGACATGTGAAGCCAACACTTATTCGACACATCCGCCTGCTACCCGTTGCGGTGGCCATGTTGCTCATTTCAGCCGGCTGCGGCGCTAGTGAGCCCCTGACCGAAACCGAAGCCCGCGATGAGCTGGGTCGACTGATCGATGACATTGATTCGAACGTCGACGAGGTCACCGAGGTAGCTTCGTTCGACACGTTTGCCGGCGAAACCGAGTTGGCCGAGACCCTGCCTCCTATCTCGGAGTTTCCAGTCGTTGTCAATCCCCCTGGCAACGCTGACGTGACGGTAGAGATCTTCGTTTCCACCGAAAAGTCGGGAACCCAGGTCGAGACCGACGGATGGATCATCGAGGTGGCCGAAGACTTCAACAACGCGGGTGTCACCCTCGACGATGGGCGCTCAGCATCTGTCGCCATTCGCAGCATCGCCTCGGGGACCGGCTACCAGTTCATCGCTGGCGACGAGTACCGTCCCGATGCCTTCAGCCCGTCAAACCAGTTGTGGGTGGAGATGGCTGGGGCCAGCACGCCGATGACCGAAATCCGATCCGAACTCGTACCGAACGTGGCTGGGATCGTCATGAAGACCGAGACGCTGGAGGCACTACAGGCCACGTCTCCCACCGTCGATGAGGCCACAGTGATCGACGCAGTCGTCAACGGTGACATCGTGATGGGCTACACGAATCCATTCGCATCGAGCACCGGCTTGAACTTCTTGGTGACCGTCCTTGACCATTTCGCCGAAGGTGATGAAGCCCGACTCACCGACCCCTCCGTCGCCAGCGTGTTCGAAGAGTTCCAACGCCAAGTTCCGTTCGTGGCGCTGACCACGTTGCAACTCCGAGAGTCGGTCGAAAACGAGAACGGAACGCTCGATGCTTTTGTGATGGAGTGGCAAACGTTCCAAGCCACTGAGGCGCTGGAGTCTGGTTTCGAGTTCATCCCGTTCGGGGTGAACCACAACAACCCGCTTTATGCCGTCGGAGATCTGCCCACTGAGAAGCTAGATGCACTCGAGCTGTTCGCGACGTTCGCCGAGCAAGAGAAGTACCAAGATCGGGCAACCGAATTCGGTTTCAACCCGGAGCCCTACACATCAGATGTTGCTCTCCCCTCGGGACAGACTCTCATCGAGATGCAGTCGATATGGAAGGAGAACAAGGACGGCGGGCAACCAGTGGCCGTCATGTTCGTCGTTGATGTCAGCGGCTCCATGACTGGAACCCGCATCGGTCGCTTGACGGAGGCAATGTTGTCGGCCCGGGAGTTCATTGACCCCGAGACCAAGGTGGGCGTGGTTGAGTTCAACGACGAAGCCACCCTGCGCCTGCCAGTTGCCGAATTCGACCTCAACCAGCAAGGTCGCTTCGTGGCCGTTGCCAACGGCTTTCAGCCTGTCGGGGGCACAGCCATGTATGACGGAATCATCATCGGCCTTGAACAACTATTGGCCGAGAAGGGAGCCACGCCCGACACGCGCCTGGTACTCATAGTTCTCACCGACGGCGAGACCAACGAAGGACGTTCGCTCAGAGATGTAGACGAGGTGATCGCCGGACTCCGAGTCCCGATTTTCTCGGTTGGCTTCGAAGCCGACTTCGATGAACTGCGGCAGGTGTCGTCACTGGTCGAAGCGGCCACGATCGATGCAAGCGAGGCCGATCTAGAATTCAAGATGGCGTCACTAATCAACGCGACCGGATAACGATATGAAGCCGTTGCTCTGGTTTATGGCCCTGTTGGGTGTCGTATTCGGTGGTTTAGTCGCATACACCACATTGACTCGCGAGACAGTCAGAGTCTTTGTTGTTGTCGACAGTTCGTTTGCCATGACCGAGCACTGGGATCTCACCGAGGCCGAACTCGACCGGTTGGACGACGAGTCCTTCCGGGAGTTCGCGCTCGCCACCGAAAAACGCTCGGTGCATCCATGGCAACCCACGCTAGACCTCGGGGCGACTACCCCATTCGGCCCTTGCAACGACGATTTCGACCGAGTCAAGGACTACATGGAAGTAGCCGAGGCGGACGAACTGTTACTCATCACCACTGAAGGCGGCTGCGACACCTCAACGCTGACCAACTGGGAGATCATCTCGATCGATGGCTAAGAGCCGAGTGGCCGGCGAACTCACCCAGGCCCCGAACGCTATGCCCACTGAGTAATCGAGCGCGGCCGCGAGCGAGGTGACGTTCCCGCCGCCTACTCGGCTCCCCGGAGCGCAGCGATCGGTTCCAAACTCGACGCCTTCCACGCCGGGTACGTTCCGGCGACAAGCCCGATAACCACACCCATCAACGGGGCGGCCAACGGCAAAATCGGATCCAAGACCGGAGTCCAAACCCGGTTGGCGGACACGACGACGACCGTCAAAATTCCAAGGCTGGTCCCTATTAGTCCCGCCAACAAGCCGAGCGCTGCCGACTCGGCCAGGAACTGAGTGGCGATATGTCGCCTCGTTGCTCCGAGGGCGCGACGCAGACCGATCTCCGACGTTCGTTCAAGAACCGACACCAGCGTCACATTGGCGATGCCGAGCGCACCGACGATCAACGAGATACCGCCAAGTACTAAGAACAGAATGTTCAAGTCGTCCGCCACCGCCGAGCGGGTGCGGGTCGGCGACGGGGGCACGCTGGCCCGAAGCCGGTCGGGGTCGTTGGGGTTGAGCGCGGTGGGTGCTTGCGCACCGATCAACTCGGCCGCCCCAATCTCGGTTTCTATCAAGACCTCGGCCGGCACTTGCAGACCGAAACGGTCCTTGGCCAGTTGATTGGGAATGGTGATGGCATTAAGAAGCTCAGGCTTGCGATCTACATCGGCCAAAACTCCGACAACGACCAGGGCCTCGTCGCCGACAAAAATGGTCGGAGCGTTGGCCACCTGCGTGATGTTTAGTCGTCGGGCCGCGCCCGGTCCGAGCACGGCGACCGCGTCGCCCCGCTCGTCGTGACCGGCATCGAACACCCTGCCGGTCAGGACATCGGCTCTGGCTGCTTCAAACAGGCCACCGGAGGCGGCAAGTACCGGAATTTGATACTCGTTCTGACCCAGTGGGTCGTTTACGGGCACCGACCGGGCCAGGCGACCGCCCAGGTCAACGTCACTGATAGTTCCGGCCGCAACTACCCCGTTTAGGCGAAGCAGGCGATCATCGGCGTCAAACGGAATGAAGCTGGACTGGGGAGCGTTCTGTCCGCCACCGAAGCCGCTGCTTTGCGGCTCGACTGACACCTGAGTGGCCTCCAGTTCATCGAACCGGGAGACGATCTGGTTGCCTGATGTGCGGGCCAACCCCAACGTCGCCACCAGGGCGGCGACCCCCAGCACTGTTCCCATGGCGGTTAGCAATGTGCGGGCTGGACGAGCAGTGAGTGAGATAACGACTTCGGCCAAAAGGTCGGAGATGGCCAGGCTTGACTTGGATCCGGAATCTCTTGGCACGATCATGTCGGCAGCGGAATCACCGGACCCGGTGCCAGGAACGTCGCGGCCCGCAGGATCGATCAACGTCATTCGGCCTTCACCACGCCGTCTCGTATCGACAACCGACGTTGAGCTCTGCGAGCCACCTCAGGGTCGTGGGTGATGACGGCCAAGGTAATTCCGCTGTCGTTCAACTCAGCGAACATGTCCAGGATGGATTGAGTGGTTGCCGAGTCAAGGTTGCCGGTCGGCTCATCGGCTAACAACAAACTGGGCTCGCCTACCAGCGCTCGGGCCACGGCAACACGTTGGCGTTCCCCACCCGACAGTGTCGTCGGAAAGGCGTCAAGGCGATGACCGAGACCGACCCTCTCAAGCGCCTCGACCGCTCGGCGACGACGATCAGAGCGCGACGTCGTCGAGTACAGCTCGGCCAAGACAACGTTCTCGACGGTCGTTCGGTGATTCAGAAGGTGAAACGACTGAAACACAAACCCGATTCTCGAACCTCGTACACCGGCCCGCTGACGTTCGCTCAACACCGACGTGTCGATCCCGTCCAAGATGTAGGTCCCCTCGGTTGGCGTGTCAAGCAACCCGAGGATATGCAGCAACGTTGATTTGCCCGACCCCGAAGGTCCGACAATGGCAACGTAGTCCCCAACGTCAATGGTCAGCGTTGTTGATCTCAGCGCCTCCACCGGTGGAGTGGCATCAAACGTCCTGACTACGTCCTGAAGATCGACAACGGGGTGGCGGTCTAGCACCGGGGCCAACACCGTTAGGCCTCTCCGTCGTCCTCGGGCTCGTCGCCGCCTTCACCGTCTGAGTCGGTTTCATCCGACTCATCGTCGGTGGGCAACAAGAGCTCGCGTCCGACAACAACTCGATCGCCCTCGGCCAACGATCCGCCGACCGCGCGAACTTCGACAAAGCCGTCAGCGGCCAGGCCGGTGGTGACGTCGACCAACGTGGTTGCGTCGTCGGTCGCCTGCACCTCGACTCGGGAGGTACCGTCCGGGCCGGCACTCACAGCGGCGAGGGGAACGACCAGCACCTCACCGGTGGTGGATGAAATCGGAATAGTGACCCGAAGCGACTGGAAGAAGGCCTCTTCGGGGAGATCTTCGTTCGGCTCCAAACGCATGGCGTACCTGTCATCGGGGACATCCCCACCACCGGGGTTGGCGGCCACGAAACTGATGGTGGCCGAGACGGAAACACCGAGGTCGTCATCTTCGACAACGGCCTCCATACCCTCACTGATCAGCTTGCGATCTGACGTCGAGATGACCGAATCGATTACCGTCGACGGGCCGGTCAGGCTCATGACCGACCCGGCCGCCGTAGAACCCAACTCCACTCCAACGCTGCTGACCTTTCGGGGCAGCGTCGGAACAAACACCAGCTCTTCAATCGGCACGCCGATCCCGGTGACGGATCGAATTTCGGCCAGATCATCGCGAGCTTCGGTCAGGTCCTCTCGTAGCTCCGCGAGCGTTGGCTGTCCCTGGGACGTAGCGCCGTCGGTTTGTTCGTAACTGGCAAAGGTCTCGGTGCGGCTGGCTTTAGCGATGGCAAGGTCCGTCTCGGCATCGGCTATGGCCTGAGTCTGTCCACTCGTGGCCTGATCAAACGTCGTTTGAGCATCCTTCTTGACAGAGGCTGCCTCATCAACGACCTGCTGGACGCCCGCCACCTCCTGGTTGAGCTGTTCCAGTTCCGGCTCAGTGGGCGGCTCGCCGGTGTCGGGGTGCGTGCCGCCGGTGGCCTGCTCCAACCGTTTATTGGCCGTATCGAGCTCGCCGTTTGCGGCACCAAGAGCGTCGTTTGCCTGGTCCAGAGCCTCTTTGGCTTGGGCCAATTCAGGGGTGTTGCCCGCTTTGGCATCGTCCAGTTGCCGCTGGGCCTGGTCGACCAACTGATTCTGTTGAAGCCGAACAGATTCGGGAACTCCGCCGTCGGCGCCTCCGCCGGATTGCGCCGCCTTCACCGCCTTGTCGGCTTGTTCAACCCTGTCCTCGGCGCCTTCAATGGCCGCTTCTTCTTCTGCGGTCGGTTCGTTGGCACGGTAGCCAAGCGAGTCGTAGAGGTCGTCGACCGCCGATGCTGTGGCCGCGGTGTAGACGCCGTCAACGTCACCTGGGTCGTAGCCGAGGCGTAGCAGGGCTTCTTCCAGTTGCCGGACATCGGGACCATCGCTGGAGGGAGCCATGGAACGATAGGTCGGCAGAGTTCCCTCAAGCACGATTACCGGGCGACCGGTGATCTCGATGGCCACCTCACCCTCGTCAAGCTGGTCGCCTTCCGATTTAGGCAGTCCGGTCACCACCGGGTTGCCCAAAGCAGCGGTCGAAACATCAATCGCTGTTTCCTCGCTCGACTGAACAGTTCCCCGCACCACCACCCGAGACGACAGCTCGCGACTTTCAACCGGAACCGTGATCAACGAAGGTTCCGGGGCGGCCGCACCGGCCGCAGCTTCAGCCGGCGACTCGATCCTGCGCCCCACGACCCAGGCTATGGATGCAGATAGAACGGCCGTGGCCACCACCACGGCAAGCAATGCCCGCCTATTCAACGATCAACCTCCCCATCGTCCCGTCAAAACTCTAGTCCGGTGACCCGAACCTCAGCCCGCTGATTCGGCTTGATACTGCTCAAGGCGATCACGGTTGGTATCGACGAAGTTCTGCTCGTACTCGATCCGAACCTCGTTGAAGAGGTCTTCCTGATCTCGTTGCCCGCCACCGCAGTCATCTACGGCGATGGCCAATTCGATCTCCTCAGCTTGGAGCTCAGCCAGCTCGGCCTTGATCTCGGGGGTCAGTTCCGGCGGCTGGTTGAAGATTGCGTCCAGCTCCGCATCGCTCATGGCTTCGAACTCT
Organism: uncultured Acidimicrobiales bacterium; assembly: GCA_937981915.1. GTDB lineage: Bacteria > Actinomycetota > Acidimicrobiia > Acidimicrobiales > SZUA-35 > JAHELU01. The sequence goes on from CALJMD010000457.1 coordinate 9,974, forward strand.
TCTTCGGTCAGGTCAGGCATGTCCGAGTTCCACACCTGTTCCTGCATCGGCTCGACGCGCTCGTAGAAGTCTTCGTAGACGTCCTCCATCGAGGAGTAGGTCAGTCCCTTGTCGCTAACGCACTCGGCCGTGCTCGTTTCGGCAGCAACTATCCGCGGGTCGTTCATCATCTGGTCCCACATGTCGTCCATTTCGTCGCCGAACTCCGTATAGAAGTCGTCGGGACCGTAGAACTCTTCTTCTGCTTGCGGGTAGCAGCCATCAATCACCCGGTTTTCCTCCCATTCCTGGAAGGCGGCGTCCATCTCTTCGTCGGTCATTTCTTCGGTGATATTCGGGCCGGGATCAGAGCCGTACAGGTCCTCGTAGTAGGCCTCGCTATCGGATTCCGACAGCGACTGGATGTACTCGCCGTTCGGGTCCTCATATTCTTCACCTGGGCCCCCGAAGCCTTCATCGGCATAACCGACGAGCTCGGGGCCGACCGTCTCCTGCGGGAACATCTGCGTGGTGATTCCGAAACCGTACTTTTCGGTCCATTCCCGTGAACCCCATTCGAGCCCGTCGGCATCACCACCGTCGAAGAACACCGTGTCTTCCACGTTTTCGGGTGTGTACTCCCACCCCTCGGCAGCCATGCAGGCAACAACCGACTCATTGATTTGACGCTGCTGCTCAGCGAACTGTTCTTCCCCGTCTTCGGAGTCGAACATGACGGTGTCACCCATAAACTCGGCCAGCGGTGACGCCGGGGCGCTGGCGTCTTCAGTCTCGGTTTCTTCGGACGTACCACCGCAGGCTGCCAACATCAGGCACGCGGCGACGGCAGCAGAAACGACTCGATTCTTCAACATGGGTTCCTCCGGAGGATGTTTGCCCGACAGCCGAGAAGCGGCTGGAATAAACCAACGTAATCAGCTGATATGGCCAACCCTAGAACAGGTACCGCTCGATTTGACCGCGGCCCTCAACTGAATCAGTCTTGAGCCAAGATAATGGCGCTTGATGTTGCAGCTGCTCATCAAAGTGATTGCGCCCGGCTGTTCACGTCTCACCGGTAGGTTGCCCGCGGTACAGTGAATCGGTCCTTTGATACGCCCCCGGCCCGGAACGGCGTCAGGACGGAGTCGGTGACCACAGAACATCAAACTGCCCCGGATTTCCCCGAGCGACGCCAGCCTGACGACGTCGGATCGGGAAAGAAAGCGGACGACGGTGCCCTTGACCCGTCCGTGTTTTTCGGGTTGTTCGACGATCTAGACGAGTCCGAAGGCCGCCAAGGCACTAACGGTGCCGATAGCCCGTCCGACGAACAGGTTGGAGAGCCTCACAACACAACAGATTCGACGGCTGACGTCGAGACCGTTGCCTCGCCCGAGCAGCAACCAGACTCAGAACGGGGCGAACTGCCCGAACAGGCGATGCCCGAGCAAGTAGCCGGGGCTGACCAAACAATTGTCGCTGATGACCCGACACAGCCCGGTCAACCCGTCGACACCGATACCGCCTCAGGCACTGACATGAACCTGGACGACGCGATCGGACTGGTTCTGGGCACCGGCCCCGACAACGGCGAATCGGTAGACGCCGACAAACCGACTAGCGACATCGACCGCCACATCGTGAGCCCCAACGGCGATGGATTGCCGTTCAGCCCCACAGATGACATCGGTTCACCAGGCGAAACATCGTCACCCGAGGCTCCGAACCAACCCGAATCTGTCCCTGACCGATACTTTCCCGGCTTCGGCTTCATGGGCGGCGAAACCACGGTGGAAGCCGGAGGCCCGGACGGCCGCCCAGACTCCTCGGTTCCATCACCCCCTGAACTTCCACCGCAGACCGGGCTGAACCAGCCACAGGCGCAGGTTGACAGCGGTTACGAGTCCCACGAACCACCAACTCCCGTCGCCGACTACGTCCCGGCAGCTTTCGAGACTCCTCAACATGAGTCTCCGTCAATCGTCCTTGGCGGTGATCCAGGTGAGATCACGACAGGTTCGTATCCCGTCGACGTCGGCACCTCCAACGTCGACACCTTTCAGCCTCACTCCGATCTCTACTCCCCTAGCCAAGACCAGTCGGATCAACAACACCCGTCAGCGCACCAGTTCCACGACTCCCAGGACCAAGATTCAGGACGCAGACAAGACCGGGCAACGAGCCGAAGCGAGGACTCGTCGCTCACGGTGACCGCCGTCGTGATGACCATCGCCGCCAGCTTCGCCATAGGTCTCATCGGACTGGCCGCCATGTTCGCTCTGACCGACGGCGATGATGACGGAGCCTCTACCTCACAAGACGCCTCGGTCGAAGAGGTTCCAACCACAACGGATCAAGACACCACGGTTGACGCAGCGGACCCCGAACCCGCCCAGACGGAAGCCACACCGGCCGACACAATCGACGTCAACGGTGACGCCGATATTGACGGACAATCGGTCAACCCGCTCCTGGACCCGGTCGGAGCGATGATTGCGGCGACGGCAGATGGCCGAATCGACCTGTTGGCCCTTGAATTCGCTCCGGGAACCGAAAACCTAACCGCCGAAAGTGCCGCCCTGGTGGAAGCGCTCGCTCCACAAATGGCCGAACTGGCAGCGCCGATCTTGATGACGATTCGAGCCACGGGTGAGCCAACGGCACAGGCGAACTTGGATTTGAGCAGACGACGGGGCGACGCTTTGATCAGTGCCTTCGTGGCCGCCGGCGTGCCGGAAACCCAGGTTCGGGCCACTGGGCTTGGATCTGGGCCGCTTTCGGGTGCGCTTCCTGTTCCTGACTTTGTGGCCGCCACCCCAGAGTTGGGAGACGCCGTCTTCTCGGAATCGGTTGCCGCCTCGGGTCCGTTCACCATCGGATCCCGCTTCGACGATTCAGCAAGTTTCCGGGTTGAGGCCGTCACCGCCGCCGCCCGGCTGCGACAAGCAATGGATCGCTTCACCGACTCGACCATCGGCTTGGCCGCCTACTCTTTCTTTGCCCCGGACAACGAAAGCGCACGGGCCGCTGCGTCTCAGCTGGCCTCCACCGTTGTTGCCGAACTGACCTCCGACTCGGTCGACGCCGAGCGAATAACCGTTATCACCCCCGGGGCCGCCCCGTACGTCATCACACCGGAGCTCGGAGGTCACGTGTGGCTACAGGCCGGCTCCGAGGCCATATTGGCTTTCGAGGTCGCTGGCCTGGACACCGCAGCGATCACGTTCGAGCCCGGCAGCTCAACGTTGACGGCCGACGGGCAGGCCACACTCGACCAACTGGCCCTGCTCCTCAACAGCGAAACGGGATCATTAACCGTCGCTGTTCGCTCCTACGGAGAAGCTTCCCCGGAGCAGAACACCACGCTGAGCCAACAGCAGGCAGCGGAAATCACCCGCTACCTCAGCGAAGTAGGTGGTGTTGAGCAGGCTCGTCTACGCGATTTCGGTACTGGCCCGTCGACGTACTACCCCAACGACGGGGGTACAACGGTGACCCTCACCGTCGGACCGTAAAGTCCGCAGCTCACGCCACGGGAACGTCGCTCCCCCGGGTGGGAAAATGCGGCTACTGGCCGTGGACGTAGGACCAACCGAAGCGGCCCTTGATGCACAGGTGGCCAGAGGTCACTGAATGATCGTTTGGTGACGTCACCTTGACGATGGTCTCGTCCTGTACGTGCAGCTCCAGGTTGCAGCCGACACCGCAGTACGAACAAACCGTCTGGGTAACCGACTGTTCCTCGGGCTGCCACTTGTCGGCCGAGCGAAGATCAAACTCGGTTTTGAACTGCAGCGCGTTGGTGGGGCATACGGCCACACAGTTTCCGCAATACACGCAAGCCGAATCAGGAAGTTCGGTGTCGAACTCGGTGCGAATGCGGGCGTCAAACCCTCGCCCGGCGACGGCGATAGCGAAGGTGTGCTGTGCATCGTCTCCGCATGCTTCGACGCACTTGTAGCACAGCACGCACTTGTCGTAGTCCCGGATGTACAACTCATCCTGAATACGGACTTCCTCTTCGATCTTTGCCGCCGACTCGCCGTATCGGCCCGGGTCGGCACCATACACCTCGCTCCACTGCTCAAGCTCGGGGGCCTGGCTCAGGTCAACACCGGAGCCGAGAAACTCCAACACCATCTTGCGTGAATGGCGGACTCGCTCCGAGTCAGTTTGGATGTTCATGCCCTCGGAAGCCTGGCGGGAACATGACGGAATCAACGTGCGTGAACCTTCTTGCTCGACCACGCAGACCCGGCATGCGTTCACCGGGGTGAGATTCTCGGCGTAACACAGTGTCGGCGTGTCGATGCCGGCCGCCGTGCAGGCATCGAGCACCGAGGCCCCTTCGGGCACTTCCACTGCCGTGCCGTTGATGTTCAGCGTCACTGAGGTCTCAACCTCGGCTGGCTGCGAAACGGGCTCCGTTGCCGTCATGACTGTGCTCCAATCAGCCCAAGAGCGATGCCGGAACGAACGGCGGTTGCCGCCGTATGTCCGAGACCGCAAATGGATGCGTCCTTCATAGCCAGGTCGATGTCAGCCAAGAGTTCAGACTGGCCGTTGACCGGATTGCCTCCGCTGTTCAACAACACTTCGTGTTGTCGAACCGTACCGATTCGACAGGGCACGCATTGCCCGCAGGACTCGTTGCGGAAGAACTCGGCTAGGCGAGTGAATACTGCACCGAAGTCGACGGTGTCGTTGAAGGCCATTACTACGCCCGACCCCAGCGAGACACCGGCTTCACGAGCTCCTTCGAACGACAGCGGCATGTCAAGTTGATCCGCGCCGACAAACGAGCCGGCCGCTCCACCCAACATGATGGCCCGCAACTCACCAATGGGACCGCCTGCCATGTCGATCAGCTCACCCAGGGTGGCCCCGAACGCCAATTCGTACACACCGGGTTTGGCAAGATGTCCGCTCACGCAGAACAGCTTGGTACCGGCCGAGCCTTCAGTCCCGATCGCCTTGTAAGCGGCTCCGCCGTCGACCACGATGTCCAAGACGTTGACCAACGTTTCGGGGTTGTTGATGGCCGTTGGCTGGTCGAACAAGCCGTTGGTAGTCGGGAACGGTGGCTTTTGTCGTGGCTCGCCCCGGAAACCTTCCAGCGAGTTGAACAGCGCGGTTTCTTCACCGCAGATGTAAGCACCGGCACCGCGCCGCACTTCCATATCAAACGAGAAACCAGAAGAAGCAACATCGTCGCCCAGATACCCGGCTGACCGGGCCTGCTCAATAGCGGTACGCAGCCGTTCGGTGGCCAGCGGGTATTCGCCTCGGATGTAGATCCAGCCTTTGGTGGCTCCGGTGGCATAGCCGGCGATGGTGGCCGCCTCGATCACTGAGAACGGGTCGTTCTCGATGAGCACTCGGTCTTTGAAGGTTCCCGGCTCAGACTCATCGGCGTTGACAACAACGTGTTTGATGTCACCGGCGGCTTCGGCCACGGCCTTCCACTTGAAACCGGTGGGGAAAGCAGCACCACCGCGACCCATTAGGCCGGAGTCAGAGACCTCGGACACCACACCTTCAGGTCCGCGGGCAATCGCTGCGGCCAGAGATTGATAGCCACCAGCGGCGATGTAGCTCTCGATGCTGGAGGGGTCGACAACGCCTACTCGCTTAAGTAGACGGAGTGGTTCGCCCTTCGCCATGGTTCCGTCGCCACCTGAGGCAGAGGCCTGAGGCACCGCAGTGAACTGTTCGAGGTTGCTGTCGGCTTCGACCCGGTCCGGCCGACCCCGACCCTGGATGAACAGGGCGGTTGGTCGTTCGCATTGACCCAAGCAAGGGCTGCGGTGGACGTGGCGACCCTCAGCTTCCAGTTGGTCGATGACGGCTTGCGAGTCAGCGATCTGACAGGCAGCGTCCACGCACACGTGAACGACGTCGTCACTGTGGCCTGGATCAGTAGACCGGAACATCTCGTAGAACGTGGCCACACCATAGGCTTCCGCCGGCGGGACCTGAAGCTGCTCGGAGGCGTAGTTTAGGCCACCGGGGCTAATCCATCCGGCGGCCCGCTGCAGCGCATGCAACACCGGTAGGAGAAGGTGACGCCGCTCGTTTCGGCGTTCGGTTCCACCTCGTACCAGTCGTTCATGTTCATGAACGACCGCCGGTCCCAGCGTGTCAATGACGACGCTATCGACGGCTTCTCGTTCGATGTCACTCGGTTTGTCATCCCCAAAGTGGAGATCGGCCACGTTGCCTCTCTTTCGATTGCCGGTTCGGCATAGATCCGGGCGCCACTGGGGGCGCCGGTCGTCCTATGCCGCCGTTTGCAGCTTCTCGATGCGTATCGATGCCGCTTTGAATTCTGCCGTACCCGAACGCTTGTCCCATGCGTCGTTGGTCAGAAGGTTGACATCAACCAATTCGGGAAAGTGGAAGGTAGTGAAGGTCAAACCGACTGGCAGGTCTTTCAAGACTCTCGCCGGCATGTCAACGCTCCCTCGAGGGGAAACAACGCGAACCGTCTCACCGTCGGTTACGCCGAGACGCTTGGCATCGTCGACACTGAGGTCGATGGTGTTGCCGTAGCGAATCGGCGATTCCATTGAGCCGGACTGGACGCCGGTGTTGTACGAGTCGAGTGCGCGACCTGTTGTCAGCCGGAGCGGGAAGTCCTCAGTGAGTTCTTCTTTCGGTCCGGCGTGCTCGACAACGCTGAACGGCGACGGGTCTCGCCCGCCGAGATCGTCGGTCCACAACCAACCGTGCAGGAATGGGCTTCCAGGGTGGTCTTCAGCCGGACACGGCCATTGGAGACCGCCTTCGGCTTCGAGTCGATCCCAGCTCATCCCTTGATGCAGCGGCGATAGTGAGCGAAGTTCGTCCCACAACTCGTGTGGCGTCGGCTCACCCCATTCGCCACCCATGTAGTTGGCCAGCGTGGTGATGATCTCAATGTCGTCGCGGGCTTCGCCTGGGGGCGGTACCGCGGCTCGGACCCGCTGTACTCGTCGTTCGCTCGACGTAACGGTGCCGTCGGACTCGGCCCAACCGACCGAAGCGGGGAACACTACGTCGGCCAGCTCAGCGGTACGGGTCAAGAAGATGTCCTGAACCACCAACATGTCGAGGTCGCCCAGCAGTTTGCGGGCATGGGCGACATCGGCTTCGGAGTCCGCCGGGTTCTCACCAATGCAGTAGATGGCTCGAATGTCGCCGGTTCCCATGCCTTCAAACATGAGGGTCAGGTGAAGGCCCGGATCGGGTGGAACGGGGGCGCCCCACACTGATTCGAACTTGGCGCGAGCCTCAGGGTCGGTGACGTCTTGGAAACCCGGCAACTTGTTGGGCAGAGCGCCCATGTCTCCGCCGCCCTGCACGTTGTTCTGACCGCGCAGCGGGACCAGGCCCGAACCCCAGCGGCCGATGTGACCGGTGAGCAGCGCCAGGTTACACAGCGAGAGAACGTTGTCGACCGCGTTGTGGTGTTCGGTGATTCCAAGCGTCCACAGCAACTGCGCTGTCTCGGCC
>CALJMD010000458.1 GCA_937981915.1 uncultured Acidimicrobiales bacterium
CGAGCCGCATGCCGCCTGAGCTGTTGGTGATTCACGACAACAACGACACCCTCAGTCGAACCCACGCCGAGTTGAAGCTGACCGATTGGACTGTTCAACTCACCGACCTGAATTCGACCAACGGCACCTACATTTGGGATGCCGACAATGACCGTTGGAGCCAGTTGACCGCCGGTCAGCCCGTGGAATTGCACTCCGGTGAAACAGTGGCCCTCGGTCGCCGCACGTTCGTCTTCGAAGGTGTCAGCCAGGCATAGTACGTTCAGTCGCCCTCAGTGACGGCGAGGTCGTCGTCAAAGCGGCCTCCGGAACGCCAGTAAACACCGTCAGCTCTGGTCAACATCCCATAGTCCACCAGGTAGCGACGCAACGTGGCGTAGTCCTCGTTGTAGATCTGCAAGATCGAGTTGACGTGGCGTTCGGTGTAGCGCAGGCCCGGCTCGAACTCGAACGCCAGGCGTTCCAAAACGACCCGGCGTTTGGCGTCGGCCGATGGCAGGCCGACCAGGTGCATCCCGGTGAAGAAACGCGACAGAATTTGTTGCTCTTCGGCCGACCATGGCCCGTCGACGATCGCTGGATCGTGTTCAGCCTCACTCGGTAGCCGCTTGGCCAAGTCTCGTAACAGCTCGACGTCGAGTTGGTTGTCCTGGTTGAGTAGGCCGTCACTTCGGAGGCGCTCGATTTCTTTGAGCAGCTTGACCTTCGGTTTGCCGAGATCGGCGCTGAGGCGATCAGCGTCAACGGGGCCACAGGCGGCCGACCCCAGGATCGCCAACCGGACCGGGTCGACGACGAGCCGTAGGTACTCAGCAGGGGTCACAGCCCAACACTACGCCGGTCTGCCACGCCACGCACCGGGACAGGCCCGGGACTCAATCGGCCGTGTCGCCAAGAACACCGATATCGATGAGACAGCGTCGGGCCTCCTCTGGCCCCGATACGACATAGGCCCGCCAGCCGGCCTGGCGAGCGCCATCGACGTTGATTTGGTTGTCATCGAGAAACACGATGTTGGCCGCCGGCACTCCAAGGTCGTCTCCGACGTATCGGTAGACGGCGCCGTCGGGCTTCAGCAGGCCCAGCTGGAAGGACAGGTAGTTGCGGTCACACATCGACTGGATGACCGGTGCGTCGATTTGTCCTGACCAGTGAAGCGCATTTGTGTTACTTAAGATCGCGGTTTGCACCTGTTGACGCACGTCACGAACCAGTTCGAGCGCGCCGGGGTACAGGCCAGTGCAGAACTTCGTGAAGTTGGTGAGGAACTCTTCGGGCGTGATCGTCAGATTCAACTCGTCAACCAAGTCGGCAGCGAAGAGCTCAGGGGAACCGTCTCCCCGCTCGAAGCTTCGTACCGCCGGGCTGGCCAGCCAACGGGGCCAGAATTGTGCCGTGTCGTGACCGGCTCCTAACAGGTCAGGTAGCGACGCTAGTCGCACCAAGACACCGCCCATGTCAAACACAACCGCAGAGGCTTGTTCGTGTGCGGTCTCATGGTACGAGGGTTCTTCGGACGGCGGTGACAGCGGCTCGGACATGGCAAGGAACTCTACCCAACCAGGTTTACCCACAAGGCCTACCAGGTCTTTGACACACTGAATTTCAGCGACGGACACATCTTGTCCGTCGCCGGTATCCCAAGGGATATCAGCGTGGCCCGGTCTTGGTGGTGATCGGGCCACGCACTCGGGGGGTCTACTTCCCGTTGAGGGTCGCCAGACGGGCGGCCGCCCGCCTCACCAGTGACTGCGGGGCCACTCTGGCGGCCAACACTGCCGCCCTGTTCTGGCCTCCAGGGACGACGACAGCCTTACCGGCGGCAACCCCGTTAAGGGCGGCGCGAGCGACTTGATCGGCGGTTTGCCACGTCCGGGCCGGCACGCCTTCCGGTTGATAGCCAGCTTGACGGTGGAACTCTGTCTCGGTCAAGCCGGGGCACACGCAGGTGACCACGACTCCCTGTGGCCCAAGTTCGAGGTGCAGCGACTCGCTCAAACTGGTGACGAACGCCTTGGTTGCGCCATAGGTGGCCGAGCGCGGGTTGGGGGCAAATCCCGCAATCGATGACACGTTAAGGATCCAGCCTCTCCCCCGCGAGGTCATGGCTGTGCCTGCGGCCCGGCACAAGGTATGAACCGCCGAGACGTTGACCCCAACCATGTTGGCCTCCGCCTCGGCATCTGTTTCGAGGAAATCGCCGACGGTTCCAGATCCCGCGTTGTTCACGAGAAGGTCAATTGGTGACTCAGAATCCTGAAGGCGGCTCACCACTTGCTGTATCGCCGAAGCGTCGGACAAATCGACCACTAGCACCTCGACGTCAACGTCGAGCTCCCGAGCCAGTGCTTTAAGACGATCTTGGCGGCGGGCGACCAACACCAGGTTGATGCCGTCAGCTGCGAGCTGTCTGGCTAACGCTTCACCGATTCCCGACGATGCGCCGGTCACCAGCGCTGTTGTCCACCCGTTTGGCGCAGTCACGATGCGGCCCCATCCAATGCGGCCTCGTCCGATGTTTCGTCGTCCGGTGTCGCGTCGTCGGAGTCGTCAACTGAGGCGAACTCGATATCGGGAAACATCGTTTCGAAGAACGTGATGATGTCGACACCGACCGCCTTCTTTTTCATCAAACCGAACTGCAGTTGGCCACCGCGTTCCTCATACTCACGCGCTTTCCAGACGCCGTTGGCGAACAACCGACGGAACCGGACTTCTTCGCTGGCTTTGAGGGTCACCGGACCCAGCTTTGCCACGTACTCGGGTCCCCCGAACCCTGGACCGCTGACTAACAGAACCTCGGTCACACCCATCGTGACACAGTACGCACGGATGACGGCCACCTCGAGCAGACGTTCCGCCTCGTCGGGAATCGGCCCGTAGCGATCCAACCATTCAGATCGGATGTCCTCGACCTCAGCGGGGCTTTGCACCGCCGCCAGCTTCCGGTACGCCTCCAACCGTTGATATTGACCGTCGACGTAGGCCGGTGGCAGATTGGCGGCGACCGGTAGATCGATTTTGACCTCGATCTTCTCCGGTGTCTTATGTCCGTTCAACTCGGCCACCGCCTCGGTCACCATCTGGCAGTAGAGGTCGTAGCCAACGGCTGCGATGTGGCCCGACTGTCCGGTACCAAGAAGGTTGCCGGCCCCGCGAATCTCCAAGTCCCGCATGGCGATCTGGAAACCGGAACCGAGCTCGGTGGCTTCGCCGATCGTCTTGAGCCGTTCGTACGCTTCTTCGGTCAGCGCTGCTTCGGGCCGAGTGAACAGATAGGCGTACGCCCGCTGACCTGATCGACCGACTCGACCTCTCAGCTGGTGCAGCTGGCCGAGTCCGAGGAGCTCGGCTCTATCCACCACCAGGGTGTTGACGGTGGGCATGTCGATGCCGGACTCGATGATGGTGGTGCAGACCAGTACGTCGTACTCCCCCTCCCAGAAATCGAGAACAGTCTTTTCCAATACCGCTTCGTCCATCTGACCATGCGCGATTGCTATTCGGGCTTCGGGCACCAAGTTCTGCAGGTCGTTGGCGACCTTCTCGATACTCTGCACCCGGTTGTGAACGAAGAACACTTGACCTTCGCGCAGGAGTTCTCGGCGCACAGCTTCGGCCGCCGCCCGCTCGTCGTATTCACCGACGTAGGTCATGATCGGCTGACGATCCGCCGGCGGAGTGTTCAGTACCGACAGATCGCGTATGCCGGTGAGGCTCATCTCGAGGGTACGCGGGATCGGGGTCGCCGAAAGCGTGAGGACATCGACACCGGTCGAGAACTGCTTCAGCGATTCCTTGTGTGACACGCCGAATCGCTGTTCTTCATCGACCACCAGGATTCCCAGGTCCTGGAAGGTGATGTCGCCGGACAAGATGCGGTGTGTTCCGATCAACACATCAACTTCACCGGCAGCGGTGGCGGCAACAACTTGTCTTGCTTGGGCCGCGGTCAAGAACCGACTCAAAACCTCAACCCGCATTGGGTACGGCGCGAGACGCTCGGTGAAGGTCTGATGATGCTGGTGAGCCAACAACGTGGTCGGAACGAGGACTGCGGCTTGCTTGTTGTCCTGCACCGCTTTGAAAACGGCTCGGAGAGCCACCTCGGTTTTGCCGAAACCTACATCGCCAACTACTAGGCGGTCCATGGGAACCTCTTTCTCCATGTCGCCTTTGATGTCAGCGATGGCCGATGCCTGATCGGGCGTCAACTCGTAGGGGAAAGCGGCTTCGACTTCGCGCTGCCACGGCGTGTCAGCCGCGAACGTATGCCCCGGCGCTGATACACGGCTCTGATACAAGACCACCAGTTCCTGGGCAATCTCGGCCACGGCGGAGCGAACTTTGGCCTTCGTCTTGGCGAAATCGGCACCACCAAGGCGGTGCAGGGTTGGTTGGTCTCCGGTCGTGAACGGTCGTATGAGATCGATTTGGTCGGTGGGCAGGTAGAGCTTGTCGTCACCCCGGTACTCAAGCAGGAGGTAGTCACGTTCGTGCCCACCAATAGCCCGCTTGACCATTCCCGAGAAGCGTCCGACGCCGTGCTGATGGTGCACCACGTAGTTGCCGGGCTTCAGGTCATCAAAGAAGCCTTCGCTTTGTCGACGAGATCGCGAGCGTCGACGATGGGCTCTGCGTCGACCGGTCAAATCCGATTCACTGAGCAGGGCCACACCGACGTCAGGTAGCACAAATCCTCGACGGGGACTTCCCACCACAAGGTGGATGCCGGGGCCGGGAGGCCCATCGTCGGGGCGATAGATCGAGGGCGGGGCTCCCCACTCGGTCATCAAGTCGCCGACACGCTCGGCCGAACCGGAACCATCAGCGGCGACGGCAACGGTGGCCTTCTTGGCTCCCAGCTGCCGTAATCGAGCGGCCAATGCTTCGCCGGGTGCATCCCAGCCTGAAGCCGACAACGTAACCACGCTCGGGCCCTCAGGCACTGCGGTCACGCTGACCGAGCGAGCCGCAGTCTTGGCCAACAATCGATCGAAGGGCTGATGTAGCCCGGGGAACGCCGTTTCGGTTTCGTCGGTCGATTCGTCCGAAGATTCGTCAACCGCTCCCCAGGTTCGGGCCAAGCTTCGGGCCAGGTCGGCTTCCTCGGCCAACAGGTCGGCTCCACGGTTGCGCATGATGGTGGGCTCGATGAGGGCAATCAGTGCGTCGTCGTCGAGGAGATCAGTGATCATCTGCGGGCCTTCGACGTCATAGGCGTCGGACAGCCACGGCAGCCACGACTCCATCCCGTCAAAGATTTCACCGTCAGCCAGTCGCTGCCACTGCTCACGGCCCCACGGCTCACTGGCCATCAACTCTTCAGCCTTGACCGTCAACTCATCAGTTATGAGTACCTCGCGGCACGGGAAGATCTGGATCTCAGCCCGATCATTGGTCGACCGTTGATCGGCGACGGTGAACTCACAGAGCCGATCGACCTCGTCGCCCCACAGATCGATCCTGTAGGGACCGTCAGCCGTGGACGGAAATACGTCGACGATGGAACCTCGGACTGCGAACTCTCCGCGGTGTTCGACCTGGGCCTCGCGTCGGTAACCGAAGTCGACGAGTTGTCGGCTCAATTGCTCGGTATCGACCTGGTCCTCAGCGCCGACGACAATCGGTTCGATGTCCAAGGCCGGATGACTCAACTGCTGGAGCAGTGCCCGCAACGGGGCAACAACCACCGCGGGCCGGTGGTGGGGGTGCTGAAGCCGCCACAGCGTCTCAACCCGTCTGCCCATCACCTCGACTGAAGGGCTGATGCGCTCGAACGGAAGCGTTTCCCAGGCGGGGAATCGTGCTACCTCATCCTCACCGAGAAAGAGCTCTAGATCGTCGGCTAAGCGATCGGCTTCGGCCGTTGTCGGGGCGGCCACCAGGACCGGTCGGCGTTCGGTTCCCAGGGCTAATGCCGCCAACGTAACGGCGCGCGCCGGTTCGGCTACGGCCACCACGTCGGACGTTCGTCCGACCACGGCAGCAAACTGATCGCTTCGTGCGAGGCGCTGAGCTAGATGGCGAAAGATCACTATTTGAGCCTAGGTGGCTACTTCCCCTGACCCGAGGGGTGAATGCCACTCGAGACGACGTCCGGGGCAGTGGAGCCATCGGCTTGGCGGTGCAGGTCGAGTCGAGTATCAGGCGCCATCGCCGGTTGGGGGCTGGCGGCGGTTGTAGCGGGCCATCGTCGGTTCAACCCCGACGTCCACCAACATCTCCAAGGCGTCGGCCGCAGTCTGGACTGCGTCGGTCAAGATCTTCTGATCGGCTTTGCCCGGTCGACGGAGCACGTAGTCGGCGCCCGACTGGGACACCGGTGGACGGCCGACACCGATCCGCAAGCGGATGTACTCCGTCGTCCCCAGATGATGGGTGATCGAGCGCAACCCGTTATGCCCAGCCAGCCCACCGCCTTCTTTGAGACGGAGGCGCCCGGCATCGAGGTCAAGCTCGTCGTGAACGACGATGATGTGGCTGGGTTCTTGAATTCCGAAACTGCGAACCAACAGTCGGACCGATTCACCCGAGTTGTTCATGAACGTCTGAGGGAAGGCAAGAACAACTCTCTTGTCGCTCATCAAAACGCCAGCGGCCAGCGCCCGAGCCTTTGTCTTGCGCAGGCGCGTCTCGGCCCTGGCCGACAGCTCAACAATGACGTCAGCACCGACGTTATGTCGGGTGCCGTCAAACTCCGAACCCGGGTTACCGAGTCCGACAATCAGGTAGTCGGCCGGGGTGCCCTTGCGCTTGGGATCACCCAAGCGGCGGGAAAACGCCGACATATACGCTCTCGAGACGGCGGGCTATTCGCCGTCGTCGGCGCCGCCACCGTCAGAGTCATCCGAGCCCTCGGAGTCGCCATCGGCGCCCTCACCGGACTCTTCACCCTCGAGCTCTTCGCCCTCTTCGCCCTCTTCAACGGCTTGAAGGACGGCCCGCGGAATAACCGGAGCGGCGATGGAAATCTCGTCGGGGAGGCTGGTGGTAGCTCCGCCAGGGAGATCCAGGTCGGCCACAGAAATTCGACGATCCAGGCTCATGATGGACATGTCGACCTCAATCACCTGCGGGATGTTGCCCGGGGCGACCTCGATCTCCAACTCGAAACGCTTCTGTTCCACCATTCCGCCGACACTGGTGACAGCCGTGCTGTCACCGACCAAACGGATCGGAACTTTCACCAGAACTGGAACGTCCGGATCGACCCGAATGAAGTCGGCGTGGGTGGCCATCCTCTTGATGGGATCGCGCTGTACGGACTTGCACAGAACCGTTTCCGAGGTGCCGTCAATCTCAAGCGTCAGCAGCTTGTTGAGGCCGGCGTCAGTGCTCAGCGCGTCACGAAGCTCGGTGTATTCCACCGAAACGGCAACAGGGTCTTTACCTCTGCCGTACACAACGGCGGGCAGTTGGCCCTCGTTGCGCATCCGTCGCGACGCACGAGACCCAAGGTCTCGTCCGGTTGAAGCTTTGACAACAGTTTCACTCATGGTTCTCTTCAGTCCTTGCCAGTGCGTGTCAACGAAGGTTTGTTCGCCACACGGCCCGGGGGCGTTAGGCGGATCAGGTCGCAGCGACCGATCGACGCCAACAGACGATGATACCGCCGATCAAAGATCGACCCACCCCTGCTACGGCATCGTCGGCGACTTCTCATAGCCACCGATCAAACGATTTTACTGCTGGTTCTGCCCATCGAAGATCCTGCTGACCGACGTGTCTTCAAACACGGCCCGCACTGCGTCGGCGATAACCGCCGACACCGACAAGATCTCGAGGTTCTCGAAGCGTTTTTCCGACGGCATGGGCAGTGTGTCGGTGACAATCACTTTTTGCAGGACCGAGTTCTTAAGCCGATCAATAGCCGGGCCGCTGAACACGCCGTGGGTTGCCGCGGCGACAACGGAGGCGGCGCCCCGCTCCATGAGAAGCTCGGCACCCTGACAGATTGTCCCAGCGGTGTCGATCATGTCATCGATCAAGACGCAGTGACGCCCCGACACCTCACCAACGATGTCCTTGGCTTCAGCCACGTTTTTGGCCCCCTGCACTCGTCGCTTGTGGACGATTGCCAGGTCGGCGTGAAGTTGCTGGGCGTATCGCTCGGCCACTTTCACTCGTCCGGCGTCAGGAGACACCACGACGAGATCTGATTGCTCCTGACGGAGACGATCCACCAGCACCGGCATCGCCGTCAAGTGGTCCACCGGGCCGCTGAAGAATCCCTGCACCTGGCCGCTGTGCAAGTCGATCGACACCAGCCTTGATGTTCCCGCCGTCTTGAACAGGTCAGCCATGAGGCGAGCCGTGATCGGCTCCCGTCCTTCAGCTTTGCGATCCTGACGGCCGTAGCCGTAGAACGGCATCACAGCTGTGATCCGCTTCGCTGACGCCCGCTTGGCCGTGTCGACCATAATCAGGTGCTCGAGAATCGAGTCGTTGATCGAGCGACCGTCCGTTTCGCCGTGACTCTGCACGATGAACACATCGGAGCCGCGAACCGACTCAGAGAACTTGCAGTGAAGCTCGCCATTAGCGAACTCTCCTAGGTTTGCCTCGGTGACCTCGATACCGAGATTGGCGCCAATGAGCTGAGTCAACTCCTGATTGTGACGCCCCGAGAACAGGTGAAGCCGTTTAGTCGTTACTACTTCCATGTCTTCCCAACTCGTGCACCCGATGAACGAGCAAAGACAAACTCATGGCGCCCACATGCCATTGATCAGGTGGGACGTCTGAGGATCTCCCGTTCTGCCCAGTCGTGCGCGACTGCTACTCCGTGCTCTCTCCAGCATAGAACGGTCCGGTTGCGGTCCCATCCCCGATCTCACATCCCGGTGCCAACGCTGCAAACGGGCCGACAATGCAGTCACGACCGACGGTGGCGCGAGCAGCCGTGGTGGTCGCCACTCGAGAACCTTCGCCAACCCGACAGCCATCCATGTGTACATCCGGGCCGATTTCGCACGCGTCGCCAATGACAGTGTTGCCCTGGAGAATCGTGCCGGGGAACAACGTCACGTCCATGCCGAGTTCAACCGTCGCGTCGAGATAGGTGCGCTCCGGATCGACCATGGACACGCCGCGTTCCAGCCAGAACCGGTTGGTTCGGCGCCGAAGCTCCGCCTCGGCTTCAGCCATCTGCAAGCGACTGTCAACAGCAATGAGGTCCTCAGCGTCAGCAACCGCTGCCGTTTCGCACGGATGGCCAGAAGCCGCCAGCACCGAGATGACGTCTTCGAACGACACAGGAGCGGCCGGGTCGGAAACCGTAACCGACTGCTCTACCACAGGCTCACGGAACCTACGGCTGGCCGGAAACCGGTTGGGATTCAACCGTCGAAGCGCAGGAGCCAGAAGACCGCTCCGAATACACAAAATGCCCAGCGATAACTCTATCGGGGCAGAAACAGGCTCTGCATCGGACTCCATTGCCCGACGGATGGCATCTCGATTGCGGCGCGACAGGCGCACCGTGTCAGGGTCACGATCAACCCTCGAGCCAGCCAACTCTCCCACCTGATTGGCGGCGTCAGCAGCAGCGGCTGCCGCCTCGTCCGCCTCGACCTGTTCTCGAGGCAGCACCGCGACAACACGTCCACGGCGGTCCCGGCTCACCGCACTCGTGGTGGCCGAAGTGCCCGACTGCGAACCGGAAAGGGCCCGCTGACGATCGAGAACCGGATCAACCACATCAGAAGACGCCGTCAACAGCGTGCAGGCCGCCCCGGACGAACGGTGCTTTTCCAGTAGTCTCTCGATGGTGCCAGGCCGAATCAGCGGCAAATCAGCCGGCAGGACGACAAGATCGGCGTCGTCTTCAAACAAGTCCAGCGCACTTACGCCAGCCAGTACAGCATCGGCCGTGCCCAGCCCGGCCGGATGTTCGACAAAACGCAAACGATACGAAGGTGCGTCTTCCAGTAGTCGCTTCGATACCCGACCCCCATCGGGGTTGGTCACGACGACGGCATCCGACACTCCTGCTGCGCCAAGCGAACGGAGAACATAGGAGGCCATTGGCCGCCCACAGAGCATATGGATCGGCTTGGGGCGGGCCGACCGCATCGGAGCGCCGTCACCGGTGGCGACAACTAAGGCGGACAGGGAGCGGACGGTCATAGTAACTTTCTAATCGACACGAGCACCTGGACGTTAAACCTACAACAAACACGCTGACGGCGCGAA
Organism: uncultured Acidimicrobiales bacterium; assembly: GCA_937981915.1. Lineage (GTDB taxonomy): Bacteria > Actinomycetota > Acidimicrobiia > Acidimicrobiales > SZUA-35 > JAHELU01. Next base: position 10,198 of record CALJMD010000458.1, read on the forward strand.
TCACTGCAAAAGGAGTCTCGGCCGCTCATGCGACGCCGTGCACCGCCGTAGGTCCACGCCTTCGGCCCCCAGCCTCACCTGTGGAACCACTATGCCAACGCTGCTCGCGGGGCAGGGCTCGAACCTGCAACCCCCAGATTCAAAGTCTGGTGTTCTGCCAGTTGAACTACCCGCGAATGGGTAATGAACTCACGCTAGCGCCCCACCGGCACAAAGTCTCGCCAGTTTCCAGCGTCGATGCCAGAACCTGCCGATACGACGTTGCGATCTCAGATTGTTTGGCCACAACGGTGGTAGTGCATGGTCCGACCCGCTAGTCTCGCAGACCTCATGGGATCGCTAATCAAGAAGCGCCGTAAGCGTATGCGTAAGAAGAAGCACCGCAAGTTGCTCAAGCGCACCCGCGTTCAGCGGCGAAACAAGAAGTAACACGGCCATCGGCCATATCTGCCTCCTAGAAGGCATCAGGTTCCGTGGTACGCCCCCGGCAACCTGCTTTGCGACCCAAATCGGAGTGGTCGAACTCGGCGTAGTCGCACTCGGCGATCCACCGCCGAACTAGACCGACGGGATCGTTCGACACACCACTCTCCCGTTACCGGGAAACGAGCCTTCCACGAACCAGCTGGAACCGCTGCCAGCTAGGCGAGGTGTCAGCCCACTGGCGTCTCCCAACGCGTCGCGCCATTCGGCCAGTTCTGGCACAAGCTGCAGGGCAGCATCCTCCAGATCGTTGCCATTGGCTCCCGTTGGGCCGCCTATTTCATCCCATTTCCGGTAGACGGCGGGAGTGGGGCATCCGACCGGTGGGGTCAACAACGTCAGGGTCATATCAACCGGCGGCAACGGCGTGACGACTTCACCGATACCGGTCACTCGGGCCCGACCGCCGACGAGACAGAAGGCAACGTCAGCCCCGATTGTCGCCGCTGCCGCCACATCATCAAACTTCGCCCACCGGAGCACCGCCGCGGCGTCAGCCGAACCACCCCCGAGGCCGGCTTGGGAAGGGATGCGTTTCGTGACCGTAACCCCAGCCGTTCTCCCGGCCAGATCCAACGCCTTCTGCACCAGGTTGTCGCTCCCCAACGGCACATCGTCGGATCCCCCTCGCACCATCACGCCACTGGACCCTTCGATAATCTCCAGCTCATCGACCAGATCCACTGTCACCATCTCAGCGTCAATCAGATGCATCCCGTCGTCGCGCAGTCCGGTGACCTTCAGTGACAACGTGACCTTTGCCGGGGCCGTGACCAAGTGACGGGCATTGTGATCAATCACGTGGCAACGGTACCAGCCATGGCGTATTACCCGAGTTCATCAGGAAGTGAGATGACGGCCTGCACCAGCCGCACCCAGTCGTCCAACGACAGTTGCTCCGGGCGGGCGGTTGGATCGATCGCAGCGACGTCGAACACCGATGTCGGAAGTGCTGAAAGGCTGCGCCTGAGCATCTTGCGGCGCTGACCGAAAGCGGTGCGAACGACTCGGGCAAAGTGATCGAACTCACCCGGTAGCACCGGCGTGGGGCGACGCGCGACCTTGACCAGCACCGAATCAACGTTCGGACGGGGCAAGAACACATCGGGGGGAACCGAGCCGGCCAGCCGCGCCTCGGCCCAAAACGCCAGCAACACCGAAGGTATGCCGTAGATACGCGAACCGGCATCGGCCACCAGGCGCTCGCCCGCTTCCCGCTGCACCATCACCACCCATTGCTCAAGCGCAGGCTGGTCGGCCAGGAGATCCAAGATCAGCGGTGTTGCGATGTTGTAGGGAAGGTTAGCCACCACCGACCACGCAGGCGACGAGGCCAGAACCGACGACCAGTCCAGTTCGAGGACGTCGGCATTGATGATGGTCAACTGCCCGCTCTCCAGAAACTCCGCAGTTACCTCTCGAAGCGGCGGAAGGAGATATCGGTCGACCTCAACCGCCGTCACCTTTGCGCCGGCCCGACACAAACCTAAGGTCAGCGAACCCAATCCGGGCCCGATCTCGACCACTGATGTTGACGAATCAACACCTGCGGTTCGCACGATCTTGTCGACCATGGCCGGATCACAGAGGAAGTTCTGGCCCAACGCCCGACTCGGACTCAAGCCGTGACTGTCGAGCAACTCCCGGATTCGGGTCCTGGTCAACACCGCTGCGAGTCAGTCTGCGTTATCACTGGAAATCACTGGAGAGGCCGAAGAGACGATTGGCGTTCGCAGTCGTGACAGCAGCGAACTCGTCAACATCGGTGCCAAGGTGATCAGCGAGAAAGTTGCCGACCACGGCAACATTGGCAGGCTTGTTGGCGCTGCCTCTCAGGGGCACCGGCGCTAGATACGGCGAGTCGGTCTCGACCAGAATCCGATCGGGCGGTGTGATGGAGGCGGCCTCCCGCAACTCCGGCGCAGACGGAAACGTCACGATTCCACTAAACGAAATATAGACGCCTCTGGCAAGCGCTTCCTGTGCTTCCTGTGGCCCGCCGGTGAAACAGTGAAAGACGGTTCGATCCGGGATCCCGCACCGATCGAGAACAGCGAAGGTGTCGTCCCAGGCACTCCGACTGTGGATGACAAGGGCCAGATCACGCTCATGAGCCATTTCGATCTGTTTGGCGAACACGTCCGCCTGTTGTTGGCGAGGCGAATGATCGTAGTGATAATCAAGCCCGCACTCCCCGACCGCAACAACGCTGCGGACACCGTCGGTTTCGTGGTCCAGCAGTGAAGCCAACCCGTCTACTCCGTCCTTGGCGTCGTGCGGGTGAACGCCTGCGGTAGCCCACACGTTGTCGAAGCTCGCTGCGATGTCGATGGCGCGAGCAGAGTCCTCAACTGTGCAGCCAACTGTCAGCAGCCGCGAGACTCCGGCCTCGGCAGCAACGTTGACCGCTTCAGCCGGATCGGTCTTCAAACTGGTTAGGTGGCAGTGATTGTCAAACCACATTGCGGCCTCCGTCTGGGGTAGTTTCAGGGCGGCCCGGCTCACGCCGTCGGCCGGCTGGTTCAGGCGTCGGGGGCCTTGAGCCTTGGGAACAATGGGGTCCCCTTGATGACTTCCAGGTCGCCGGGATAGCCGCCCCAGGAGGCGGCCTCCGGAAGTCGTTGGTCGGACGGCGATCCGGTCAGCCCGATGGCAGTCCAGATGGCGTCCGATGACCTGGTAAGGGCCGGGCTGGCCAAGATGGCGGCCAACCGCAGAACCTCCAAGGCATCACCCATGACGGTGGCCACCTCGTCGGAACCTTCATCCATCTTCCACGGCTCGTTGCGCTCCAGGTAGGCGTTGGTCTCCCGCAACAGGTTCCAGACGGCGTCAAGGGCGACGGGAGCCTGAAGCTTGTCCCACCCGGCGGCTGACGCCGCGTAGCTTTCGGCCGCCACGGCAGCCAGTTCGCTCTCGGGGTCGGGAGTCGGCCCGACGCCACCACACTTTTTGTGGACGACGGTCGTCACTCGTGACAAGAGGTTGCCCAATGTGTTGGCCAGGTCGGAGTTGTAGCGCGACACCATCTGCTCGTAGGAAAACTCTGAGTCAGGCCCGAAGGACACGTCTCGGAGGAAGTGGTAGCGAAACCCATCCACCCCAAAGTCTTCAACCAGATCGGCTGGCGCTATCTGGGTCAGCCCCGTTTTAGAAAGCTTCTTTCCTCCCACCAGGAGGAACCCACTGACATGCACTTGCTTGGGGGGCTGTAGGCCGGCGGCAATCAGCATGGCCGGCCAGTAGACGCAGTGGAAGCGCAGGATGTCTTTGCCAATGATGTGATGTGCTTCGGGCCACCAGCGATTGAATTCGTCGATGTCGGCACCGAATCCCACCGCTGTCGCGTAGTTGATGAGAGCGTCGTACCACACGTAGAAGACGTGGTCGTCGTCCCATGGCACCGGAACTCCCCAATCAATGGAGGTCCTGGTGATCGAGACGTCTTCCAGACCCAACTTGATGATGCCGAGCGCTTCGTTTCGCTTACCTTCAGGGAAGACGGTGTCAGAATTCAGCCAGTCGAGCAGTTCGGCTTCAAGAGCCGAAAGCTTGAAGAAGTAGTTGTCCTCTTCAAACCACTCGGCTGGGCGCTCGTGAATCGGGCAGTTGGTTCCGTCCACGAGATCGTCTTCGTTGTAGTACGCCTCGCATGCCACGCAGTAGTAGCCGGCATAGGAGCCTTTTTCGATGAAACCGTTCTCTTTGACCCGCGTCAGAAGTTCCTGAACGGCCGTGTGGTGGCGGGGCTCGGTTGTCCGAATGAACTGGTCATTCGAAATGTCCAGCAGCTCCCAAGCATCGCGGAAACGTTGCGATGTCTGATCAGCCTGTTCTTGGGGACTGACACCGTTCGCTTCAGCGGCCCGCTGGATCTTGAGCCCATGCTCGTCGGTGCCGGTCAGAAACATGGTTTCGTCGCCCAACATGCGGTGCCAACGAGCGATTGCATCGGCGGTCACCGTTGGATAGGCGTGTCCGATGTGAGGCGCATCGTTTACGTAGTAGATGGGTGTGGTGATATAAAACCGGCTCACAGCGGCAAGACTACCGGAACCGGGGTCGGGCGGCTGCCAGAAATTCGCCTGTGGCCGGTCTAGATCACCCGCCGCAGCACCCGACCGCCCTCGGTCGGATCTTCGGTGTCTCTGAAAGCTTCAAGCTTCTCAAGCGACCGTTCGAACTGGCGAGTCCGCGGGCCGGAAAGCTCTTCGAATGCTTTTTGTGCCGAGTCAAGGCCTCGCCGCATCTTGTCCATTGGCTCTCCCCACTTCTCCCACTGCTGTCGGAGGGTGGACAGGGCGGCGAGAATTTCGTGGCTTCGCTGCTCGACAAGAAAGTTGTCCATGGCTTGGCGGATGATGGCCAGCACGGCGAACAAGGTAGTCGGTGAACAAAGCACGACTTTGTGGCCGAGCGCAAAGTCGATGAGCTTCGGATCGTGTTCGTGGAGAAAGCCGTACACACTCTCGTTCGGCACGAACATCAAGAGGTAGTCGACAGTCACCCCCGGCTCGATGTAGGAACGCTCGGTTAGTTCTTTGACCCGCTGGCGAACATCGCGCTGAAAGGTTTTGACGAACTTGGCCTTGTCGGCGCCGTCATCGCTCTCCAGCCAGCGCAGATAATTGTCCACCGGAAACTTGACGTCCATGTGCACGACGTGATCGCCGGGCAATGGAAAGCTGTAGTCGGGTATACCACCTGAGTCGAGCTTGGTCTGTTTGACGTAGTTTGTCCCTTCGAGAAAGCCCGCTGCCCTCAGGACGTCCTCGGCCATCCTCTCGCCCCACTGCCCGCGAGCTTTTGGCGAGGCCAGGGCTTGGCGAAGAGAACTTGTAGTCTCGGCCAGCGCGGAAGTGACTTTCATTGCCTGCTCCAGGCCGGTGGACAGTTGGCCAGCCTGCTCTGCCCGTTCCTTTTGCAGGGCCGTCACAAGATCGCCGACCCGTCGAAGTTCCAGTTGAACGTCGGAGACTTTGCTGGCCACCGCGTCATGTTCGCGATCAATGACCATCTTGCCGGCCGCCAACTGATCGCCCAGCTTGGATGATGCCAGGGACACAACAGAGTCGACGGCGTGGCGGAACTCCTCAGCCTGTTGCCCCTGGAGATCTTGCCGGAGTTGCTCGATGGCCTGTTGCGTCCGCTGACCGTCGCCAGCGTCTGATATCGGCCGTATTCGAGCAATAGCGAAACCGAACGCGCCCGACAACACAACTAGGCAGCACGCGACAATCACAACGTTGGTGTCCATGAACGCGGACACTACTCAACCGGTGTGACAGCGAACCGAGAGACAACCTAGCGGGCTAGATTCAAAGCTACGTCCGAGTGGGAACGACGCGGTTGCCGCATAGGCGGGGGAATGCGCCGACAACAATCGAACATCGACAAAGCACTTAATGCAGCACTAGTCGAACTGGCCCAGCCAGGAGGCGCACCCGACCCGGAGCAAGTGCTTGGCCCCCTCGACGGCGCTCAAAGCGAGCGATACGTTCAGATGGTCGAGCGCCACCGGCTGGCTCTTTCACTGGTGCAGGTCGCCCTCGACAGCGGACACGAGCTCAACGGACGTGCAGGGCACTATCTCGCTGCGCTGGCCGCCGACGACCGAGCCACCCGGCTGCGGGTGCTGCGAGCCCGTAGAGCTGCAGCACAGGCCCTCGACGGTCTCGACTGGGTGGTAATCAAAGGCGAGACAATCGCAGCCGCCATGGCCGAACCTCATCTGCGCACCTTCAACGATCTCGACATCTTGGTTCATCCGACACAAATGGCAGATGCCGCAGCCGCGCTCATTGCCGACGGCTTCGACGAGATCAACCAGAACTGGCGGGCCTACGTCACTCACCTAGTCGGCGAAGTTCCATTCAGCGGATTCGGTGCCACCCTCGACCTCCATTGGCAGCTGGTGGCGCTCGGACGCACCAGGCGGGCGATCGACTTTGACATCGGATCCATTATCGAGCGCCGGACTACCATCGTGTCTCACGACAACACCGTGCCGGTACTAGCGGCCGAAGACCAACTGCTACATGTTGCGACGCATTGTGCCCTCGGCGGTGCCAACAGGCTCGATCAGCTACGAGACATCGCTGTTCTCACCGGCGGCGACGCTAAGAGTCTTGACTGGGGCGTCGTGGCCAATAGGGCCGAGCGCTACGGGGTGCGACGGCTAATCGGCCATGCACTCGATCGATCATCATTAACACTCGGTTATCAGCTACCACCCGACTCGAACAAGCTGACATCAGGGCGCCACATCGCCGCTCGGCGCGCCATCGACGCCGTAGCCGGCAACCGGCGGGCCACCGTAGCCGTGGCCCGGGACACAGCATCCGCTTCGGGCCGAGCCGTCGGAGAAACAGCGCTCGACAGTCTTCATAGCCGACTGAGGGGCGCCGGACGATGGGATTTCTCCGACCCGGCCAGCCGCCTCTATCACCAAGGCACCGAGCCTCCAGAGGTCAGGCAAAACGCGAGCGATGCCGACAAAAGTCGGCATCGCTACTACGAAATGGTCACTCGACAGGTCTGACGACCCGGAGTGGGAAAGAACCTAGCTGGCTCGGCTGCCAGGGTTCTTCCGTTTGCCTCTACCTTTACCTTTGCCTTTACCGTTGCCCCCACGGTTATTAAGCGAGCCGGACACGGTCATCTGGTCGGTAATGGCTGGTCGTTCGTACTGCATAGCTCTTCCCCTCAATGATGGACGGCGTTGGAAAGTGGTGTGTCGACGGTCAAATGCGACACAATTCCTACTGGAATAAATGTACTACACGGGCCCCCAACCGCGACCACATGTGTCGATTTACCTATGACGCTCTTCTACGGCAATGACGGTGGATTCAGTGCTGTCGCAAGATCCGGAGGATCTCTCGGGCTACGCCGCGGGCTCTCAACCGGCTTCGATATACGAGTCGGGATCGTGTCCCGAACGCCGTCCTAGCACCGGACGAGTCAACGGCGCTCGCCACCAAGCCAATCAATCGGGAACGAGGCACCGGTTGATCATCGACATCGTTGGAGCGGCCTCTGGCCACCACAACATCATCGGTGACGTGGCGAACGACGTGCACAACGATCAGCCCCTGATCGTCCACCAACGCCCAGATCTCACCTGCACGAGGTTCTCCCGACGCCGCCACCGTCACGGTTGAACCCGAAGAGATGACGCGACCCATGCTCGATCCACTAACCGGCATCGCCAACTCGCCATCCTCGGCCAGTCGACGCCGCAGTACCGCGGCAACGGCGTCGGGGTCTCGTAACGGTTGTCTGGTCTGATCGGTCGGGTCGATCAGCCGATCGTAGCCGGGCTAGCCTTTTGGCGGAATCACGTAAGCCAGGCGTAGGAAACACCAGGTACCGAAAGACGACTGCTGCTATGGGCCAAGCAATCGACACCGACAGCGGGACAACTGAGACCATCGATCTGGGCGGTGTCGCCGTCACCTTCGAGACAGCCAGTGCAGCAATCACCCAACTCGTTCACAATCGCTTCGGGAGTCGAAAGGCCGATCCACGCGCACACTCGGTTCGGCTTCAGGTGCGAGAGCGGACCGCAGATGACGATAGATCACTGACCGCTTTAGCCGACGACGTATGGCACCAGATTGAGGGATGCCAGCTGACCGAGACGGACAGCGGCGCCATCTTGAACCTCGGTGAGGGCCCCAATGATGCGGTGGTTGAGGGTCCAGACGTTACCGTCCGCTTCGACCCACGCCCGGGAGCCGACCTGAAGCCCATTGGAGCGTTGATGCAATTCGGCGTTGCGCTGGCAATGGCCACTCCAACTCGCCTACTGGCCCACGGTGCCGCCCTGGCCGATGGAAACGAAGCCGTACTTGTCGTCGGCCTAAGTGGGCAGGGAAAGTCCACGGCGGCGCTTGCCGGAGTCACCGGCGGTCTGTCATTGCTTGGCGACGATCTTGCCACCGTCGACGTATCCGAAATGACTGTCGCCGGAGTCCAACGCAAGCCAGTCGTACCGGCCGACCAGGCCGCCTACTGCGGTGAGATCGGCGAACCGATCGATGGTCTCGACGACCGCAGGCGGGTTCGACTCGAGAACGTTGCGCCCACACCCGAACCGGCTCGACTCATCGGACTTGTCGTCGTCGGACACCACGACCGAGGAGGTGCGCTAACCGAACTCAAGAAGGGGGATCTAGCCGTGCTCGATAGAGCGCTCGCGATACCGCCGTTTCCTATGGTGCTGCGCAGGCACCTTCCGGCTATGGCCGCCCTGGCCGGACTACCCGCTGCCGAGCTCCTACACGCTGCGGACCCGGCCCATCGACTTGATCGATCGGCCGAGTTGTTGGGCCAAGCGTTCACGCTGTTTCGTCAACGCTGATCGCCGCTGCGCTCCAGCTAGTACGTTCCCAGGTTTCCGCACCGTCGGGCCACGCCGAGCGCCCGCTCAAAAATCAACAACGTCACCGGCAACGCCACGACGACAAAGACGGCAAGGATCATCATCTCGCCGATAACCTCGCTGAACCTGCCGTCAGCCTGCGCCAGATGCCGTACCGCTGTGACCCCGTGGGTTGACGGCACCAGCATTGCGACGTCCTGCAGCCAGCCGGGAAGCACCGATAACGGATACAGCGCCCCCGACAACAAAATGGCCAAACGATTTCCGATGGCCGAAAACGGGTCGCCTCGCTTGGCCAACACAATGAAGGCTCCCCCAAGCACGCCGAGGGGTACGAAGGAAAGCGCAGTCAGGAGCAGAACGGGGACTGATCGCAGGAGGCCCATCACCGGTACGCCCGAACCGAAGATTCCCAGCCCCACCCCGACCAACAGCACGGTTTCCACCACTAAGAAAACAACCGGCACAGCGAAACCGCCGACCAGCAAAACCCAGGTGGGGGTGGGCGTGGTTAGCGTCATTTCCAGCGTGCCGTCATCCTGCTCCTCTGAGATCAGGGCCGGGAATGACGACAGGCCGACACGGGCAAAGCTAGTCACGATGGACCCGATGAGGATGAACTCGAAGTAGCCGCCTTCCATGTCGGCCAGCAGGTCAACCGTTCCGACGAAGCGATCAATGAAGTAGAACGACAGAGCGAAATACCAGATTTCGATCATCCGCAAGAGAAGATCGAACCGGTACGACGACAGCGTGATCAGCTCTTTCCTGGCCATGGCCACAACTCGACGCCAGTGCGACCCGGCCGGGGCGATGTCGGACAACGACGCTACTCCAGTCATAGCCCACCGCTTTCGACCGATGCCACGATGTCACGCAAGTGGGCACCAAGGCCGGACACATCACCGTCGATCTCCGACGCCGAACCTGACCAGACAGCCCGTCCCTCCACTAAGGCGATGACGCGGTCGCAGGCGGCCACGACGTCCTCCAAGCGATGGGTGGCCAACAGAACCGCTTTGCCGTCAGCTGCCTGATCACGCAAAAGCGCACAGAACTCTTCGGCCGCCAGTGGATCCAGGCTCCTCGTCGGCTCATCAAGAATAAGTAGCGGCGGATCGTGGAGCAGTGCCCGACCCAACCCCAACTGTGCCAACATTCCTGAGGAGTAGCCGAACAGTGCCTTGTCGCGGTGAGCCAACTTGCGGTCGGTCATCATCTGATCGATACGACTGGCCGCGGCGTCAGCATCGAGACCGACCAGCGCAGCGAAATACTCCAGATTTTGTCGACCCGTCAACCGCCAATAGAACGACCGATCGTCAGGAAGTGAGAGCCCGAAGCTGGCCCGCTGACGATGGGAGGTGGGATCAACCGGCACACCGTCAAATCGGATTTCACCCGACGTGGGAGCGACCAGCGACGTAATCGCTCTGAGCAGGGTTGACTTGCCTGCGCCGTTGGGTCCAACGATGCCCACGACCTCTCCCCTATCGGCTCCCAGCGATACGTCCGTGAGCGCCGTGTGATCTTCATCCGCTGCGGTCTTGACGACGAAACGCAACGGCCACCGGGGTCGTTGGTAGACGACGGTCAGTCGGTCAACGTCAAGCATCCGCCTCGGGCCGATCGATGTCGACGAGATCCGCTTCGGCTAACTCACCGACGAAGAGTTCAATGTCGACGGCCAGTTCCTCCGCCGTCACACCCTCAAACCGGTTGAGGAGGTCCGCTGCAAGTTGCTCCACGTTTCGATGACCGTCAAGCTCATGCCAAACAATGGAGCCGACAGCGTTCAGTGACGTTAACTCCGAGCCCGCCTCGTCAAGAATGACGACGATGTCGCCGCTGTTCTCATAGGTCACCCCCGACTTTCGCCCGATGCCCATCGTCCAGTCCCCTCACTCGACTACCAAGCTGCCTCACGCAGCACAGCCCAGGATAGCCAGCGGTCGATGTCAGCTGGCTGACGACTTCTCAAACCAGTGTTTGGCAAATGGATTGTCGTTGTAGCGCGGAATTTCCCGATAGCCGGCCTGACGGTACATGGCAATGGCCGTGGTCAACGCACTGTTTGTGTCGAGCCGTATTACACCGTTCCCCAGCTGCCGCCCGTGCTCCTCCAGCTCCAACAACATTCGCTTACCGAGGCCGGCTCCGCGCCAAGCTTCTGACACCCACATTCGTTTGATTTCGGCAGCACCGTCCTCTAAGACCTGAACCCCGCCGCACGCCACTGCTTCAGTGCGGTGCTTCTCGATGCCGGCGATGCCCGTCGCTGTACCTACCAGAAAAACACCAATCGGCGGGCGGAACCCGGGAGCGTCAACTTCAAGGGTGTCCCCCGGATCGAAGCCGCCGTCAAAACGCTCGTTCAACTCGTCGAAGTAGGAGATCATCGCCCCTAAGGCGCCATCGGACTGAGGGTCGACAACCTCGATGCTTACCTCACTACCATCGGGTCTATGGCTTTGGCCTGCCCGACGATTGTCTCCGCTACCGGTCATGCAACCGACTGTAACCAGGATCGATGCACGCGATGAGCTCAAATGAGAGTCGTTCAACTCAGTCACCAACCGAGCAGTCACCAACCGAGTTGCGGGTCCTGGCCGACCTGACTGAACAACTACGGGCCACATCTAGTCGCAAGACGAAAACCGAGCTAGTGGCCGACGTGCTGCGCCGACTCGACCCGGATGAAATTGAGCCGGCCATCGGATTTCTCCTCGCCGCACCCCGACAGGGCGCTATCGGCGTCGGCTGGGCCACCGTGGCCGCCACCACCGCTACTGCAACCACCAATCATGTTGGTGGCGGTGTCTCGATAGCCGACCTCGATGAGCTCGTTGACCGCCTGGCGGCCATCACCGGCGAAGGTTCGGTTGACGGACGCGTTGCGACCTTGTCAACGTTTCTTGCAAGTTGTGACACACCAACCGCCAACTACGTCCGCCGAGTGTTGTCGGGCGATGCCCGGCAGGGCGCGCTAAGCGGTGTAGTAACCGAGGCCGTTGCCAAAGCGGCAGGCGTGAAAGCCGCTGTTGTACGACGAGCCGTGATGCTCCAAGGCGACCTCGGACAGGCGGCCACGGTTGCCCTCGTCGAGGGACACGACGGGCTGTCCGCCATTGATCTCACGGTGCACCGGCCGATCCAGCCAATGCTGGCGTCCACGGCTCAAAACGTCGCCGACGCTGTGTCATCGCTGGGCCAATCATCTGTGGAGTGGAAGCTTGACGGCGCCCGGATTCAGGTTCATCTAACCCGGAACAGCAAAGGCTCGGGTAGCGCGGACATTGCCGTGTACACCCGAAACTTGAACAACGTCACCGGGCGGCTACCGGCAGTAGCACAGGTGGTCGAAAAGCTCGACTGCCGATCAGCCGTGCTCGATGGCGAGGTACTGGGATTCTTCGGTGACGACGACCGACCTCAGGCATTCCAGGACACCATGAGTACGTTCGGAACCGCAGCAACCGACGATGAATCCGCTTCGGGCCTTCGACCCTATTTCTTCGATCTCATGTTCCTCGACGGAACCAGCCTCATCGACGACCCGCTCAGCGAGCGAATTGAGCTGCTGGACAATCTGCTGTCCCGAAGCCAAGTTGAGTCAGCGGCCATCCCCCGCCTGATGACTGCTGATGCAACGGCGGCCGAGAAGCACTTCGCCGCCGCGGTGAAAGCCGGCCATGAGGGAGTGATGATCAAAGCGGCGGGCGGTGCCTACGAAGCGGGTCGCCGTGGCAAGAGTTGGCTCAAGATCAAGCCTGTTCACACCCTTGACCTGGTTGTCTTGGGTGCTGAGTGGGGCCATGGCAGACGACAGGGCTGGCTATCCAACCTTCACCTCGGTGCCCGAGACCCCACTACCGACAAGTTCGTGATGGTTGGCAAGACGTTCAAAGGGTTGACCGACGAGCTGTTGAAGTGGCAGACCGAACGTTTCCAGCAACTGAAGCGATCCGAAGACGACCAGACCGGACGTCACGTAGTGATGATCA
>CALJMD010000459.1 GCA_937981915.1 uncultured Acidimicrobiales bacterium
CGCCAGCCACGACTTCTGCATTCTGGTTGACGGCGACACGATGTTTGATGCCACTGCCGTTCGTCGCCTGATGGAGGCGTTCGATGATGAATCGGTCGGTGCGGCGGCCGGCTACCCGATGGTCGGCAATCGTTCCGCCAATCTCTTGACCCAGGTGCAACACGTCGAATACATGGTGCAGTGCTCGTTGTTGCGACGGGCACAGGAGTCTCTCGGGGCAGTGGCCTGCATGCCGGGGCCGGTCGCCGCGTTCCGCAAGACGGCGCTAAACGAGGTAGGAGGGGTACCCGACGCCACGCTGGCCGAAGACACCGATCTAACGGTGGCCATGGGGGCCGCTGGATGGCGACTTCGTTACATCCCCGATGCCATCGCCTGGACCGAAGCCCCCGTCGACATCGCAACCCTTTGGAAGCAGCGGATGCGATGGACCTACGGGACGCTGCAGGTTATGTGGCGGCACCGATCAACGAGCGACTCCGAGAGCGGGGAACGCTATCGACGCCGGGCGCTGGGGCTCATGTCGCTCGACATGGTGTGGCTTCCCTTCACCCCGCTTGCCGATCTCTTCGCCATTATTTCGATCCTGACCGGGAACGCCGGCATTCTCACCGCTGCCGTCGGCTTCACCTTGATCACTCAGATGGCGACTACCTGGTTCGCAGCGGTCATGGACGGCGAGCGCCGCAACGTGTTGTTGTACGCACCGGCTCAGCTTCTGTTCTTCCGTTACTTCAACTTGTTCGTGCTGGCTGGCGCACTTTCGTCAATTGTTGCCGGCCGCCGCCAAAAGTGGCACAAGCCGAAGCGGCTCGGAATGGTTCCCGACGCTGCTGTCGTGTCGTCCAGCCTTCGCATGTCGATTGACGCTGAAACCAAGGACTCACCGACGGTGGGAGCGGAGGCGGCATGACGCTTGTATCACCTCGACGGTGGCCCTCGGGTGGCGAAGACCCACGTGAGGAAGACTGGCGATCACGGCCCACCACCGAGCTGTTGGCCGAATTGGTCGAAGAGCTGGCCGCCGAGTTGCTTGCTGACGCCGAAACGGCAGATCAGGACCCTGGTTCGGGGGCCACGGTCACCGCTGAGGAGTCCGAGACTGACGGCGCCGATCACCCAGCTGATCAACCACCGTTGCCGTCCTCGCGGGTTGAAGTCATCACCGCGGCGTCCAAGCCGGCGAGCCAGATTTTCGTTGATGAACAGCGTCGAACTCGACGCTTGATCGCCATCTTGATAACGCTGGTGAAGCTGGCCATCTTGGTCTATGCAATCGTCGTGGCCATCGGCTTCGTTGATCTATTTGCGTAGCTAGGGGCGACCTGCGGTGAATCGCCTCGGTCTTAAGGACCTACAGTAAGAGCGTGCTCGCAAACACTGAAGTAGCGCTGGTAAAGCACCACGGCCTCGGGAATGATTTCTTGATCGCCTTGGCTCCCGAATCCGAGCCCGGTACCCGTGAGGCTCAAGCTTGGTGTGATCGTCACACAGGTTTCGGTGCAGACGGGTTGATTGTTGCCCGCCCGGTTGACGGGAGTCCCGATACATGGTCGATGGTGCTGTGGAACGCCGATGGTGGACGGGCTGAAATTAGTGGCAACGGGCTCCGTTGTCTGGGTCAAGCAATCTCCATGCATCAAATGAAGGTCGGGGAGACGAGTGACTTCAGCCTGACCGTTACTACCGATGCCGGAGTTAGAACGCTGAAGGTTTGGCCCGACTCCGGCCGGACATGGATGGTCAAGGCGTCGATGGGACCGGCGTTACAGGGTCCGCACGGAGCCACTGGATGGAACGCCGTTGGGCTTGCCCCAGAGCATCAAGTCGCGGTAGATCTCGGTAACCCACATCTCGTTGCCTTCTTTCCCGACCTCGCCGACATCGATATTGCCAACGTCGGCCCCAAGATCGAGTCTGAGTTTGCGGACGGAATGAACGTCCACTGTGTGCAGGTCACGGGATCCGACGCCATGGATCTGATTGTTTGGGAACGAGGGGTTGGTGTGACCCGGGCCTGTGGATCAGGTGCCTGCGCTGCCGCCTGGGCTGCCCATGACCTCGGTCAGGCTGGACCCGAAATCACTGTGACCATGCCAGGTGGTTCAGCTACTGTTGACGTGGCAGGTGACGATATCTATCTCACCGGACCTTCGACCTACATCGGAAAGGTACTCGTTGACTGACGATCGAACACCAACCGAAACTTCAGAACTGAAGACGGAAGGTGGGGCTGAGATCGACTTCGACGAGTTCGCCGAGCAATCGTCATTGAGGTGGGCCGACGGCTCGACCGAGAGCGATCACCGCGGGGCGTTCGGAGAGTTTGGCGGCGCCGAGACCGGGTTTCTCGACCGGGCGTTTCGCGAACGAATCGTCCTGGTTGGCATGACGACCACCGGACGAACAGAGGCCGAAACCAACGCCTCGCTCGATGAATTGGCACTCCTGGTTGACACCGCCGGAGCGGACGCGCTGGAACGAATCACTCAGAAGCGGGACCGACCTGACCCGGCCACCTTCGTGGGCCGCGGCAAGGTTCAGGAGATCCTCGACTCGTCCAAGGCCATTGACGCCGACACCGTTGTCTTCGACGACGAACTGAGCCCGGGGCAGCAGGTCAACCTCGAGAAGATGCTCAAACGAACGGCCTTGGATCGAACCGCCGTCATCCTCGACATCTTTGCTCAACACGCCACTTCGGCGGAAGGCAAGGCTCAAGTCGAACTGGCTCAGCTCCGGTATCGGCTTCCACGACTACGCAACAAAAAGAATTTCAGCCAGCAGGGTGGTGGCATCGGTACCAGGGGCCCGGGTGAAACTCAGCTCGAGGTCGACCGTCGCCGCCTGGTACGCCGAATGCACAAGTTGGAGCGCGACCTGGCATCCATTGCCGCTCGCCGCAACAACCAGCGAAAGGCTCGCCATCGATCTCCGTATCGAACGGTTTCCATCGTTGGTTACACCAATGCCGGGAAATCGTCGCTGCTTCAGCGGCTTACCGGGGCCGACGTTCGAGTGGAGGATCGTCTCTTTGCCACGCTTGATCCAACCACCCGAAAGCTTCAGTTGCCCGGTGGCGAGCAGATTCTGCTGACTGACACCGTCGGCTTCGTCCGCAAGCTTCCTCACCAGCTGGTTGAGGCCTTCAAATCAACCCTTGAGGTAGCGGCGTCGGCGGATTTGCTCGTTCACGTCGTCGACGCGTCGGCGATCGACACCGACTTGCACATTGACGCCGTCCGTGAGGTTCTGGCCGAGATCGACGCGGAAGAACTACCGCAACTCTTGGTGTTTAACAAGCTGGATCTTGCCCCTGATGCTGAAACACTGATTCGTCGCCACCCCGGCGCCGTAGCGGTGTCGGCCAAAACCGGTGAGGGCGTGGAAAATCTGCTCGACGCATTAGGCGACGCTCTTCGAGCGATGACCGAGATCTACGAGCTATTTGTTCCCTGGGCTCGCGGTGATCTGCTGGCGGCAACCCATCGAGAAGGCCAAGTTCTTAACGAAGAATCTCAAGAGGACGGTATGCGAGTTGTGGCTCGCCTAGAGCCCGCGTCGGCACTTCGGTTATCCGACGTGATTGTCACCAAGCTGTCCGACAGCCCGAGCCAATCCTGAGACAGGCGCCCGGTCGGATCGACTGCACTTCGAGCTACCACCGCCGGCCACCTTCGACGACCTAGGCTTACCGACGAACTGTTGGCCAACGACAACGAGCGAGTCTCCCGTGACCCAGTCCGAAATCAGTCCGTCAGCGCAGGCTTCGGCCGAGGGCTTCGTACCCCCGCCCTATCCTTATGACCGACTGAACGACATTAAGGCCGAAGCCGCACGCCACCCGGGTGGCGCGGTCGATTTGTCCATCGGCACACCATTTGATGACCCTCCTGCCTCTGTTTTGGAGGCCATGGCATCGTCGAAGTCCGAACGTTCCTATCCACCGTCGATCGGAACCATCGAGTTCCGAAGAGCGGCGGCCGACTGGTTGAATTCCTTTGTCGGTCTAGACGGCGCTGCCGCCCTGACCCCGGAAGGGATTCGAGCAACTATTGGTTCCAAAGAGTTCGTGGCCGGTCTGCCACATTGGCTCAAGCTTCGAACCCCGGGTCGAGACACGGTGCTCTACCCGGCTGTCAGCTATCCCAGCTACGCCATGGGGGCCACTTTGGCCGGCTGTCGAGCGGTGGCGGTACCGGTCGACGAGAAGTGGAGGATCCGGGTTGACGCCATCGACCCGGCCGATGCTGCTCGAGCTCTGTGTTTGTGGGTAAACACTCCAGGGAACCCGGCCGGCGGGATCGACGATTTGGAAGTGGCCGCCCAGTGGGGTCGATCCCACGGCGTACCCGTTGTGTCCGACGAGTGTTACATCGCATTCACGTGGAACGGTCGCCCCCGTACGATCCTAGAGTTTGGTCACGAGGGTGTACTGGCCGTTCACTCGCTGTCGAAACGGTCCAATCTGGCCGGGGTCCGATCCGGTTTTTATGCCGGCGACCCGGAGCTGCTCCACTACCTTGGCGAAGTTCGCAAACACGCTGGCTTCATGCCACCCGGACCGTCTCAGGCGGCTGGCGTGGCGGCGCTGACC
>CALJMD010000460.1 GCA_937981915.1 uncultured Acidimicrobiales bacterium
GAACTGGTTCAAACGTGTCTGACCCGCAACGTCCGCAAGCTGTCCGACGGGCAGGTGTCCTACACCGCCATGTGTTACGACACCGGAGGCATGATCGACGACGGCACCATCTTCCGTTTGGCCCGGGAGAACTTCCGGTGGGTTGGGGGAAGTGACGCCTCAGGACTGTGGCTTCGACAGCAGGCGGCCGAACGAGGTTTGCGAGCCTGGGTCCGCAACAGCACCGACGAGCTGCACAACATTCAGGTTCAGGGTCCGCACAGCCGGGCCACGTTGGCCGACGTGGTGTGGACACCACCGACGCAACCCACGCTCGAGGAGTTGGGCTGGTTCCGGTTCACCATCGGACGGGTCGGCGGCCCGCAAGGTATTCCGATAGTGGTGTCACGCACCGGCTACACCGGTGAACTCGGCTTCGAGATCTTCTGCCACCCGACAAAGGCCCCCGAAGTGTGGGACGCCGTGTTCGAAGCAGGCGCAGCCCATGGCATCAAACCCATGGGGCTGGAGGCGCTCGACATTCTCCGCATCGAGGCTGGCCTCATTTTCGCCGGCTACGAGTTCTGCGACCAGACCGACCCTTACGAGGCCGGCATTGGTTTCACCGTGCCGCTGAAATCGAAACCCGATGACTTCATCGGCCGCGATGCGCTTGTGTCCCGCAAAGCCAACCCCCATCGAACCCTGGTCGGGCTGGAACTGAACGGAGGCGAACCGGGCGCGAACGGCGACGGTGTGTTCATTGGACGTCAGCAGGTCGGGGAGATAACCAGCGGCACGATCTCACCGGCGCTGCGCAAGAACATCGCCCTGTGCCGGATGATGGTGCAACACAGCGAACTGGGAACCGAGGTTGAAGTCGGCAAGCTCGACGGTCACCAAAAGCGGATCCCGGCCGAGGTTGTTCGCTTCCCGTTCTACGATCCTGACAAGACCAGGGTGAGAGGCTGAGGTCGCCGACTACGGCGTTGCCGGGACGAACTAGGGCGTGCCACCTTCAGACTCTTGAGCTGCCTGGGGCGCAGTGGTCGAGCTGACCTGAGCCGCTGTTGTCGGCGGCGCAGCGGTCGTAGACGTTGGCTGACTGACTACCGGTTCACTCGTCGCCGGTTTGTTCGCGGCGGTAGTCGATGTTGACTCAGCCGCCGATCCGGCTGTTGTTGTCGACGTGTTCTTGGTGGTGGGCGCCGCTGTCGTACTTGACGACGCTTTGGGTTTGGCTGCAGGTTTTGATGTCGCACCCTTGGCCGCCGTACTCGGAGCCTTGGCCTTTTTGACTGTCGTCGATGGAGGAGACGTGGTGCTTCGGCGGGCTGCGACAGTGGTAGAAGGCGCCACTGTCGTCACCCGCTCCGTGGTGACCGTCGACGACGAGGACGCTGGTGCCACGGTTGTCGACGTCGACGTCGGACCTCTCAGCGGCTCGTCGGTTGCAGCTCGCGTCGGCGAGGTGTCCACGGCAATCGGTTCGGGAGCGACCGGCACCGAGACCTGGACCGTCGCGTCCCGATTGGCCAGACGAGTCGGTGGCTGTTCCGCCGACAGCAACGAGAACAGCGACGCTACCGCTACCAAGCCGACGAGAGCTCCCCCCGGCATCAGGTACCGTCTCATCTGCCACCAGGAGCGATGGTCGACACCTCGGTCAAGGCCAGCTTTGTGATAGCCGATCAGGGCAGTGGTCAGGAACGAAGGCTCGTTCTCCTCTTGAACTGCTGGACGCCCGTTTTCGGTCCACTGTGTGCCGTCCCACCAGCGTGGTCGACATGCATTCCAAGGGTCTTCATACCAGCCCGGCGACGGTAGACGGTCAGCCATCTCGCTCTCTTTTTCTCCCGGGCGACTTCTCAGCCCGGGCCTGCTAATTCAGATGAGGCACGCGTCGGCAGATCCCGGCCGACATTGAGGGCTTTTGAGTCCCGCGCCACGCCGCCACTATCGTGTTGGATCATTCACACAGAGATGTGCGCTGATGGGGGTGCACGGTTCAACGGCTTATCCGGCCGAAGACACGTTAAGACGAGAAGTCAAAGGGGACGTTCATGACACGAGTAGCCGTCATCGGTGCAGGGCCGTGCGGGCTTTCGCAGCTACAGGCCTTTGCCACTGCGAAACGCAATGGTGCCGAGATCCCGGAGGTTGTCTGCTACGAAAAGCAGTCGGACCTGGGCGGACTGTGGAACTACACGTGGCGCACCGGGTTGGACGAGCACGGCGGCCCGGTACACGGATCCATGTACCGCTACTTGTGGTCGAACGGACCCAAGGAATGTCTGGAATTCGCCGACTACACCTTTGACGAACATTTCGGCCGGCCGATCGGGTCGTTCCCACCCCGCGCCGTCCTGTACGACTACATCGCCGGGCGGGCCGACAAGTTCGGGCTGCGGGACTACATCCGGTTCAACACCAGCGTCCAGAGCGTGGTGGCCAACCCGTCAGGGGGCTTCACCATCACCGTCGACGATCACAAATCAGGTGAGAGGTCGGCATCGGAGTTCGATCATGTGGTGGTGGCCACCGGACATTTCTCCACTCCGAACATGCCTCAGTACCCGGGCTACGAGTCATTTCCTGGCCGCATCCTGCACGCCCACGATTTCCGAGATGCAGTGGAGTTCGCCGACAAGGACGTGTTGATCATCGGCGGCAGCTACTCGGCGGAAGACGTCGGGTCGCAATGCTGGAAGTACGGAGCCAAATCGGTGACGTTCTCGGTTCGCCACGGCCCGATGGGCTTCGACTGGCCAGAGGGCTGCCAGGAGAAACCGGGTATCGATCGGGTGGAAGGCAAGACGGTGCACTTCACCGACGGCACCTCGACCAACATTGATGCCATCATCTCCTGCACCGGCTACCTGCACCACTTCCCGTTTATGGCGCCGGAGTTGCAGTTGAAAACAGCCAACGTGTTGGCCTGCGACATGCTGTATCAGGGCATGGTGTTCCAGCCGAACAACAACGTGTTCTACCTGGGCATGCAGGACCAGTGGTACACGTTCAACATGTTCGACGCTCAGGCCTGGTACGCCCGAGATGTCATCATGGGTCGCATCGATCTGCCGTCCGCCGACGAGCAGGAACAGTGGGTGGCAGACTTCGTGGCGCTCGAAGGCGAAGTCACCGACGACTACGGTCTCATCGACTTCCAGGGTGCCTACACCAAGGCGCTGGTCGAGGCCACCGACCACCCCGACATTGACACCGACATGATCGACGCCATGTTCAAGACCTGGAAAGGCCACAAGAAGGCCGACATCATGTCGTACCGCGACAACGGGCACGCATCGCCCTTTACTGGCACCGAGGCTCCAGCCCACCACACGCCGTGGTTGCAGGCCATGGACGATTCCCTAGAGGACTTCCTGGCCGAGAAGTAGCTGGGGCTGACTGGGTTCACACACAAGAAACGCCCGGGCACTTTGCCCGGGCGTTTCCATTCTGCTTGGGAGCAGTCAGGCTCTTATTCGAGATCGATGGTGAACTCCATGCCAGGGTTCATGTCGTAGCCTTCGCTGATCTCCACCACGGCAACGGTGTCGGAGTCGACCCGCAGCGAGACGGACTCGTTGCTGGAAGTTCCACTGGTGATGCCGTGAGGCTCGGAGAAGGTGAGGTAGTAACGATCAAACTTTCCGGCCGGGAAGACGCCGAAGACGTTGACCCAGAAGGGGTCGTCCGCGGTGGGCAGCAGTGTGAACGCAATGCTGTCGGCGTTGATGTCGATGTCATAGAGTCCGCTGATATCGCCCATCGGGGTGCCTGGTTGGGCGAGAGCGGCCGTGAACTCTGAGCTTTCGAACGAGACGGTTCCGTTCTCGTCGAAGGCGTCGTCGGGAAGTTCGAACAGAGCGGGGAACGCGATCTCCGGGCTGTCTTCTTCCAGGGTGTTTCGAAGGGTCACATCGGCACCTTCGGGCACCACGCCACTGTCGCCTCCGCAGGCAGCCAGTAGTGAGGCCGCGGCGATGGCTACAGCAATCAGTCTCTTCATTTTGGGTCTCCACTTGTTCTTGTTGTCGAGCGGATGACATGTCGCCCGTTCGATTCCATTTGCACTACGTTATGTAGCTTAAGGTACGCTTCGTAGTGTTGCGGAGCAACCGTCGCGGGTGAGATTTCCGGCACGCCCAGCCCGGCCGACTCCCACAAAGTTGAGCAAACAACCACAAGCGGGGTAACCTCTCCCCGCAGTGGGACTGATGATGTTGTTCGGGCGGGAAGATGTCGGCATGCTTTGGCTGCTGCTCCTCTTGGCGCTCGGCCTCACCTTCACCGAATCCCGGGAACTAAAGCTTGACCGGCGCCACACAATCTGGTGGCTGTCGTTCGTCGCCATCACCCACGTGGTCGGCTATCTGATCATGAGAGGTTGGTCGTTTTGGCTGAAGCGCAATCAGACCCAAGTGGCGTAGAGTCGGCGGTTCCAGTGGAATCAACAGACCCCACTGGCGCAGAAGACCCCGGCAGCCGACCGAGGCGAAGAGGCCTGCTAGCGGGCCTCCGTTCGTTCGACGGGCGAGCCGTCTTCTTTGTGGTCGCCTGCTTCCTCCTTCTCGGACTTGCCTTCAGCGGTGCACTTACCGTGGGCAACGGCATCGAGATCACCCGCGAGGAGTCAGTCGAAATTGCCAGAGAACACATCGACTTCGATCCAGAGAAAGCCGAAGCCCGCCTCTTTCGGCAAGGATTCCGGCTGTTTCCTGTGTGGGGTGTCTCTTTCTCCATCCCCGACGCCGACGATCCGAGTGAATTCGCGCGGCTAACCACCGTCGAGGTCGATGCCCGCACCGGTGAAGTACTCGTCATTTCGGTGGACAACCCCGACGACGAGTAATGGCATTGCAGTAGCCGCCCACACAGGTGAACAAAATTTCACTTTGGTGAAAGTTTGTTTCCTGTGATAGGTTCTTGTCGCTGCTTGGCCGGGGGGCACAAGTAGCGATAAGCCCAAACGACA
>CALJMD010000461.1 GCA_937981915.1 uncultured Acidimicrobiales bacterium
TCGCACCGAAGATGGGGCTGAAGAGAGCAGTGGCTCGGCCGTACCGGTCCTTGATCGACATGACGTGGAGCAGGGCCTGCTCGCTCACCTATGCCGCTGTACCGGGTGGCAAACCATCATCGAAGCGGCCTGCGCAACAGAAACCGCGGTTACCTTGCCCGGCCGAGATCTGGCCGCAGCCGCGCTCCGAGCCGGGCTGGAGGGCCGAACCGATCAGGTGGTAAGCGCCGAAGTGCCGGTGGGCCTTGGCGGTTTCGCCGCCGACACAGCGCCCGCTGACTGCCTGGTTGCGGTCACCGACGGAGACGGTCATTGGGTGGTGGGGGAGTCGCTGTCTGAAGCCCGACGCCTGGCCGGAAAGGTCCAGGGGCGGCGTACCACGGTGGCGCCATCGTGGCCGATCGAGATCCCGGACGGACAGTGGACGGCTCGGCTGAAGACGACGTGGGTGGACGGGGCGTACCTCGAAACCGACGCGTCGTGGTGCGAACCTGGGGGTGTTCCCTCCGCGGTAGAAGCCAACGGCGGTGCGTTCGGGGCTAAATGGTCGACGGGCGATCCGGGCCAGGGTGACGGCTCGAACGGTCAGGCCGACGAGCTTCGAGTGAGTGAGGCGGCGCGCCGGTTGGCCGACCGTCACGGCCGCTCGGTACTGGCGTTGGCATCTCGTGAGGACGTGACCCGTTTCGGCTTGAAACGCCCGCCGGTGGCCGGTGGCGTTTCCAGCGACGGCACCGGTGTTCTGCGGGTTGCCCGCACGCCAGGCGTGGTCGATGCCGTGAACGCTGGACTGGCCGCCAACCCTCACTTGTCCGGTTTGGCCAATCTGACCGTTGACGAGGTGGATGTCGTAGGCCCACCAACGTCGGCTCGGGTTCGGGGAGCCGGCTGGGTCGAAGCGTTGGTGTTGTTGTCGGCCCTGTCCGACGCGGAGAACGAGGATCAGCCCACAACAGTCGTTCGATCTCCCGACGGGGCGGAAGCCAACGTCACAGTCACGACCGGCGATGACGCCGGTCCGCTGATCCACGTCTCGGTGGCGTGTGGCCCCGTGCTCGATGCCGTTGTTCTTCGGTCGTACTGCATCGGGGCCGCTCATATGGCATGGTCGTGGTTGACCGGCGAATCGTTGGCCGTCGACGCTGAAGGGCTCGTTCACGATCTCACTGTTCGCAGCTTCGGGGTGCTGCGGGCGATCGACACGCCGCGAATTTCCGTGGAGCTGATGGACGGTGAGGGAGACCCGGTCAACGGGTCTGATGCGGTGTTCGCGGCGGTGGCGGCTGCCGGGTGGCGGGCTCACGGTTTCAGCGAGGCGTGGCCGGTCGGCTTGTAGCCGTGCTCTTGGTTGTCTCCGCCGTCAGGCGGCTTGTGGCGTTCTTTGGCTAGAGTCCCTAACGTGTCTACTCCAGTTGGTCCCTACACTCCAATTCTTCCCGCCGGTCAGTGGCGGGTAGCCTCCGGTCAGGTTGGCATTGTCGACGGTGCGTTGGTCGACGACACGCTCGCCGGGCAGTTCGCCCAGGCGCTGGCCAACTTGAAATCGGTGCTGGAGAGCGGTGGGGCGCAGCTGAACGACGTCATCAAGACCACGATCTTCCTGGTCTCGATGGATGACTACGCCGAGATGAACGCCATCTACATCGACTTCTTCGGTGATCATCGCCCGGCCCGGTCGGCGGTGGCAGTAGCGGAACTTCCGCTCGGGGCCAGGGTGGAGATCGAAGCCTGGGCCTACCTGGCCGACGGTTAGTCGAGCTGGCAGGATCGGCCAGGTCATCATGCCACGGCGTATACTTCGGTCATGCTTGGGCCTTTCCTCATCGTGTTGTTCCTGCTGGTACTCATACCGGTGGGTTTCCTCATGAGCACATCGGTGGCGGCGGCCGTGATGGGCTACCTGCTGAAGGACAACGCCGAGCGAGTCAACGCCGACAGTGAGCTGCTCGATACCAACTGGTAGCGCTCATCGTGCGGGTGGTCGACAAGTGCGTTTTGCCGCTCTGATCAGGGTCTAAATCGACTAGGGTCCATCCCATGATCGACCTCAAAAGACTCAGGGAAGACGACGCCTACCGCCAGCGTGCCATCGCCAAGGGTGTTGAGTCGTCGTCCGTCGATCGGGTTCTTGCTGTCGATGCCGAACACCGTCAGACGTTGGCCGAGACCGAGCAACTTCGGGCCGAGTCGAACGCGGCGTCGAAAGAGATCGGTCGGGCTGATCCGTCTGAACGGGAAGCGAAGATCGCGGCCGCCGGTGAGCTTAAGTCTCGCCTCACCGAGGTTGAAGGTCGTTTGGAGACGTCGTCGGGCGAGCTGAACGAACTGGTCCTCACCATCCCCAACCCGGCGCACGACTCGGTGCCCGAAGGGGGAGAAGAGGCCTTTCGGGTTGAAACGGTGGTGGGTGACACCCCGGAGGCACCGAAGTACAACCACGGTGAGTTGGGCGAGCATCTCGGCATTGTCGACACGGCCCGTGCGGTTCGAATGTCGGGCAGCCGTTTCGCCTACATCTTGGGTGACGCGGTGCGATTGCAGTTTGCGCTGGTGCAGTGGACGCTGTCCAAGATTGCCGCTCACGGTTTCATTCCGGTGGTCACCCCGGTCCTGGTGCGTGAGGAGATGATGGAGTTGGCCGGGTTCTTCCCGACCGACCGCAACCAGGTGTACGCGCTGGAGGCCGACGAGTTGTACCTCATCGGAACCTCCGAAGTGGCGTTGGCCGGTATGCACCGTGAGGAGCGAATCGACGAAGCCGATCTGCCGGTTCGCTACGCCGGCTACTCAAGCTGCTTCCGTCGAGAGGCCGGCACCTACGGCAAGGACACCAGCGGGCTGTTCCGGGTGCACCAGTTCGACAAGGTCGAAATGTTTTGTTACTCGCATCCCGATCGGTCATGGGACGAACTCGAGTTGCTTCGCACCATCCAAGAAGAGATTGTCGGTGGCCTTGAGTTGCCGTACCGGGTCATCACCGTTGCCTCAGGCGACCTTGGTGCACCGGCGGCTAAGAAGTACGACCTCGAAGCGTGGCTGCCGTCGGAACAGCGGTACCGCGAAGTGACGTCGTGTTCGAACTACACCGACTTCTCGGCCCGACGAATGAATAGCCGGATGAAGACCGATAGCGGCAACGTGTTGCTGCACACGCTGAACGGCACCGCCTGTGCGGTCGGTCGAATTCTGCTCAACATCTTCGAGAATCATCAGCTTCCGGACGGGTCGGTATCGGTTCCTGAAGTTTTGCGTCCGTTTGCCGGTGGTTTGGAAGTAATCACCCCTCGGTGAGGTTTAAGTCCCAACCTCAAACAGCGTAAACTGGCAGAGGTTTTCGGCCGATAGTTGTTTCGGGACGCGAATCATTCCAGGCCGGTCAACGGAGATCGGCCTCAGAACAAAATAGGGACGCATTATGACTGCAGGTGGGCAACGGAGCCTTCACCAGGCAGCGGTAGCGCAATTCCAGCGGGCTGCTGATCTGATCGATCTTGAACCGACGTACCGGGAGATCCTCTCGTACCCGAAGAACGAGATCATCGTCAACTTTCCGGTGACGTTGGACGACGGCTCTCTCCGCGTCTTCACCGGATACCGCATTCAGCACAACAACATCCTCGGCCCGTACAAGGGCGGAATGCGATTCCACCCCGATGTCGACCTGGACGAGGTTCGGGCGCTGGCAGCGTGGATGACATTCAAGACGGCATTGGCCGGAGTGCCCTACGGCGGAGCCAAAGGCGGCTTGACGTTGGACCCCGCCGACTTCAGCACCGACGACATGCGCAAAATCGTTCGGCGTTTCACCCACGCTCTCGGCTCGAACATCGGTCCCGACCATGACATCCCGGCCCCCGATGTCGGTACGTCCAGTCAAACCATGGACTGGGTCATGGACACCTATGCCAACATCTCACCCCCCGGTTTTCGTCAAAGCGTGAAAGGGGTCGTGACCGGCAAGTCGATCGCCGTTGGCGGCTCCATCGGGCGTGAGGAGGCCACCGGACGCGGTGTGCTGTACAGCCTGCGACACTGGTGCGGCGAGACCGGCACCCGACTTGATGACCTGTCGGTCGCCGTTCAGGGTTTCGGTAATGTCGGCAGTCACTTTGCGTTGCTGGCCGCCGAGGCCGGTTGCACCATTCGAGGGGTAGCCGATCACACCGGAACCATTGTCAACCTGAAAGGCATCGAAGTGGAGAAGCTTCGTGCCTGGGTCGATGAACAGGGTGGCGTGGCCGGGTTCCCCGGGGCCGACGAAGCCTCAACCGACGATTTGTTCTCGCTCGATGTCGACGTCCTAGTTCCGGCTGCGCTCGAAAATCAGGTGACGTTGGAACGAGCGAAATCGTTCAAGGGCCGGGTCATCATGGAAGCGGCCAATGGCCCGACCACCCCCGAGGCCGAC
>CALJMD010000462.1 GCA_937981915.1 uncultured Acidimicrobiales bacterium
GACCGCACATACACGTCGATCCGGCGATCACCGGGCCACGTGAGCCCCAGGAATCCGATCTTCGGGGAGTGGAAGTGAATCGACCAGCCCCGCAGCTTGTCCTCCCACTGGTACGAAATTCGGGATAGAGCCTGCGCCCCACGAACCTGCTCGTAGGTAACCGGAGTCGGCGTGTAGCCCCGTGGCAGTTGCGGCGCGGTTACAGAGGTCGACGTTGAAACGCTTGTCGGCTGCGAGGCTGTGGCGGTCACAACCGGTTCCGGCTCAGGCTCAGGGGGAGGTGGCGGCGGTGGTGGAGGCGGCAGCGTACCGGTGGCGCTGATGAACTCCTTCGAGTCGGAGAAGCCGACCATGATGGCACCCCTGGTGGCACCGTCATCCAACACGCCAGCCCAGTAGGCCAAGCCTTCGTCCTTGGGCTGGCGGCCCAGAACATTGTTGAAGACCAGGTTCACGAACTCGGTGTTGTCGGCTTGCCCGTACCGGTTCTGAAACTCCGGGCTCTCAGCGAACGTGTCGGCCACGTTGACAATGGTGGTCCCGGCCTTCCGCTTGTCCCGCCAGAACGTCAAACCGTCGTCGGCCGGTTCCCGCTGGAAGTAGGCCAGATACAACCTGGTGACCTGACTGTCGATCGCCGCGTCCAGCTCGCCGAAAGCCATCTCGTCTTGAAAGACCGGCGTGCCGAGCTCATCGAATTCCTGGATGATCGGATCAGCGGTGACATCGTCGATCCCCGGGCCCGAACGGCTCGTCGGCGCTCCTCCAACCAGGCTGGTCACGATCGCGGCGACCAACGCACACACCAAGAAGGTGGCTGGCCATGATGGCCTGGATCGGCCGACGTGGGTCGCCGTTGCGCGGTTGTCCATCTCTCGCCAAGCTACGTACCGTCTCGCCCCGGCCTTTAGGCATGATTGGCGATTTCACCGGTCGCAGTGACGAATCCGTAATGCAGACGACTTAGGTCCGAGAGCCGCTCGACCTGCACTCATCTAGGCCAGCGACCCACCTTGGCAGTTTCTGCAGACGCTACTCGCCGTCCTCGCCGCCCTCGTCCTCGTCGTCGGGTTGCAGGAGAGCACACGTCGGGCCCTGGGTCCGGTAGAAGCCGTTGTACTTGTCCTCAAACAGGACGTTGTCATCCATGTCATACACGGTGCGATAGTGGGTCCAGTCGTTGCACGACCCCCGACGCCAGCTATCAGTGCCCTCGTAAACGCCGAAGCGGTCCCGCTCGACCGACCACAGGCTCACTCCCACCTGGTCGCCAACGTCGAAGGTCCACACCAGGATCGGGTGTGGAGTCGTATTGATGAAGCCTGCTTCCCTATTAGGCCAGTTCACGGTCTGTTCGACTCCGCGGCCAAGTCGACCCGTATCCATACGCCCGTCGAGGCCCCAACCTTCGGCGTAGTAGTCGTTGTATCGGCCGAAGTACTCGGAGTGGCCGAATGTCTGATGGCCACCGCCGATACCGCCGCCTTCACGTTCGGGAAAGGTCAGCCCAGCCATGTACGCGGCTTGATGGAACATGGTTGCCGTCTGAGATATGCCACCGCCGAAGGCCTCGACGTGCTCACCATTGGCGATGGCGCCGGCTGTGACATAACCGTTCTCTACCGTGCGGCGACCGACCGTCTGATTGATACCGAAGACACCGCCCGGTTCGACGACGATGCCCCGCGTTGTGTCGAGCACGTTGCGAATATTGGTCATCCGGCCGCCGCCGGTGTTTGGAGTTCTTGACTCGGCCAGCTTGACGACGAGAGTTGCCGGGTCGACACCGCCGTAAAGGTCTTCGCCATCTACGGTCTCTATCGGGAGGGACAGTCTGAGCGACTTGATGGCGTCGATCACGTCGGTCCAGGCTTGATCTGGATCGGCAATTTTGCCCGGCTGCGGCTCGGTCAGAACATCGGTGACGTTGAGTCGTCGGGCTTTGACTATGGGGGTCGCCTCGTCTTCGGTCGCTTCGAGCTCGAATCGACCCTGCTGCCCGCCTTCGACGAAGGCGAGAAGTTTCTCATCGAGCAACGTCTCGAGTTCGGCTTGCTCAACGACTTCCACCGTGGCCGTCTCCCGGTCGAACCGGACATGAGCGGCGATTTCCTCGGCCGAGAACGAGGAGGCGACGACACCATTTCTGTTGATTAGATTGAGCTCCCAGCCGTCCTTGCCCCGGTTCCGCTGTTGGATGAAACCCTTGAGTGGCGCGCTGGACTCGGGCTCGATAGCGACCGAGGCAACGGTGATCCGCTCCGGCGGGTCCGACCCATCGACGGTCACTTCGGTGGCCACTCCCGCCTCGCCTTCGACCACCTTCCAGGTCCTATCGATGACCGGCGCAGTTGGGTCCCGCTCCAGCTCCGACTGGTAGGCCAAGACAGTCGGACTCTCGGCTGGACCGCCCGATGGTTCTACCGGAGTATGGACACGCTGGCGGGCGAAAAGTCGACCGGTGCGTGCATCGGTGGACTGGGTCGACCACCCGAGTTCTTCCAAAGTGAACGGGCTCTCAGCGCCGTCGACCTCGATCGGCACGACCTGAGCCAGATACATCTCTGGTGTGAGTAACGTGCCGTCCACCAGTTGACCTCTGACCTTGATGGCCTCAAAGGTGCCCCAGGCCGCGGCGACCACGAGCAGCAGCGCTCCCGCGATGAGCTTCCACTTCGTTGCGACTCCTGGCGAGGCTTCGCTCGGCGCGGCTGGACCCGTTGTGTCCTGGGAAGCTGGCGTGTCTTTCGAAGCTGCTGTGTCTTTCGAAGCTGTAGAGGCGGCGGAGGCTGAGGGCGCCTGCTCGTCGGGTTCCGGCTCGGGTGTTTCGTCCAGCTCGTCGGGCGACTCTTGCGGCTCGGGCGATTCCGAAGATTCCTTTGGCTCGGGTGACTCTTCGGGTTCGACGGCTTCAGGTGTTTCGTCGGGATCGGCCGCTTCGGGTGTTTCTTCGGGTTCGATGGCTTCAGGTGTTTCGTCGGGATCGGCCGCTTCGGGTGTTTCGTCGGGTTCGACGGCTTCAGGTGTTTCGTCGGGTTCGATGGCTTCAGGTGTTTCGCCGGGATCGGCCGCTTCGGGTGTTTCCTCGGATTCGACGGCATGGCTATCAGCCACCACGTCGTTGTTGTCGTCCGAACTGGTGGGTTCGTCCTCGTCAGTCTGGTCGATTGCAGTCATCTCGGTTTCGTTCAACGCCTCGCTCATGGTGTCCGCCGTAGCGTCGGCCCAAATGCTCTCATCGGGCGTTCGCTTTGAAGAATGAGGTCACCCCCGATGATGGTTAGCGCTACCGGCCCGTATTCAGGATCCATTCCCCCACCGCCTCGTTTGACTGTCGATCGCCTCCTCATAACGGTACCGCCCGTTGGTCGGTGAAACCGGCAGGTTCCGCCGGGTTTGCCGCAGTCGTCACAAGGACTGTCGAGCGCTTGCTATTTTGATCGGCCTTCGTGACCGGCCAGTGCAGCTCGGCAGAGCTGGTCCGCGGCTCGGGTTGTTTCCGGAAGGCGAAACTGTGGAGCCAAGGCCAGAACATGAGCCACGCTCGTCGGAACATCGACCATGTGGCCAGGTGAGACGAAGACGCACTTGACGTGGTCGCGGGTTCGGACCGCCGCCCCCACGGAAGTCGAGGTGCCGTCGGTCTCGGTGAGCTGAAGCGATTGAGAGTCGCCTCGGTTTTGGTCGACTGTTTCATGCTCACCGACCAGACGATTCTTGGCGCAGCCGATGGTCGGGACATCAAGAGCTACTCCGACGTGGCAGGCCAGCCCGGCCTTGGCCGGGTGAGCGATGCCCTGACCGTCACACACGATCAACTCCGGACGTCGACGCAACTTGGCGATTGCCTCCAGGAGCACCGGTGCCTCTCTGAACGCTAGGAAGCCAGGTTGATAGTCGAGCATTTTGTGGTTGGTCGCTGTTGCCTGCTCGACCACCTCGAACGAGCTCGTGTCGATGACTACAGCGGCGCCACAGGCCACGGTTCCCCCGCCAACCCGGTCGGGGGCGTACGCGGCATCCACTCCAACCACGAATCGAGGAAGCTGCTCCAGCGGCTGGAGCACAACCTTGGTGGCGATCGCCCGTTGAAGATCACTGAGTTGCTCGTCGGGCATGATGGGCATCGTGGGGTCGATAATAGGCGACAAGCAGTGGCTCATCCCTGTCCTTGACAATATCGAACATATGTTCGTTATTGTCACTCTGCCTATGTATTGTGATTGGCATGGCGGTAGTTGAAGGCGAGATCATTAGCGAAGTCGGCGTTCGCCTCGGCGCGTTGGTGGAATCCTTGCGGTTGTTGCCCGATGGGTTATCCGTATCGCAGATCTCTCGATGCGAACGCCGCCTTGCCGCCGAGCGGGTGTTGGCCGCGGCACACCGAGCCGGATCTAGCGGTGACGTAGGCATCGACCGGCGTCGAGCACGAAACGAACTGTCCGATCGTCAGTCCTCTTCACGTTCCATCAACCGTGACGCAAAGCGGGCGGCGGCGGTGGCCGCCAACGAGCAACTCGGCCGACAACTTGCCGACGGCGCAATCGGGCCGGAAGCCATCGACTCCCTCCTCAAGGCCGCCGACGGCGAGTCCGGCGATCTACCTGACGACCTTGTTGACGCAGTTGCCGGTCTGAATCCTGATCAGGTCGCTCGAACGGTTGACCACTATCTGGAAGAACAAGCCGGCGCCGATGACGTTGAGAAGCGCCACCGACGGCAAATGAAGGCCCGACGAGTATTCCGATATGAGGCAACGGCCGCGGCAGGGCGCCCGGCGTTGGCCGGTATCGGCATCGAAGGCCCGGACGAGATGATCGCTCGGATATGGGGTCAACTGAATGTGGCGGCCGACGCCGAGTATCAGTCCGACGGTGGGCGGGATCGTTCCAACTCTGAGCATCGATCGGTTGAACAACGTCGGTTCGATTCGCTGGCCAAGATGCTGTCCGGCGACGAGTCGACATGCGGAAGCGGCGCCGGCCGCCCGGCCGTAGTGATCACCGTTGCCGCCGAGCAGCTGTTTGACGATCCCGACGCTGGTGTTGTTCCAACGCAGCTTGGGTCCGGGCCGATACCTAAGAGTGTCTTGGATAGCTATCTGTGCGAAGCGTCACTCTCGGTGCTGGTTACCGGCATCGATGGAGCACCGTTGTGGCTCGGGGGGACTCGAAGACACGCCAGCCAGGCACAGTTCTTGGCGTTGGCAGTGCGCGATCGAGGCTGTGTGTTGTGTCGGGCCACCATCGACCGGTGCATCGCCCATCATCTGATGCCCTGGTCGGCGCCCGGCCGAGGACGCACCGACATCGACCAGATGGCTCTGCTTTGTCAGCGCTGCCACCGAGACCTGCATCACCGAAACCACACGCTCTATCGCGACACACAAGTCAGCGGGCATCAAGCTTGGGCGACACGCCCGGCCAAACCGAACGAAACGCCAGCTTCGCCACCCCGACCCCGGCAACGAGAATAGGGGAGCGGCGTGGCGCTACCGTTCGGGAATAACGATTTCCACCCGACGATTTTGGGCCCGGCCAGACGGGCTGTCCTCGCCATCGGAGGTTTCGTTGTCGGCCACCGGCTGGGATTCGCCCACGCCGTCAACCTCAGTGGGGACCGAAAGCCCGGCAGTCCGCAAGGCGGCGTCCACCGCTTCGGCTCGAGCCAGCGACAACGAGAGATTGGCTTCATCACCGCCAACCGAATCAGTGTGCCCCACCACCTGCACTGGCCTGCCGACCGTTTCAATCGCCTCCACCACCTCAGCGATCACCGAAGCCGTTTCAGGCAACAACGTGGACGAACCGAAATCGAACAGCAGAGCCGAATCGAATCGAATAACCGTGGCGCACGGGGGAGCAAGCGAACCCAGCCGGCCCAACGACGGAAACTCATCAGCCACGGCAAAGCGAGGAGCCTCAGGCAACACAATGGCCTGACCGGCGCCGTCGCCGATCCCCAAACCGCTGCTATCAAACTCGAAACCACCGCTCGACAAACCCGACACCGAATACGAACCCGAGCCATCCGGATTCACCACCAACTCGCTACGCCGAGACGACGCCACCTGATTCACCACCCACGAAGCATCCTCTCGAACCTG
>CALJMD010000463.1 GCA_937981915.1 uncultured Acidimicrobiales bacterium
TGTTCGCTTCGGGCCGTACGAGGACGCTATGACCAGCCAGTCGTGGCACCTGGCCCATTCGATTCTCAGCCCGTATCTCAACATCGGTTTGCTGCTGCCGGGCGAAGTGTGCGACCGGGTGGAGGCCGCTTACCGCAACGGTGACATACCTCTTAACAGCGCCGAAGGTTTCATCCGACAGGTCATTGGATGGAGGGAGTACGTGTGGGGCCTGTACTGGCTGTGGCCCGACCACGCTGAGGCCAACGAACTCGACCACCATCGGCTCCTACCTCCAATGTTCACCGGCGACGCCACCACCGACATGGCATGCATGGCCGACACCTTCGACGCGCTCAACCAGAGGGCGTGGGTCCATCACATTCCCCGGTTGATGCTGCTGTCGAACTTCGCCAACCTGTACGGCATCGCACCGCGGGCGGTGCTGGATTGGATGTCGGACGAGTACATCGACGCCGCCGAGTGGGTCATGGTGCCGAATGTGATGGGCATGGCGCTGTGGGCGGACGGTGGGCGAATGGCCACCAAGCCCTACGTTTCCGGCGGTGCCTACATCAACCGGATGAGCGACTACTGCTCAGACTGTCGCTTCAACCCTAGGAAGCGAACCGGCGACGACGCCTGCCCGTTCACGACGTTGTACTGGGATTTCATGCACCGTCATCAAGACAAGCTGGCCAACAACCATCGGATGCAAAGGGCGGTGGCCAACCTCAATCGACTGTCCGATGTGGAAGAGACGCTGGCTCGGGCCGAAGCGGTCATTGACGCTGTGGCCGAGGGCCGCATGTGAAACATCGCCCGGCCGCGTTGTCAGTCTCGGCAGTCCTCGGACTGGCGATTCTGATGCTCGTGGCCTGCTCCGGTTCGGGGACCGCTCCGGCCGCTCCTCAACAGATTCGCTACGGCGACGACCCGGCCCAGTTCGGTTGGCTCACCGTTCCCTCCGAACAAGACCCCGGAGAAGTGTCACCGGTAGTGGTCCTGTTGCACGGTGGCTTCTGGAAGGAGCCGTGGGACTACACACTGATGAGCCCGCTTGCGCAGTCGTTGGCCGACGACGGCTACGCCACCTGGAACATCGAGGTCCGTCGAGTCGGTGGCCGAGGAGGTTGGCCGACCACGTTTGACGACGTCGCCGCCGCCATTGATCACCTGGACACGTTGGCCGAAGACATGCCGCTCGATCCGGATCAGGTCGTCCTGGTCGGCCATTCTTCGGGTGGGCACCTGGCCATGTGGTCGCTGGGGCGCGACGATGCCACGGTTCAGCCGGTCGGCGTGATCGGGCTGGCTCCCATTGTTGACCTTCACCTCACCGACAGTGCTGCCGAGCTGCTCGGAGGGTCGGCCGAAGAGGTCCCGGATCGTTTCCGTCTGGCGGCGCCAACCATGGATCCCGAACGGGTGGTGGTGCTGCACGGGGCCGACGACACCACGATCGGTGCCGATCATGCAGTCGCCGCGTTCGAGGCGGGCCTGCGGGTGGAGCACCTGGCCGATGTCGACCACTTCGAGATCATCGAACCGGACAGCCCGGCCCGACCGTTACTGGCCGCTGAGTTGGCCCGACTGCTAGACCGCTAAACGTTCGTCTCGCAGGGCGGCCCGCCGAACTTTGCCGGCGTCGTCACGCAACGACGTTTCGGACCACTCGATTGACCGGGGAAGTTTGTAGGCGACCAGTCGCTCCGCCAAGTACATAAGCAACTGCTTTTCGTCGAGGGTGGCCCCGGGCGCTCGCTGAACGATGGCGTGGATGCGGTTGCCCTTGTCGTCGTCGGGTAGGCCGATGACGGCGGAAGACAACACCTCGGTGTGGGAACCAATGGCGGCTTCAACCTCGGCCGGGTAGATGTTGGCCCCACCGACCAGGATCATGTCCTTGCGTCTATCCCCCAGATAGAGGTAACCCTCGGCGTCCATCCAACCCATGTCGCCCAGGCACTCCCAGCCGTCACGCGATTCACTTGCGTCGCCAATGTAGGTGTAGGTCGGTGTGTCCCGATCGATCCACCGCATCCACACCTCACCTTCTTCGCCGGGGGCAAGGTCGTTTCCATCAGTGTCACAGATCTTGGCTTCACCCGACACCGGACGCCCGACCGACCCTCGATGCTCCAGCCACTCCGTCCCGGAGATAACGGTGAACATCTGCCCTTCGGTCCCTCCGTACAGTTCGAAAAGCACGTCGGGTCCCAACCAGTCGAGCCACTCGTCTTTCAACCACGGCGGGCACGGTTCGGCCAAATGGAACGCCGTCTTCAACGACGACAGGTCGTAGCTGAATTTGACGTCGTCCGGCAGCTTCCAGATTCGCTGCATCATGGTGGGCACCAAATAGATGGCCGATGCCTCAGAGTCTTGCACCGCGGCGAGTGTGGCCTCTGCGTCGAACCGGGGAAGAAGCTGGACGTGTCCACCGGCCAGCAGCGTCAGGTACGCCCAGATAAACGGCCCATTGTGGTAGAGGGGGCCGGGTACCACCATGGTTGCTCCGGCGGCCGCTCCGATGACGTCGCCCAGCCCGGCCAGGTTCGGTCGGTACTGCGACGGGTCGCCGGAAACAATCAGTTTCGGCCGCCCGGTTGAACCTCCCGACGTTGGCGCCTTCCACGCTGGCGACATTACTTCTTCGGCTTCAGCGCCAAGTCGTTCCGACAGGGACGGCCCGTCAGGGAGCGGGGCGATGTATCCGGTGGCAAGGCAGGTTCTGCCGTCCAGGTCGGCTCCGATGACAAGAGCAGAGTCGGCCAGCTCGACTATTTGCTGCAATTCGAGGCCGGGCAGCCTAGACGAGACCGGCTGGGGAATGGCACCGATCTTCCAGCAGGCCACCCCGGCGATCAGAAACTCAGCCGAGTTTGGTTCGGCGATGGTCACGAAATCGCCTGCCTTGACGTCCAGGTCCAACATGAGGTGGGCGACCCGTTCAGCTTGGCGGTCAAGCGCCGCGAAGCTGACGGACTTGTCTTGCATGGAGATCGCCGGTTGGTCCGGCTGCTCGGTGGCCAGTTGAGCGAATCGAAGGGCGAACGACGGCGCCTCGGTGGTGTCCCCGGTTGTTGCATTTGTATCCCCGACTGTTGCATGGGGAGATCCGGGTGACTGCGTCATGGCGCAAGTGAAGCAGTTCATCCAGCCGCACCACAAACTGGAGTCGGGCAAGACCGGTACCCTCGACCTCGAGCATCCGGATCGAGCGATGGAGCGTCGGTGTCCAGCACAGTTGTTGTGGCCGTGTCGGTCGCCGCCTTCCTCATCGGGTTGTCTAAAGGTGGGCTGCCCGGCTTCGGCCCTTCGGTCACCGTCATCGTTGCTTTGGCCTTGCCGTCCACGGTTGCTCTCGGTGTGCTTCTTCCTCTGCTCATGATCGGCGACGTGGTGGCTCTGGTTGCGCTTCGGGGATCGATTGACCGTCCGGTGTTGGGTCCGGTTATCGGCGGGGCGGCCATCGGCGTGGCGGGCGCCTCGTTTCTGTTGGCCTCGCTTTCACCGGGCGCGGTAGAGGCAGGGATTGTTGCCATCGTCGTGACATTCGCTCTGTATCGCGGCCGGGCGCTGTTCGGATCGGGGGCCGACGCGGAACTCGATTCCGATGTGAACTCGCGCTTGGCCGGGCCGCAGGCGGGAGCGGTGGCCGGGGTGGCGGCCGGGATCACCTCGACGATCGCCCACGCCGGCGGCCCTCCGGTTGCCATTCACCTGCTCAGCAGGAAACTGGCCCCGATCAGCTACGCGGCGACGTCGGCCGCGATCTTTTGGGCGGTCAACTGGATGAAAGTCCCCGGATACGCCCTGGCCGGTCTGTTCGACTGGGATCTGGTGGTTGGGTTGGCGCCCACTGCTGTGTTGATCGTTCCCGGTGTGTTGGTAGGCCGGTGGGCGGCTCAGCGCATCAACCGTCGACCGTTTGAGATTTTCGTGTTAGCCGGGATGTTGGTTGGAGCAGTGTTGCTAGTGACTCTCTGAGTCGGCGTATCGATCGAGGTCGAAATCGGGCAGCGACGAAAAGGCCGATCGAAGCGCCGTGGCCCAACCGTCGGACACCGCCCGGAACTGTGGGTCGTCTTTCTCGATGCGAAACATCCGTGAGAATCGAAAGGCGTCGGTCGGATAGGTGACAATGTCAAGCGGTGGGGCCACAGACACGTTTGCTTTGATGGTCGAGTCGAACGACACGAGCAGAAGCTTGACGGCGTCACCAAAGCTCAGCCCTGGCTCATAGGAACGCACCAGGATGGGTCGACCGTATTTGATCTCACCGATCTGTTGGAACGGCGTGTCGTTGGAAACCTCGATGAAGTTGCCTTCGGGGTAGATCATGAACATCGTCGGCTTGCCACCGGTGATCTGACCGCCGAGGATCATCGTGCCGCTGAAATCGGCGTTGGCAGTGACTTCGCCTGCGGACTGTTCGGTGATCACCTCTCGCAGGGTTCGTCCGACCAGTTGGGCGGCCTGAAACATGGTGGGGACCTGCAGCAGGCTGGGCTGTCGATTGGCTGGCGCTTTTGAGCGCTCATCCAGCAGGCCGATTGTGGTTTGAGTGGTGGCCAGGTTCCCGGCGGTCATCACCACAATGGACCGCTCCCCTGGCACCTCCCAGGTATACGTTTTGCGGAACTTCGAAATATTGTCGACCCCGGCGTTGGTGCGGGTGTCGGACATGAAAATCAGCCCACAGTCAAGCTGCAGTCCAACGCAATACGTCAATTGTCGCTCCCTACTAACAACTCGTTCTTCAACTAGTTCTACTGTTGGACTCGTTGAACGTCGAGGGCGACGTCCAGCTGCTCGGTTCCGGTGCCATAGCGTACCCCTGAGACAGGCGCCGCCTCCAGATAATCTCGACCAACCGCAACCCTGATGTAGCGTTCGTCCACCGAGATGCCATTCGAAACATCGAATCCAACCCAGCCCAATCCTTCCACCCACGCCTCAGCCCAGGCATGACCGGCTGTCTGGGACTCCCCCGAATCCAACAGGAGGTAGCCGCTCACGAATCGAACCGGCAGACCAGCCGACCGGACAACCGAAGCGAACACATGGGTGTGGTCCTGGCACACACCGGCACCGACCTTCAGGGCTTGCTCAGCCGTGGTTTCGGCGGCAGTTTGACCCAGCTGATAGTCGATGGCGGATCGGACTGCTGCAGATGTCTCATGCAGATACGCCACCTGATCGTCACCCTGGGAAAGAGTGCCAGCCAGCGCTCGAACTCCTTCACCAGGCACTGTCAGCGAAGTCGGGGTGGTGTAGAACGACAGAGGCAACGCCCCGGGCAGCGGGCCGATAACGCCATCGGCTCGATTCGTTTCGACCGAGCCCGAAGCCGTGATCGACATTGAGTCGGCGTCAGGTTCGATCTGGACCAGATGAACGGAGTTTCCGAAGTGATCCAGATACGACACCTCCTCCTGGCAGTTCCGTAACGCCAACGACCAATGGGCAACCGTCTGGGTAGGTCCAGCGATAGGGGTAAGGCGGATTCGCTGGAGTCCGTACTTGACTGGCTCGGAGAACCGGTAGACGGTCTCATGGGCCACTTCAAGATCCATGTCAGTACCTTCCGCTTGCGATGCGCCGCAGGCTACTCGTAGAACCGGAAGTCGGTGGCTATCTGCTCGGCAACCTGAGCATTGTCGGCGTCGAAGGCCAACAGGAAGTCATGGAGCCCGGTGCCAAGTATCTTTTCCACGCTTGTTTCTTCCAGCCTGGCCAACATCTCTGAGGCGAGTTTGCGTGACTCGTGATCTTCGCCGTACATGCGGTCTAGATGGCTAAGACTTCTGGTGATCCGATGGGCGCAAAAGGCAAGCGAGCGCGGCATCCGCCGGTCCAACACTAAGAAGTCGACAATGCCAGCCGCCGTCACCTGGCCCTGATTCAGCCACAGGAACGAGTGACGGGCCGACACCGAGCGAAGCACGATTTCCCACTGGGCGTTGTCCAGCGGGCCACCGACGTGGAACGCCGAGGGAAGCAAAACGTAGTATTTAACATCAACGATCCGGGCTGTGGCGGCCGCTCGCTCCACAGCGGTCCCGAGACGGCAGAACGAATAGTTGTCGTCGCGAAGCATGGTGGCGTGCAACGATCCGTGAACCAGTGCGCTCTGCCGGTGAATCAGCTCGAGCACATGTTGGGTTTCGCTCTCCTTAACCGGTGACGACAACGCTTCGGACAGCCGTAGCCAACATTCGTTGGTGGCCTCCCAGGTCTCTCGGGTCAACGCCGTTCGCACCATCCGTGCGTTGTTGCGGGCAGCTTCGATCATGGAGAGGACGCTGGCCGGGTGATCGGGATCCCCCAGAAGAAAGTTGATGACCTTTGACGGCTCGTAGCCGCCGTTGGCCGTCTGGTAGTCGTCATGAACGCCAGCGGTGGTCAGGACGGACTTCCATACGTCTTCGACTTCCGACGCCGGCGATTGCGCCATATCAAGGCCGGCGTCGATGAGGCGGGCTACATTGTCGCTTCGTTCCAGATAGCGGAATGCCCAGAACAATCCGCCTGCCGTTCTGCCCAGCATCAGCCAACCACCCGAGAGTGATTCCGTTTTGCGATGCAGAGGCGGTTACGCATCGGCGAGCACCCAGGTGTCCTTGGTGCCGCCGCCCTGGGAAGAGTTCACCACGAGCGAGCCTTTCTTCAATGCCACCCTGGTAAGTCCTCCGGGGACCATGTCGACCTTGCCGGGGGACGCCAGTACGAACGGACGGAGATCAACGTGTCGGGGCGAAAGGCCGCTGTTGTCAAACACCGGCACCGTTGAAAGGGACAAAGTCGGTTGGGCAATGTAGGTCGCGGGGTTTTCCTTTAGCGTGACCCGGAACCGGGCAATCTCTCGCTTTGAGGCGGTCGGACCGACCAGCATGCCGTATCCGCCTGAGCCATGAACTTCTTTCACCACCAGCTCGTCCAGGTGGTCAAGCACATAGGCAAGCGAATCCGGCTCGGAGCATCGCCAGGTGTGAACGTTGCGAAGTATCGGCTTTTCGCCGGAGTAGAACTCGATGATGTCCGGCATGTACGAGTAGAGCGCCTTGTCATCAGCGATACCGGCACCGGGAGCGTTGGCCAACGTGAGCCTCCCGGCCCGGTACACGTCAAAGAGACCTGCTACCCCCAACACCGAGTCCGGTCGGAACGTGAGAGGGTCGATGAAATCGTCGTCCACCCGGCGATATAGCACGTCGATGGGCTGGTACCCCCTGGTGGTCCGCATGGCCAAGCGACCGCTGACGATCCGTAAATCCTGTGCTTCTACCAGCTCGGCGCCCATT
Organism: uncultured Acidimicrobiales bacterium; assembly: GCA_937981915.1. GTDB lineage: Bacteria > Actinomycetota > Acidimicrobiia > Acidimicrobiales > SZUA-35 > JAHELU01. The sequence continues at coordinate 7,290 of CALJMD010000463.1, forward strand.
TGGTCCGCCAGAAACGAGTGCTCGTAGAACGCCGAGTTGTGCAAGCCGGGGGTGAGGACAGCTACCGTCGGTCGACCTTCACGCACAGCGCGGGGCGACGGGTCCGGTGGCGGGCACGCCTCCAGCGATTGACGCAGTTTGGCCGGGTAGTTCCTAATGGGTTGGACGTTCACTTGCGAGAACAGCTCCGGGAACATGCGTTGCATTGTCTGGCGGTTCTCCAGCATGTAGGAGACCCCGGACGGTATCCGGGCGTTGTCTTCCAACACGTAGAACTCATCTTCGTCGGTGCGCACCAGATCGACGCCGACCACGTGGGTGTAGATCCCGCCGGGAGGGACAAAGCCTGCCATTTGCGGCGTGTAGGCCGCGTTGTCGACGATGAGATGCTCGGGGATTCGGCCGGCCTTGATGATTTCTCGACGGTTGTAGACGTCGGCCAGAAAGGCGTTGATGGCCAGGACTCGCTGTTCGATTCCTCGGACCAGGCGATCCCATTCTCGGGCCGACAGAATGCGGGGAACAATGTCGAACGGGATCAGTCGCTCAACCGCCCCCTCGTCGCCGCCGCCATAGACGTTGAACGTGATTCCGGTAGTGCGGAAAACGTCGCGGGCTTGGCGAACTTTTGCCCGTAACCGCTTCGGGTCCTCGGTGTCGTACCACGCGCCGTAGGAGTCATAACAGTCGCGGCGACCGCCGTCGCTTCCTCCGAAGCCGGTCATCTCATCGAAGGCAACGCTACCCATTGGAGTTTTGTCACCCATCTGTCCATTAAACAACATGCGCCACGGGTAGGTCGAAGCCGGGCTGTTTGATTAACGATGAGTTAACAAGGCGGGCTGGGCCTTCCAATCAACGCTCAACTAACAGATCTCGCTCATTTTGCTCAACTCCTGGACAACTTTCAACTATGAGCTGTCGTGGGTCACATGAAGGTGAAATGGTGAGGAAGCTACCGTCTCATCGCGTGGTTCATCGACTAAAGGACACCCAATGCCACCACTTCAATCTTCCTCCTCTTTCCATCTGCCCTCGACGTGGAGCCGCCTGCTATCCGGCCGCTTCCGCTCCGTTGTCGCGTTGTCAGCAATAGCGCTCGCCGTACTGGCCGGGATGGCCGTCCCGGCAGAAGCCCAACCTGACTCGTCGTCTGTGGCCGTCATCGCCAACCGAGGTTCGGGAACGGTGTCGGTCGTCAATTCGGGCGACGCGTCGGTTTCGACTGTTGACCTACCTGGCGACGCCGAGCCGATGTACGTGAGCTACGACGAGCGCAACGATCTGGTCTTCGTTGGCGATCGGGCTTCCGATTCGATCGTCGCCCTCGATGCCGAGACGCTTGAGGTGGCCGGATCCGTGTCGGTTGGAGCCGGTGTTTTCCACCAGTGGCTGGACTCCAGCCGAGGCATGCTGTGGGTGGTTGGAACGGCGGCGAGCACGGTGACCGTCGTTGAGACAGACTCGCTAACCGCCGTCGACACCTTCGCCATCCCCGCAGACTTGATCGAACGAGGCGGAGTCACCCACGACGTCTTCGTGGAAGGCAACAATGCCTTCGTGTCCGTTCTGGGACTCGACGACGGGTCGGGTGAAGTGCTGCAGTACTCAACCCGCACACACCAGCTGACCAATCGGATCACCGTTGGTGGCGACCCTCACCTGTACATTCGCAACGGTCGGCTGTACGTGGCATCGCAAGACGCCAGCCAGGTATCGGTTTATGTCGCCGCCACGCTGCGTCTGATCTCACAAGCCAACGTGCCAGCCGCTCACGGGATCTTCGTGACCAGCTCCAACGACGTGTTTGTCACCAACATCGCCGGTGGTGGCCAGGATGCCCTCTGGCAACTTCAAGGCCCCAAGCTCAATCAGATCGCCGCCCCGGTCGACACTGCGGTGGCCGTTCCCCACAACGTGGCGGTCGCCAGCGGCGGCACGGTGTTCATCACACACTCGGGGGCGACAGCCTCCCAGGTGACGATTATCGACGGACAATCTGGCGAGCAAACCGTGGTCGAAACCGGCACCAATCCGTTCGGCTTGGCCGTAATCGAACGCTAACTTCCGCTCTACCTGTGATCGACCTCTCCCTGGTGGCAGTCGCGCCTGGGAGGGGTCGGTCATTTACCCCCACCTCGAAGGGGTGGTCATTTAACGCACCAGGACCGGGCAATCTACACTCGCCGTATGGACCCCACCTACCCGGCAGAGACCGAGGCCTACCGCCAGCGGATGAACGACTTCCTCGACGAACATCTGCCGTCGGACTGGGAAGGCATCGGGGCCGTGTCGGGCGACGAACGGCATCAGTGGCAAAAGCAATGGCGGGAAACGCTGAGCGACGCCAACCTACTGGCAGCCAACTGGCCAACCGAGTACGGGGGCGCTGGCCTGTCAAACATCGAGCACGTCATCTTGAACGAGGAGTTCGCCCAGCGAGGCGTACCCACGATGGGAAGCAATGACGGCTTCAGTATCGGCATGGTCGGCAACACCATTTTGCATTGGGGCACCGAAGAGCAAAAACAGCACTACCTGCCGCGCATTCTTGACGGCTCGGACGTGTGGTGCCAGGGCTACAGCGAACCGAACAGCGGCTCGGACCTCGCCAACTTGGGCTGCAAGGCCGAGCTTGACGGCGACGAGTGGATTCTCAACGGCCAGAAGATTTGGACCAGCGCCGGCATGCACGCCAACATGATCTTCACCCTGTGCCGCACCGACCCGGACGTGCCCAAACACAAAGGCATCTCGTTCATGCTGGTACCGATGGACCAGCCTGGCATTGAGGTTCGGCCCATCACCAATATCGGACGGAAAGACCACTTCTGCGAAGTGTTCTACAGCGACGCCCACTGCCATAAGGACAATGTGCTGGGCGGAACTAACAACGGCTGGGCGGTCGCCAACACCCTGCTCGGATTCGAACGTGGCGTGCGAGCCACTGTGCTGTCGCTACCGTTCCGAGCCGAACTGGACAACTTCATCGACCTGGCCCGCAGCTACGACAAAACCGACGACGCCAGTACTCGCCAAGACATCGCCCGGTTCCACACCACCGTTGAGATCATGAAGTGGCAGGGCTACCAGGCTCTCACCCGACGGCTGCGGGGCGATGCACCAGGTCCGGAGTCGTCGATCACAAAACTCCAGTGGAGTGACTATCACAAGCGGGTTACCGAAGCGGCCATGAACTTGGCCGGCCCAGATGCCACGGTCGGGTTCGGTCAGGGCGACGTCGGCGGACTGGGGCCGCCCCCCATCGGCACGCCAAACACCGTTCCCAACTGGGTCGATTCGTTCCTCATCGCCCGTCCGGGCACGATCTACGCCGGGACGTCAGAAGTGCAGAAAAACATCATCGGCGAGCGGGTGCTGGGGTTACCCAAGGAACCTCGGGCTGATGGGGGTTCGTGGAAGGAAAGCCAGTCCGCCTACTCATGACTAGACCTGCTAGGCAACAGAGGGAGCGTCAACTCGAAAGCGGCCCCTGGGCCTGTGGTCTTGTTGAACGCACCAACCGATCCGCCATGGCCTTCGATGACGGTTCGGGTAATCCATAATCCGAGTCCACTTCCTCGAGCCGCTCGTTGGACCCCTTCGGCGTAGCGGTCAAAGAGCTCGGCCGGATCTCCCGACCCAAGACCAGGGCCGTTGTCGGCAACGGTGACCACAGCTGAGTTGCCGCGAACCCAGACCCAGACTTCGATCAGTGCCGGACCCGCTGCCGGGCGACCGTGAAGTCCGGCGTTACTCAGCACGTTGCCGATGGCGTGGCGAAGCAATAGCTGGTCACCGATCACCTCGACCGGGCCCCTGGTGTCAACTACGAGATTGGCCACCACCGATTCGAATCCGGCTACGAGCTGATCGAGGCGAACGGGCTCTTGTCGCATTTGTAATTGCGTGGCATCAAGCCGGCCAGCCAGGAGAAGATCGTTGGCACTGTCAGACGCTTCTTCGACCACCGATGCCAGGCGCCGCAGTTCTCCTCGCAACTGGCGGGTGGCTGGCCCCGACTCAAGATGTCGAGCGGTGCTCATCGCCGAATCGGCCAGCGCGCGGACTCTGCCTAGAGGCGTTCGCAGGTCGTGTGCCGCAGTGGACAAAAACCGTTCCTCTCGATCCAACGCTTCGCCGACGGGTTCGATCAGCCGACCGGCTACCAACCACGCAGCCAACGCTGATAGCGCCGTCAGCCCTGCGGCAGCAGACCAAATCAGTATTCGTAGGCGAGACTGACCGACCGGCGCTTCCGGCACCCACGCCACCAGCACCGCCCCTTCGATTTGGTCAAGATCCCAGTAGGGGGCGGCTGCCGCGGCCAGGGTCGTGCCGTCGACAGTCATTGTGCCTTGGGTGCCGACTTCGTCGGCGTCGGCCACGCCGTCGGCCAGCAACCCGGTGAAGTCGCCGATTCTGGTGGATTGGTACAGCACGGTCCCTGCCCGGTTCGCCACCAGGACCGCGTCGGCAGTCTGCCATGCCGAGTCATCAATAACGCCGTCCACGATCCACTGGTCAGACTCGTCGGGATAGATCAGCGCTGCGAGGCGAGACGCTAAACCCTGGCGGTACACCGTGGCCTCATCCGCTCTAGATCGAGCCTCGACAATGGTGGTTGCTAGCGCCAGCACGCCCAACCCGACGGCCGCAATCGACGCTATAAGAGCCGTCAGCCTGCTGCGGGTAGAACGCAGCCGGGCTGTTGCTGTCATCGCTCTCTCGTTGCGGTATCCATTCCCGGCTTCGTCCGAACTTCGCCCAGAACGTAACCAGCGCCTCTGACGGTCCGCAAAACTTGGGGTTGTCCCAGTTTGCGGCGCAGTTGAGCGATTTTCACATCGACAACGTTAGACATTGGTTCAGCAAGCTCATCCCAGCAGTGCTCGATGAGGTCGGTGCGGCTCACCACTCGCTCAGGGTTGACCATCAGATAGCGCAGTATTGCGAACTCCTTGATTGTCAGCCCTAGGTCAACATCGGCCCGAGAGGCCGTCAGCCGATCGGGTTCCAGTGCTATGTCCTGGTAGATCAACACCGGGCTGGCTTCGGTGTCGCGACGCCGGCTCAACGCGTGGACTCTGGCAACCAATTCTTCCATGGCGAAGGGCTTAATGAGATAGTCGTCGGCCCCTGCGGCGAGCCCGGCGACCCGGTCAGAGACAGCATCGAGCGCAGTGAGAAACAGCGCTGGCGTCGAGTTGCCTTCAGCCCGGCCGCGACGAACGAGCTCGATGGCGTCTCCATCTGGCAGACACCGATCAAGTACAAGCGTGTCGTAGGTGTTGATCGACAGTCGTTCGTCGGCCGCCTGGCAGTCTGCAACAAGGTCAACGGCGTAGCCCGCCTCCCTGAGGAAGCGGGCTACGGCGCGGCCAATATCTTGATCATCTTCGACGACGAGTACCCGCATCCTTACAGTCTACGAACTCGACATCGGCGACTCGATCACCGCCTGAGCGTACCGAGGCCTCAACAGAAGTCTCTGGGCACGTCGGGATCAACGCCCGGGGCGCTACTTGAATTCTCAACCAGCACAAACGGGAAGTCCCACCGAGGATTTCCGCAGCCGTTGTTGAACGCTTGCCGACGGTACTCGACGGCCAGCACGTTGCTGTCGTAGGCGTCAGCAAACACTCCGCACTCGTTGTACACGCTGCACTGTTCGACCAGAGCGAAGTCAAAGCCTGCTTTACGGTGGGAACCGTCGGCGATCAGCTCAGCCGAGTTCTTTTGTGCCGAGGCTAAGCCTCGCTGGTGGCTGTAGTCGTTCAACATCCGAGCGTAGGCCACGGCATGGTCCATCGAGATGAAATTGGGGAATCGATAGTAGGTATCGAGGTTGTCGAATTCGACAGCGTCAAAGCCTTTCTCGACGCAGGTGTCGATCATTTGCTTCACATGGTTGAACGCCACCCGCCTGCTGTACTCGGAGCGAATGTCGATGACCTCTTCGTCCCACGTCTGGTCCTGCACACCCAGCAGTGCGTCGCTCGGCCAGTTCTCCAGCAGATCGGCGCGAGCCGAGTTGCCGGAGCCGGCGGGTTGCGCCTGGAAAGCGTTGACGTAGCAAATGTTGTACAGCCCGGGCTCAGCTTCTGCGTCGTACCAGTCTCGTGACACGATCCCAACCCTCGAGTGCGGTGAGTACGCCCCGCCGATTTGGTAGTCAAACCACGTGTCGGTTGGTGGCAATTCGACGGTGGGCTGTGGACGAGCCGTAGTCGACGTCACCGGACGAGCCGTAGTCGACGTCACCGGACGAATCGTAATCGAGCTCCGCGGGCGAACCGTGGTCGACGTCGTCGGAGGAACCGGCGGCGCATCGCCGCTGAGCGACAGTTTGAGGTAGTCGAGTTGACTGGCGTCGGTGGTATCGGCAGTCTGCCAGACGACGACGATGTGACCATCGGCGTCAAGGAAGCGACCGGCATCAGTGATCGTTGTCGACCGTTCCGCCCACACCCAGTCGGGAAGACCCTGGTTGTCGAGTACGTTGACCCAGTTCTCGTTCGTTTGATCGACCAGATACATGTCCCACTCGATGTATGCGCCGGTCGGCCCGCGGTAATTGATGGTGATTGTCAAGGTGTCGCCTGATCCGACCGGCTCCATCAGGAAGACCGACCGGTGACCCTGGGGTCCGGAAAGGAACTCGACGTAGCTATACCAGTTGTCCTCGGTTCCCGACTGGTCCCAGGTTTCGACGGCCTCAAAACGCTGTCCAGAGTCGAGACCAGTCCTTCCTATCTCAGTCCAAAACCAGTTGACGCCGGCCGACGCCGGAACGATCACCGAGAGAGCCAGTAGCGACAGAGCGCACGCAAGTGCGGCGGCTAGCCCCCGTTGGCGACCAGTGATTCTTGAACGTAGTGGTCTCATGGTGTGACAGTACAAAAGTGAACATGATCCCAAGGTGACAACGCAGCAATTCGCTCGATGCCGTTACGCCTCGTCCGCGCTGCCCGAGGAGTCTTCAGGACCTGGGCAGCGCGGAGTTTGGGCGGCGGACAAAGACGAGAGGCAACGATTTGCACTCCCGTCAGTTCACAGACGTTTCCCAAAACGCCAAAAGACCCCCGACCGACGGCAGCCGCCATGCGCGGGTTATTGATTGTTGCATCTACGGCACCCATGGCAAGACAGTACAAAACCGAACATGACGCCAACATGACGCGGCCCCTCCAGTAGGTTGACGCGGTGAACTTCGATGAGTACCAGCAGGCGTCGGCCCGAACCTTGTATCCGGCGGTCGGAGACGAAGGATTGGGGCTGCTCACCCGACTGGTTCTGGGGTTGAGCGGCGAATCGGGCGAGGCGGCTGACCATCTGAAGAAGACTTTGCGGGATGATGCCGGTGTGCTCAGCGACGAACGACGGGAGCTGATCCTGAAGGAGTTGGGTGACGTCTTGTGGTACGTCGCCCAAACCGCCAGCGCCCTCGACTCGTCGCTGGAGGAAGTGGCCAAAGCCAACATCGCCAAATTGGCTTCGCGGGCCGAGCGCGGAGCGGTCGGTGGGTCGGGCGACAATCGCTAGTCCCCCGGTGGCTGTTAGCGTGAGGTAGTGGACCTCGGGCCTGACGACGCACCGCCGCCAACTTCACCGCCCACCGGGCCTCCCCCGCCTCCTGCGCCTGACGTTGCCGGGTTCCAGGCGCCTGCGCCTCCCCCACCCGATCTGTACCCGTCATCTGATGCTGTTCCGGAGGGCCATCTCCCTGCCGTTGACATTCCCCCGGCTGACGGCGTCACGTGGGACTTTCCACCACCCTCTGCTGATTCGGCAGAAGGCGATAGCGCGGGAACCAACCGGCGGGTGTGGATTGCCGTCGCCGCTATAGCCATTGTTGTGTTATTCGGTGGCTTGATGGCCATGATCGCCACCATCGGATCTGACAGCGACTCGCTGGCCGGAACCGACGATGACGAAACCGCTATCGACGAGAGAGAAGCCAACGGCGAAGACCTGTTCGGGTCCGGCGAAGACGACGCTCAAGGCTCGGCTGAGGAAGAGCCGGAGACTCCCGAGGAGCCAGCGGATCCGCCACCAGGGTTGGAGCTGGACTTTCAGCCCGACAGTGTGGCGGTCACCGACGACGCCGTGTGGGTGTCGGACTTCAACTGTGGTGTGGTGGCCAAAGTAGACAAGGTGACAGAGGAAGTGCTGCAAGCGGTCACCGGCGGTGGGTCCGCTTCCGGAGTGGCCGTGGCCGACGGCTCAGTCTGGGTTGGCAATCGTTTGGGGGGCATCGTCACCCGCTTCGACCCCGAGACCGCCCGACCTCAAGGTCAGGTCGAATTCGAGGGTTTCGCTTTAGGTTTGGCCGAGGGTGATGGGAGCGTGTGGGCCGTCGATCCGGCCACCGAAGCCGTGCACCGCATCGACCCGGAAACCAATGAGGTGGTCGCCACCATCGAGGTCGGCCAGCGTCCGCACTACGCCGCCGTTGACGATGGAGTGGTGTGGGTCACCAACAACTTGGACGGCACGGTGACCCGTATCGATGCGTCCACCAATACCGTCATCAGCGAAGTAACTGTCGGAGCGGGAGCCATTCACGTGGTAGCCGGAGCGGGCAGCATCTGGGTGACCAACGCCGAAGACGCCACGGTGGCCCGTCTCGATCCAGCCTCCGGTGAACTGCTGGAGATCATCGAGGTCGGAGCCCGTCCCCACGCTCTGGAGTTCGCTTCGGACACAGTGTGGGTTGGCACCGAGCTTGGGCAGATGTGGCGAATCGACCCCGCCACCAACGAGTCGGAACGGGTGCCGGATATGGCCTTCAACTCGATCGACATGACGGTCGACGGCACCAACGTGTGGGTTGCCGATTCAGAAAACGGCGAAGTCATCGGATTCGATTCGGCCACCGCCGAAGTGTTCTTCCGAGCCGACCTGTCTTACTTCGGTGGATGCGAAGCCTTCCGCGATCGCGCCATCACCCCGGCGGTCTAATCCACCATGGGAATGTCCCCTTTCCTGACCGAGATTCGTGACCTCGTTGGCGACCGCCGCCTTCTTCTTCCCGCCGTCTCACTCATCATCACTGACGACGACGGGAAGCTGTTGTTGGGCCGGGCCAAAGACACCGGCGTGTGGTGCACCATCGGCGGCATGATCGAACCGGACGAAGATCCGGCCGAAGCGGCGAGACGCGAGGCGTTCGAAGAGCTGGGCACGGCCGTTGAACTTGGTGCGTTGCTGGGCGCCTTTGGCGGACCGCAGTATCGGGTGACCTACGGCAACGGTGATCGGACGTCCTATGTCATCATCGCTTTCGAAGCGACGCTGACCGGGGAGCCGACGGCCGATGACGACGAACTGTCGACCGTGGCCTGGTTCACCGCTGCCGAAGCGAACAGCCTGGATCTCGGCGACCTGAACCGACAGCTACTGATCGACGTCGGCCTACTCGACCCGGTGGCTTCCTACGCGTTCGAGCAGCCGGTTCAAATCCCGTTCACCGTCGCGGGTCTGTCCACCGCTTTCCAAGAACTGTTTCATTCGGCGCCGGGCCTCGGGGTTTCGGATGGTCTGCTGGAACAAGAACATTTCTTCCGACAGCGCTTCGGGCAACGGCATGAATTCGGCGTTGAGCACCGACTGCTTGGCCAATGCCACCGCTTGCGCGGGGTGCGAGGCAATGCGGGTGGCAAGGCGGTCGACAAACTCTGACAGCTCATCGGCCGGCAACGCCCGGTTGAGCAGGCCCCATCGTTCCGCTTCGGCCGCGTCGACGTCGATGCCACCGAGGATCATCTCCATGGCTCGACCGCGCCCGGCCAGGCGCGGCAATCGTTGAGTGCCGGTGCCACCGGGCAGAATGCCGAGCGGAACTTCCATTTGGTTGATGACTGTGTGGCCCAGTGCACCGAACCGCATATCGCACGACATAGCCAGCTCGTTGCCCCCGCCCCCAACCCGACCGGCCAGTTCGGCGATCGTTGCTTTCGGCATTGTTCGGAAGGTTTCACACATCCGGTGAAAGCCACCGGGCTTGTCGGAGCGAACCGGTTCGTCGTCGGTGGGGAAGTCGAGGATGGCGTTGACGTCGAAGTGGGCGATGAAGAAGTCGGGGTCTGCGCTACGCAGAACCACCACTCGAACGTCATCGTCGGCGGCCACCCGTGCGCTGAACTTGGCCAGCTGCGTGAACAACTCGAGCGTCATGATGTTCATGGGCGGAGCCGAGATGGCGGTTCGGGCCACCCCGGCTTCGACCGTGACATTCAATAGCGGGAAGTCGGCGTAGTCAGCCATGCCCAACCCTATACCGCCTCAGCGGCAGCGCCAGTTGAGTGCGGTTAGCGTCCTGGCGGCGCAGGCAAGATGGCCTGCAGCTCCTCAACGGAGACGCCGAGCGTCTCTGCCGCCGACGCCAGGTCGGGTGGTGGACCACCCAGAGCGTCGAGTAACTCCTGTTCGGTCACACCGAGGGCGGCTGCCGCTTCGCTCATGTCGGGACCTTGGCCCGAGGCCTGGTCCTGACCGGGTGCGGCTCCTTCGTCGTCGGCGCCGGCTGGACGCTCACCACCGGGACTGCCTCCGTCGCCGCCAGGTCCGGCTTCGGTGAACTCGCCGTTGAGGCAACGCGAGATGTAGGGGAACGAGTCGGTGACCAGGTAGACGTACTGTCCGTCGATGGTCACTCCGTTGCAGGCGTCGAGATCACCGTTGTCGGTGTCGAACACCCAGTCCGACGTGTAGGTTCCGTCGGCTGCGGTTCCGTCGAGGTCGACGGTTTCACCGCCGGGGAAACTGGCTTCACAGTCGTCACCGGTCCTGGGG
>CALJMD010000464.1 GCA_937981915.1 uncultured Acidimicrobiales bacterium
CACCGAGGTCAAAGAGATCAAGGGCACCGACAAACTCGAAGGTGTCGTCATCGAAAACAACCAGACCGGTGAACGGTCCGACCTGAACGTGACCGGCTTGTTCGTGGCCATCGGCCACCGACCGAACACCGACATGTTCAATGGCCACCTGGCCATGAAAGACAACGGCTACCTCATCACGCAGGCCCCCAGCACCCGAACCAGCGTTGAAGGTGTCTTTGCCTGCGGAGACGTGCAAGACGACTACTACCGTCAAGCCATCACCGCTGCCGGTTCCGGTTGCGCGGCGGCCATCGACGCGGAACGCTGGCTGGAAGACAACGACGACGCTCACTAGCGTCACTTCTCGGCCTGACTGGCCGATACCCCTGGTTGGCGGCCGGAATACTCCGAACCGCTAACGTGTTGAATAGCTAGAACGAAATATGAAGTAAAAGACGGAGGTCTTGACCCATGTCAGAGAACGTAACCAACCTCACCGAAGCGACCTTCGACGAAGTAGTCAGCGGAACCACCGAGCCTGTCGTCGTTGACTTCTGGGCCGAGTGGTGTGGCCCCTGCAAAATGGTGGCCCCCATCCTTGACGAGATTGCCGCTGAGCACGCCGGCCAGGTGAAGATCACCAAGCTGAACGTCGACGAGAACCCGTCGTTGGCTCAGAAGTACGGTGTGCAGAGCATCCCGACCATGCTGGTCTTCGAAGGTGGCGAAGTCACCAAGTCGATCGTGGGCGCCAAGCCCAAAGAAGCACTGAAAGCCGAACTCGGCCTGTAAGCAACGAGGATCGGCCCGATACTAAGATTTAGCTAGAAGAATTCTCGATTGACCGGCCCTGCTGAGTGGGGCCGGTCTTTCGCGTCCCATGAGCGGCGACCCCCACTAGTTTGGAACTCGATGGACGCAATTCAACGAGCGCTCGACAACTTTCGAGCCAGCTACAACGCCGAACCAACCGTGGTCGCTCGAGCCCCCGGGCGGGTCAACCTCATCGGTGAACACACCGACTACAACGACGGCTTCGTCCTACCAATGGCGCTGCCGTTTGATACCGTCATCGCCGCCCGTCCCGCACCCGGTGATCAACTCTCGGTGGCCTCGGCGGGATTCGGATCAGCCCAGTTCGCGTTGGCCGACGACCCCGCCAACACCACCCAATGGGCCCGCTACGTGCACGCCGTCGGCACCATGTTGTCGGCTGAGGGTCACGTGGCTCAACCGCCAGCATGGGAGGGTGTCATCACCACTGACATTCCACCGGGTGCAAGCTTGTCGTCGTCGGCCGCGCTCGAAGTAGCGGCCGGACTCGTCTACACGTCACTGGCGGGTGTGTCACTGTCGCCCGGTCAACTGGCCCGGGTGGGTCAGCGGGTGGAGAACGAAGTAATGGGTCTTCCCAGTGGCATTCTCGACCAGTTGGCCTCGGCCGGATCGCAGGTCGGGCAGGCCACCCTGATTGATTGTCGCAGCCTCGACGTTCGAACCATCGCCTTCCCCGAGGACGCAACCATCGTCGTGCTCGACACCGGCACCCGCCGGGAACTAGTCGAGTCCGAGTACGCCGACCGCCAAGCCACCTGCGCTCAAGCAGCCACCCTGTTGGGGCTGGACGCACTGCGCGATGCCACACCCGACGACATCGACCGTCTGGCCTCGCTGGACGGTGCCGAACAGCGTCACGTCGACCGGGCCCGACATGTGGTCAACGAAGACGCTCGCACACTTGAAGCGGTCGACGCCATGGAAGTCGGTGACCTCAAACGTCTGGGTGAACTCATGGTGCAAAGCCACGAGAGTCTTCGCGACCTGTACCAGGTTTCCGGCCCGGCTCTCGATGCCATTGTGGACGCTGCGCTCCAGTCACCGCATTGCCTCGGTGCTCGCATGACCGGTGGAGGTTTTGCCGGCGGCGCCATTGCCCTGGTCGCTGATGACGGCGAGGCCTCAGTGGATGTATTCTGCCAGGAGCTGATGGGCCGCTATCAGGCTCCACCAGAGCAACCGGCGGTGGCACCAACCAAGCTGTACCCCTGTCAGCCATCGGCCGGTGCCGGCTACGTCTCGATGTAGGGAGCGACATGAAGATCCACGTCAACCGCGAAAAATGCCAAGGGCACAATCGCTGCTATGCCTTGGCCCCCGAACTGATCGACGTCGACGATCTGGGCAATGCCTTCGAGATCGACGACGGCGTTGTTCCGGCCGAACTGGAAGACAAAGCTCGATTGGTTGTCGACAACTGCCCCGAGTACGCGATCGAACTCAGCGACTGACGAACTCAACTACAACACTGTGATGGTGCCGCTGGTTCCGTCGACCTCGACCATCGCACCGTCGGGAATCCGATCGGTGGCGCCATCCACCGCCACGACGCAGGGAATACCAAGTTCGCGGGAAACGATGACGGCGTGACTCATCAATGCCCCTACGTTCACCACCACCGCGGCGGCCGGAAGGAATAGCGGCGTCCATGACGGGTCGGTCAGCGGAGCCACCAACACATCGCCGGGTTCCAGGTTCGCACCGTCAGCCGGGTCGAGAATGACCCGGGCCCGACCACGGGCCGTCCCGGCGCAACCGGGCGCCCCACTCAACGTGTCGCCCGTGACGACCGCGGTCGCCTTTTCAACTTCAGCGTGAGCCGCCTCCAACTCTTCAATTCCCGGCACTTCGGACTGGCTGGCAATGAAAAATGGGGGTTCAACGGCAGCGAAGCGATCACGTAACGCGGCCCGCTCGGCGATCACATCCAGATACGACGATGGATCGGTCAGATAGCCGGGAAGTTCCTCGATCGGGTGGAGCAACGCAGCGTCTCGCAGATTCTTGGTACCCCCACGCTCCGCCGCCCGCCGAGCCAACTCGAAGTACACCTGCCGGGTCGGCAGATACAGCTGGATGCACAAATCCCGGGTACCTTCACGACCTCGCACCCAATGATGAATGGCTTTCATCGCTTTGTTGAAGTTGGGCTTGTCCATGAAGTTCAAGTGGGGACGCACAATCTCGGCCGCCGCCTCCCGCTTGGATTCGACATCACTGATCCGTCCAGTCGGGTCCAGATCCTGCTCGGCTCGACGCATCACGTCAATGGCGGCATAGGCCAGCTCCGGGGTGTTCTCCCATGTGCGCGATGACAACTCCCAGTCGTTCGGGCCGCGGTGGCCGTAACGTTCGGTAAAGTCGGCGAACGCCGCGTTGAACGCCTGCGCCTCCGGCATGTCTGCCACCCGATCACCCAGACCCTCGATTCCCTGCTCAAAGGCGGCGCCTACTGCCGGAGCGGATCGGGCCTCTTTCGCTACTTCGTACATCGCGGTCGAATAGGCGGCCGACGCAACGTCGCCCACCGCTCCGGTGAGATCGGTGATCAGTTCCGGGCGACCAGCGGCCACTGTGCCGTCAGCCAAAACTCCGGTCACGATCGAGGTGGTGAACGTGGTGATCATGTGATTGCGGAACTGGTCTTTGATCACGGTTGGGAACCGCCACAGATAATCGAGCAGGGTTTGATCGTCGGCATCCAACGACGGTTGGGCCGCCTGCCATTGCGCCAACCGGCGTCGACTGTCGGCCAGCACTTCAGGTTCGGAGTCGGTACCTAACGCTTTGAGCACGTAGCGAAGAACCTTCAGGCTGTTGCCCAGCGACTTGTCACCTTTGCGAGCCTCGTACGGCGGAGGGTTGCCTTCTCCGAACAAGCTCAAGTCGATGGCCTCGGGTGAGGAGCCGGGCGCTCGTACGCCGACGATCCGCAGATACGAGATGTTCAGATAGCTGTAGCCGCCGTAACACCCGATGATGATCGGCTCTTCGGTGGAGAAGTCGGTCTCTTTGAAGATCCCCATGTCGTCGAACGCTTCACGCCATCCGGCCTCGGCCGGGATCACCCCCAAGTAGTAGGTCAGCTGTGTGAGCACCTCCGGGAAGACTTCACCGATGTTGCCGCGGGTGTTCAGCGGCCAGCGAGGGTCAACCTCGCCCTCCACGATCCAGTGCGTACTCATATCAGTTCCCCCTGATTTGTAGTTGAGCAACTCTAGCCCCGCCGATTCGGCCGCATCCAGTTGCTTGACTTAGGCTCGTAACAACCGATGTTCTGCGGCCAACAGGGGGCAACAGTGGCATATGATGCTGGCGACACCACAGACCATGACCTCACCGACCATGACTTCACGGATCATGCACCAGTCCGCGACTGGGTGAACGACTGGGACTGGCTGGACGACCAGTGGGGCTCCAACGCCATCGACATTTGGAACGACGTTCGTGAACAATGCCCCATGGCCTCCACCGAACGGTACGGCAGGGCCTTTATGCCGGTCACGATGGATGCGGTGTCCCAGGTTGCCCATGACACCGAAAACTTCTCGTCCATTTGGGTCAACGTGTCACGACCCGACGCGCCACGTCGGCCGGCGCCACCCATCACGTCCGATCCGCCCGATCACGCCGAGCATCGCAAGCTACTACTCGGGCCGTTCAGCCCCAAGAAGATTCAGCAAATGGAAGACGAGATGCGCGCCTACTGTCGCGATCTCATCGCCGACCTGGACGGGCTCGACCAAGTCGATGCCGCTGAGCGTTACACCCAGCACATTCCCGTTCACGGCATCTGTCAGATCACCGGAATCCCGGAGGGCGACGCCGATCTGTTTCGTGATTGGATCCACCGAAACTTCCAGCTGGCACCGCGAGACAACACCGTTCGAATGCAGGTCATGACCGAGATGAGCGCCTACATCGACGGCATCTTGAAAGACCGCTTGGAAAATCCCAACGGCGATATGTTGACCGATATCGCCAACGCCGAGATCGACGGCGAGCCGGTGGATTGGGAACTCAAGCTCGGCTATGTGCGGCTGCTGATCATCGCTGGAATCGATACCACTTGGAGCGCCTTGGGTTCGGGACTTTGGCACTTCGCTCAACACCCCGATCAAGTGGCCCGTCTCGTTGAGGTCGACAACGACGACCTGCTGTGGCAGACCGCATCGGAGGAGGTCCTTCGTTACTATGCGCCGGTGACCATGGCCCGCAAAGTTATCGCCGACACCGAAGTTGCCGGCTGCCCCGTTCACACCGGCGACCAGATGCTGTTGACGTTCCCGGCCGCCAACCACGATCCCGAGGCGTTTGAGAATCCGGAAGAGTTCCAGATTGATCGGGCTCGCAACCGTCACGTGGCCTTCGGCTTGGGTGTGCACCGCTGCCTCGGGTCGAACTTGGCTCGGTTAGAAATGCTGGTCGGCATGCAGGAGTGGATTCGGGCCTTCCCCAACTTTTCGCTCGACCCCGACGGCGTCACCACCTGGGCCAACGGACAGGTTCGAGGCCCGCGAAACATACCGGTGCTGCTGAACCGCTAGCCGCCTGACGGCTCCGCCGCTTTCCTACCGGCGCGAAATTAGTAGGCATCGAACGTTCGTTTGCGTCATGCTAGAACGATGTCGTCAACGCCTGTGGCGGACGTCGGCGCGCCGGAACAACCAGAAGCCGACCAATCGACGACCAGGAGGGATACACCAAGCGCGCTACAAGCGCAGTGGTCCACGCTGGTCGCCCTGATCCTCCCACAAAAGTGGGCCTACTTCGGTCTGTCGTTAGCCCTCACCGTACTTGCGCTACTACCGCTGTTCGGGCCCGTCATCATCGGCGAGGTGGTGGACCGAGCGATCGCCGGCGCATCGTCGGATGAACTCGTCCGACTCGGACTGATCTACCTGGCCCTGGCTGTTGCCGGTCAGGCCGCCGCCGCCCTCGTGGCGTGGGGATCCACAACGCTGGCCTGGCGCACCGCCAACGATCTCCGAATGCAAATGATCGAACACGTCCTCGGGTTGGATCAAGAGTTCCACCGAACTCATCCACCCGGAGCACTGATCCAACGCATCGATGGTGACGTCACCTCCGTGTCCGACTTCTTAGGCACGGTGGTCACGGCGGTAAGTTCCGCCGTCCTGATTCTGGTGGGGACCGTCGCCGTGTTGGCGTTCATCGACTGGCGCCTGGCGTTGGCCATGGGCAGCTACATCGGCATCTGCGGTTTCGTGGCCTTTCGTTTCCGACGTCGCATGGTGAACGAGAGTGAAGGGGTGCTCAGTGCCCGAGCCCGCCTGTACGGGGGGATCGAAGAACGTTTGAACGCCTCGGAAGATCTTCGGGCCAACGGTGCCGGGCCCCACGCCATGACCCGCTTCACCGAAGACTCCTCGTTCTTCCTCGACACCCGCATGAGTGAAGAAGGGGCGTTCATTCGACTGTGGTGGGGTTTGAACCTTGGGATCGTCATCTGCATGGTGGCGTCGCTGATCCTCGGTGGACTCATGGTGTCCGCCGGTGCCATCACCTTGGGCACGGCGTTCGTTCTGTTCCAGTACACCCAACGGATTCGCCGCCCGCTCGACACCATCGTTGAACGCTACGAAGTTGCCCAAAAAGCGGTGAGCGCCCTCAATCGAGTTGCCAAACTCCGGGCGGAACGGCCCACCATCAATGACACTGGAACCACCTCTCCCCCATCGGGACCGCTGTCGGTTGAACTCGATGACGTGTCGTTCAACTACTTCACCGACGAACCGGTGTTGCAGAATATCTCGTTCACGTTGGGTGCCGGACGTTCGCTCGGCGTGGTCGGTCGAAGCGGCAGCGGCAAGACCACGTTGTCGCGATTGGTGCTGCGTCTGCTGGAGGTCAACCGGGGTGCACTGGCACTCGGTGGTGTACCGATAGCCGACATCCCCATGTCCGAACTGCGCCAGCGGGTGGCCCTAATTCCCCAAGAAGTCCAGTTGTACGACGGCAGCCTCCGTGACAACGTCACCATGTTTCGCAACGACGCTCCCCCGGGCGAACTCGTCGACAACACCTCCGCCGACATCTCAGATGAAGCGGTCGAGGCCACTCTGCGAGAGCTCGGGCTGGGTCATCTGTTGATCGACAACGGGCTTCATCGTTCCGTGTCCGATTCAGGGCTCGGACTGTCAGCAGGTGAGTCTCAACTGTTGGCGCTGGCTCGGGTCTGGGTCCGCAATCCCGACCTGGTGGTACTGGACGAAGCCACTGCCCGCATCGACCCTCGCAGTGAACAAATGGTGCAGCGAGCCATCAACAAACTGCTGGCCGGACGAACCTCGATTGTTATCGCTCACCGGCTATCGACCCTCGACCAGGTCGATGACATTGCCGTCTTCGATCAAGGTCGAGTGGTGGAGTTCGGTCCCAGACAAGAGTTGGCTCAACGACCCGGTGGACGCTATCGGGCCATGCTCGACCTTGCCGCCGTCGACCTCGACAACGAAGGGCAATTTCAACAGGAGGCTGCACATGAACGCCAATGACAAGGCCCGCCCGATCTTTCGACTCTCATGGCGGGTAAGCCAGGAGCATCCGTTCGAGTTCTGGGTCGGTTTCGCCTGCTTCGTCCTGTTCTTTTCCATTCCCGCCCTAAGTGGCTACTTGACCGCCCAGGCGTTTGAGGCGCTGACCGACAACGACCTTCGCTCGCTGTACTTCGTGGCGGCGGCCCTGCTGTTGGCCGAGCTCGGCCGACTCTTCGTGTTCTCCACCGGCGCGGTGGTTTTCACCAAGAGCTGGACCTATATGAGGTCGCTGCTGCAAGGCAACTTGCTGCACGCCCAGCTGGTCAGTGGCGGGGACGACGCCGGCCCCCCGGCTCGATCCGCCGGTGACGCCCTGTCACGCTTTCGCGACGACACCAACGACATTGTGTCGTTCATCGACCTGTGGTTGGACACCGCAGGGGGTTTCGCCTTCACCGTTGTCAGTGTCATCATCTTGTTCCAGGTGAACGCCACCGCCACCGCAGTCGCACTCATCCCCATGGCACTCGGCGCGCTGCTCGTCCTGTTCATGGATGACATCATCAAGCAATTGCGGCGAGACGATCGAGCCGCCACCAGAGCCGTGGCCTCCATGCTCGGAGATGTGATGGCCGGTGCAGTGGCGGTCAAAGTGAACAATGCCACCAGCCCGGTACTGAACCGCTTCCAACATCTAGTCGACACCCGACGCCGAACCGCAGTTCGCGACCGCACATTGAACGAAGCCGTCTTCCAGTTCGCCGTCGGCGCAACCGACGTGGCCACCGCGTTGGTGCTGGTCGTCGGTGCCGGCGCCATTGCCTCCGGGCAGTTCGCCTTCGGTGAACTGGTGCTGTTCCTGGCCTACCTCCCATGGCTTTCGAACTTCCCTCGCCAGGTCAGTCGACTGATCACCCGACACCGCCAGGCCGTCGTGTCGTTCGAAGGTATGGAGGCACTGGTGGCCGACGGCGACCCGTGGCGAATTGTCCGCCAACTCCAACTGCCGGTGACCAGAGGAGCCGACCGCCGGGTTCCGTTCGAGTTCGGCTACGAGGCCACCGTCGGCAGATCGGGCCAGGCCGACCACGAATTGATGAATCGAACGGAACGTCAACGAATACCGCTGGAACAACTGACCGTAGAGAACCTTTCGATCGGCTACGGCTCGAACGATCCGGGAGCCATCGTCACCCCGGTGGTGAGCGGCGTGTCATTTGTCGTTCAGTCCGGAGCGTTTGTGGTGATCACCGGGCGGGTCGGCAGCGGCAAGACCACCTTGCTGCGAACCCTGTTGGGCTTGACCAACGAGGTCACGATGACCGGCTCCATCTGCTGGAACGGCGAGGAGGTAACCGATCGCGGTGCGTTCTTCATCCCGCCCCAATGCGCCTTCGTGGCCCAAATTCCACAGCTGCTTTCAGACTCACTGGCCGACAACATTCTGCTGGGGTCCGATCCGGGGTCGGACAATGCAACCGACCAACCGATGTTGGTCGGCGCGCCCACCCACCCGGCTGGACGTTCGGCCGGGTGGGCCCCCATCCCGTCCCGATTGGCAACGGCCATCAACGATGCCGCCATGGGCGATGACGTGACCACGATGCCTGACGGCTTGTCCACCGTCGTTGGACCACGGGGTCTTCGACTCTCCGGTGGGCAACGGCAGCGGGTAGCCGCCGCTCGGGCGCTAGTCCAACGCCCGGAGCTGCTAGTGGTGGACGACCTGTCAAGCGCGCTTGATGTGGCCACCGAGTTCGAACTGTGGGAGAACGTGGCCGACGCCGGGATAGCCGTGTTGGCTGTTTCCCATCGACCAAAGGTCCTCGATCGGGCCGACTTGATTATCGACTTGGGCTAGCAGCTGCGCAATTGGGACGCTGTGCCGTTTGGCTGCTGCTCTACAGAATGCTGGCTACGACTGGCATCAGTAACAGCCGGATGCCCAAGATCACGATGATGATCGAAAAGTCGAAGCCGCCCATGGGGGGCAGCATCCGGCGAATGGGAGCCAGGACTGGTTCTGTGATCGAGTAGATCACATCGATGATGGGCCGGAACGGTGAGTCGCCACCGATACGGAACCAGCTAAGAATGGCTCGGGCGATGAACACGAACGAAGCCACGTTCAAGATGTTGAGAATAAGTGATTCCACGGCGATCCCGCTCTATCTACTTGTCGTCGAGAAGTTCAGCGTACCGGTTTGGGCACTAGGGCTGATGAAGGAAACAACAGGTGTAGATCAAGTTGTACCCATAAAATACCCGACCATCACCTATCAAGGCCCACTTCATACAACAAACATCCACGAAGTAACACCACTTGTACCCCGCTTTCCCCCTACTTCTCCCCTATCAGTGACTAGAGTGTTGGCCACACTCACTGAAAGGGTCCGGTCATGCACACCATTCCCAATTCGGTCGTCGTCGGCATCGGCAAGGGCGGAAGCTGCAAAACCACACTGGCCACGCAGCTTTCCGGTATCTGGGCGTCCGAAGGCAAGCGAATCCTGCTCGCCGATCTCGACATGCAGGCCTCCGCCACCAAAGTGGCCGGCCTCGACCCCCTACAACACGGAGACGGGCGCCATCTAATGGACGCCGTCCTGTACGGCGACGAGCTACGAACCGTGCAGGCCAGAGACAATCTGGATGTTGTCGTCGCCGGACGGCACACCAAAGGCCTCTCAAACCACCTTGTAACCGCCAACGGAGCGGCGGAATCGTTCGCACTCCCCTTCGAAAAACTGATGACATCAGGACGATTTGACCGAATCGTCTTTGATCTTCCGCCCTCCGGCTCGTCACGACTGGCCGACATGGCCATGCAAACCGGAAAGTATCTGCTGGTGCCCACCAGCAGTGGCGTGGACAACATTGAAGGACTGCGGGTCCTGGCCGCTGAACTGGAGGAGTTGGAGTCCGACATTCTCCTTCTCGGTGTGGTGATGATGAAGATCAGTGCTGCTGCCCATAGAAAACGAGCGGAAACCAGATCCGAAGTGTCCGAAATCTTGGCCGGTGTAGCCGATCCGTTCCAAACCGTTATCCGTGACGCCGGTGCCGCCTACGACGACAGCCGCAAAGCAGGCTTGTTCCTCCACGAGTACGCACAGTGGGCGGCGACCATTTCAGTCACCAACCAGATTCAGGGAAAGATCAAGATTCCGGCCAACTTGAACGATCTGGCTCGCGAGTTCTATGAACTGGCCGATGAGGTCGACGATCGAATTGCCACCGCCGAGCGTCTGCTGGAGGGCGTGCAGTGAGCAAGAAGAATCTGGGCAAGGCACGGGGCTTGAACTCCATCGCCGATCCGTCGGACTTCCGCGGCAAATCGGCTCGCCCACCCCGAAAAGCACGCAATACACCCGCAGAAAACCCAGAACATACCCACTCAAACCCAGAACAGCCCACTGAAATACCCGTAGAAGGCTCAGATGCCGATATCGATCTGCGGGACTCACCCTCGAGCACCCCTACAGGCAAACCCACCGACAGTGCCGGCAAAGCGCCCAGTACAGGCGACCAATCCAAAGACGGCCCCTCGGGCAGACCCGCAGACAGAACTGCAGACGGCGCCGTAGACGGCGCCGTAGACAGTGCTGCAAACGGTGTCTCTAGCGATGCCTCAAGTGAGGGCTCAGACAAACCACGCCGCGGCCGACCTCCAGTCACTGCCAATCGTCGCATCCGCCGTGAACTCTCGGTTCCTGTCGCAGTAGCCGACGCGGTCGAGCAGACGGGCGTCAATCCCGCCGACCTGGTCATGAACGCCTATCGCCGCCACTCCGACGACGTCTACACCGGTGATGGAGCTCGTATGGCCGCCAGAGGCCGGAAACGGCTGCGTGTCTCGCTGTCAGACGGCGACTTCGACAAGATCACCCGGCTGGGGGAAGTTCGCAATTGGAACCGCTCAGAGACCGTGTCAGTACTCCTCTCGCTGGATCTGCTGACCGAGCGGCAATCCGACGCCTGACCGTCGACCCGGTCAGCGTCGGAACCACCCAATCTGGCCCGTATTCGACCCGTAAATACCCAGATCCGCCATGTTTACACCCGTTTTGTACCCGTCCAATACCCTTTGAGCACTCGAATCCCACTAGCAGCACCGGGCCTAGAGGCGCTCAGGGCGACATCCTGCTTGCCAGGGACATCCTGAGGGATTGCCGAGGCTCCCGATTCGGGGCCGGAGACACATAGCGCCCAACCAGGTCTGTCCGGGCCTGTCCATCCGCCTCAGGGACGCCTAGA
>CALJMD010000465.1 GCA_937981915.1 uncultured Acidimicrobiales bacterium
CAACCTCGACACCACCTTTGGGGGAACCGGTTACGTGGCCAACATCGTCCCGGGAGGCTCCTACTTTGGTCACATCGAAAGCGTTGCCATTCAGCCCAGTGGTGAGATCGTCCTGGCCGGTACATTCGACCTTGGCTATAAAGGCCAGTTTGATGCCGTTCTTGTACGCCACCTGGCCGACGGCACCCTGGACACCACCTTCGACGGCGACGGTTTCGCTACACCTCTCACCGGTCGCTACTGGAACTACGTAAGCGACGTGATCGTCACCTCCAGCGGCAATCTGATGGCCGCCGGAGAAACCAACGAGGGTGCAATGCTCATCACCTTGCAGACCACGGGTGAGACGGCGATCGTGCCCGATCAGTCAGCCCTCGACGGCACACCCATTTATGACATCGGCGGAGCGCCCGTAGTGATGGACGCCGACGTTGCCGTCTACGACCGAGAGCTAATAGACACCGCCAGCTGGACCGGAACCAGTCTCACCATCGCCCGCCAAGGCGGCGCCAACCCCGACGACCAGTTCACGTCAACCGGCACCCTGTCCGCCCTCACCGAAGGTCAACCTCTCCTCGTCGGCGCCACGACAGTGGGAACCGTTACTGCCAACTCGGCCGGCACCCTTCGCCTCGATTTTGGCGCCACTTCCGACCAGGCGACTGTGCAAGAAGTCCTGGAATCGCTGGCCTATCAGAGTTCGGCCACCACATCAGGAACCGCCTTGCTGACCTGGACGTTCACCGACGACGTGGGTGCACCGGCCACCGGTCAGGTAGCGGTCACCTTGCAGTCGACTCCGGTTGTCGTCAACTCAACCGGCGACAGCCCCGACATCAACATCGGCGACGACATCTGCGACACCGGGGCCATCAACTCCGAAGGTGACCCCGAATGCACCCTTCGAGCCGCCATCCAGGAAGCGAACGCGTCCGCCGCCATCAGCGACATCTTCTTCGACATTCCGGTCACCGACACCGGTTACGACGCCGCCGGTTGGTGGCAGATCGTTCTGGCCACCGACCTTCCAGAACTGACCGCCACCTTCAACCTCGACGGGACCACACAACCGGGCTACACCGGCGACCCCGTGATCGGTATCACCCGAGGAACCGCATACGGGTCGGTCCGTATTCTCGACACTAGCTCCGCTGCGACCGACTCGACCCTTACCGGCCTGGCCCTCGGCAGTTCAACCTTCGGGCTGGTCGTCAGCGGTGATCGCACAGTCGTGACCAACAACTGGTTTGGCTTCATGCCCGACGGCTCCGCCGCCAACATTCAACATCCTGTCCGAACCACCGGACAAAACGTGGTGATCGGTCGGCCGGGGGAAGGCAACATCATCGGCAACTACCACTTCGACGCAATCGACGTCTACGGCACCGGCACCGTTGTTCAGGGCAACATCATCGGTGAAGACGCAGCGGGCAACGCCGCCATCGCCGGCGGGCCTGACAGCGGAATCTATGTGGTGGTAAGCAACGTACTCATCGGTGGCACTGAGGCGGGCGAGGGCAACCGCATCGCCCAATTAGGGGTCACCGCCGCAGCCATCGAAGTCTTCGCAGGTCGATCGGCTGTATCGATCCTAGGGAACACCATCGTCGACACCGGCCTGGCTGTCGACCTCAACCGCGACGGCCCCACCGAGAACGACCCCGGCGACGGCGACACCGGAGCCAACGGTCTGCTCAACTATCCAGTACCGACGGTCACCGGTTTTGCCACCGTCGGCCCCATGAACTGGGACGTTGACTTGGACGTGACGCTCGATGCCCCGGCCGGCGACTACCGAATTGAGCTGTACGCCAATGACGGGCCCGGGCTAGCCGGGCGAGCCGAAGGCCAAGTGTTCGTCCACGCTTTCACCGTCACCCACCCCGGCGGCGGGGCGCAGACATTCACCACCAACTACAGCGGATCTGAACCAAGCCACATTGGCGCCACCGCCACCGAGGACAACGGGGACGGCACCTACGGATCGACCTCAGAATTCTCCGCCGTTCCCGGGGCTACCAACTTGACCCTCACCGTCAACTCCACCGGCGACAGCGCCGACAGTGGGAGCGGCGACCTGGCTTGCGATACCGGCGGCACCAACAGCGAAGGCAACCCCGAATGTACGCTGCGGGCGGCCATCGAACAGGCCAACCGCACCGCCAACGCCACTATTGCTTTCAACATCCCCGTCTCTGACCCGGGCTACGTAGCCGACGAAGGCTGGACAATCAACGTTGCATCCTCGTTCGAGCAGCTCGGAGCGGCAATGACGATCGACGGCGCAACCCAGCCGGGGTGGACTGGCGATCCGCTCATCGGCGTGGCCGGCACCAGCGCCACCTCGATCGGCATCAACAACCAGATACCCGGGACCGTGATCAACGGTCTGTCGATCAGCGGGTTCGCAAGCCGTCAACTCTGGAGCGACGAAGGCATCACCGTTACCGGCAACTGGGTCGGCTACCGGCTAGACGGAACCGAAGACTCGAGCTACGAAGGCGTCTACATTCAGGTTCCGGGCGGGCCGGTTTTCATCGGCGGGGTCGGCGCCAACGACGACAACCACATCGTCGGCACAACTCGAGGCATCACCCTCTACTACGGCGATGACGCGGTGATACAAGGCAACGTCTTCGGTGTAGGCCCGGACGGCTCACCGACAGCCATGCCGATCGGCATCTTGTCCATCAACTCAGACCGCCTACTCATCGGCGGACCCGGGCCGGGCGAAGGCAACGTCGTCGCCAACGCCACCGCGGCAGGCATCGCCATGACCGGCAACAACGACGACGACGTCACCGTGATCGGTAACACCACCTACAACAACCTGATCGACATCGACCTCGACAACGACGGGCCCACCACCAACGACGCTGGCGACATCGACACCGGCATCAACGGTCTACTCAACCACCCGGACATTACCGCCGCGGCGTCGGCAGCCGGAACCACCACGGTCGACTACACACTCGACGCTCCCGCCGGCGACTACAGAATTGATGTGTACGCCGACCTCCCCGGCGGACAAACCCTGGCCGGCACCCACACCATCGCCCACACCGGCTCGGGCGTTGAGGCCTTCCAAGTTGGCTTCGCGGATGTGGTCGCCGGAGCGTATCGAGCCATCGCCACCGAAGACCTG
The DNA here is from genome assembly GCA_937981915.1 of uncultured Acidimicrobiales bacterium. Classification (GTDB taxonomy): domain Bacteria; phylum Actinomycetota; class Acidimicrobiia; order Acidimicrobiales; family SZUA-35; genus JAHELU01. Next base: position 3,146 of record CALJMD010000465.1, read on the forward strand.
GGAGCATCAACGTACGAGTCGACCTCAGAGTTCTCAGCTGAATGGGCAGTCTGCCAGGACCCCGACGGCGACGGGCTGTGCTCCCACTACGAAGTGCTCTTCGGAGACACCGACGGCGACGGGACGGACAATCACCTCGACGACGACGACGATGACGACGGTCTCCTCACCTCGGCCGAAAACGCTGACCCCAACGGCGACGGCGACCCACGCGACGCTCTCGACGCCGATCGCGACGGGCAACCGGACTGGCTCGACGCCCCCGCCCGACGCACCACGGGACTGGCCAAATCGGCCCAGAAAATCAGTGACCTGTCAGGTGGCCTTACCGCCGCATTGGCCGACCAAGACTACTTCGGCATGGCCGTCACCCCCGTCGGCGATCTGGACGGCGACGGGATCGTCGACATCGCCGTCGGCGCTCCCAACAGCGATCGGACCACGACCAACGATGGCGCCGTCTACATCCTCCTACTAAACGCTGATGGAACGGTAAAGGCCGAACAC
>CALJMD010000466.1 GCA_937981915.1 uncultured Acidimicrobiales bacterium
GACAAGCTCAGCTTGGCTTTACCGGTAACCGTGTCGGTCCCGGCGGCCAGGCGGGCGATACCAAAGTCCGACAGCAACGGCTGGTCGTGAGCCGACACAAGGATGTTCTGCGGTTTGAGATCGCGGTGCAGCACCCCTTGACGGTGCGCATGCTCCACCGCGTCGCACACCGGGATCATCCAGCCAACAGCCTCGTTCCAGGGCATTCGACCCCGGCTCTTCAACCGGTCGGCAAGCGTGCCGGCCGGAGCATACTCCATCACCAGATACGGCACTCCGGCGGTGGTGACCCCAGTGCGATGCAGCGTCACCACATTGGGGTGGGTCGACAATCGAGCCAGCGCCTTGCGTTCGCGATCAAACGAGGTGAGCGCCACTTCACCGGGACGGTGCGAGAGTAGCTTGACTGCCACTGGCCGGTCGGCCTGAAGGTCGGTGGCCCGGTACACGGTGGCGAACCCGCCCTGGCCGATCTCAACCGGGTCGGCGATGTAGGGAACGTCGTCAACCATCAGACGCATCCGCCAATACCGCATTCACCGCAGTCACGCCGATGCGTGCTCCTCCACCCACTAACACAGGATAGCTAGCGGCGCCTTACCCTGGTTGGGGTGCTGGCTCAAGAAACCAACGGTGGACTCGGCGAGAACGGAATCGGCGAGGGTGTCATCGACAACATCATCATCAGCTCAACCGCTCACCGGTTGTGGGGAGCGTTGGCGGTTGCCGTCATGATCCTCGTGGTCGGCCTTGTTACGAGACACGTCGCCCGAGGCGAAGCGGTGTCAACGGCAACTCGTTGGACGTTTGCTATTGCCCAGGTGGTCCTGGCAGTGCAAGTACTGTTGGGCATCAAACTGCTGGATCAGGGCCAAGGCATCGTTCAGCTCTACATCCACTACGTGGGTGGCCTGATCCCGCTCGGCGCGTTTATGGCCGGGGGGTGGTTGGCCCGAGGCGACAACCCGCGCTCAGCCCGGGTACTTCTCGTATTGCTCGTGGTCGGAATGGCCTCGGCGTTTATGGCCTACACCATCGGCCGAGCCTATGTCACTGGGGGCTAACGCCCGTGTAACCGGGGGCTAGCGCGGCTCGACCGATGGCATCAGCGAAAATCAGCTAGCGCTGGGTGATCCCCACCAGGTACAGCACCAGAAGAACGATCATGACCGCCGCCGGCATCATCTCCTTCGGTTCGTCGCCGCCACGCTGGTGGTAGAACAACGCGCCGACCATGGTGCCGATTAGACCCAACGCTCCGAGCAGGCCAAGCCATTCCCAGTCGCCGTCCAACAAACCGAGGAACACCCCGGCCCCACCGGCAACCTCGGCCGCCCCGATGAGCATGCGAAGATTTTCGTAGCCGAGTTTGGCCGCCATCTCCTTCGCCATACCGGTACCGGCCAGTTTCATACCTCCGGCCATCACGAAACCAACCGCGGCCAAAAGACCGGCGATCCACGCCAACGTTCCCATACCTACGTTCCTCTCAGTTATTGCTGCGCCGTACGCCCTCGGGGGTTTGACCCGACCCCGGTGCCAGGAGGTTACAGATTTGATGGGCTAGGTAGCGTGAGCCTTGATGGTTCGAGCGGGGTGCATACCGTCGACGTAACCCATGAACGCCGAGTAAATCGAGTACCCCAACAGGCGTCGAACCTGCTCGGGGTGGGCGCCGGCCTCCTCCGGCGGCACCGCCAAAACCATGTTTTCCAGCTGCCGCAGCCAACCGGCGCAGTATTGCGGCGTCACAATCATGCGAGCGGACTCGGATCGGTTGGCACCACCGCGATGCCACAGCGAACCTTTGGCCACCATCATCGATCCGGCGGGCATAGTGATCTTGACTGCGTCTGGATGCCAGCCGGGATCGTCGTCGTTTGCATCACTTCGTTGCTGATGGAACTCCGAGAAGTCGACCCGATCGTGGATCTCGGCTTTGGCTCGTTCAGCATCCCACCGGTGGCTGCCGGGAATGACTTCAGTGGCTCCGTTGTCGGCGGTGGTGTCGTCGATGGCCCAGAAGGTGCTCACGCCGAAACCAATGTGCGGCATGGGGGCGGGCGAATGCCCGGTGTCGAAGTGCCACGGCTGCGGAGTCTCCCCAGGCTGCAGGTTGATGGCTAACAGTGCCGACAGTAGGAAGTCATCGCCGAGCTCGTCTTGGGCGAAGGCCATGGCCACCGGATGGGTGACCATGTCGGCGAACACCGGAGACTTGGCTAACAGCCCGTACACCCGGTTCGAATGCACTCCTTCGAAGTTGTTGCGCCCGGTGAGATCCCGAGCAAGATGCGGGGCCAACGCAGCCCGAACGGCATCAACCTGGTCGTTCGGCATCAACCGTTCGAAGACCACATAACCGTTCCGCTCGTAGTCGTCGCGCGACTCTTCCAACAGGCTCAGCGACTCCTCCAACAGACTCATAAGCCAACTGTAGAACGACTGAGCGTCATGGGACAGCTCCGCCCACCCCCACTAGGCTTAACCCGGTGACGTCGCCAGCCGAACGACAAGATCTACCGACGGGCAGCCTGGCTGTGGTGCTGGGTGCCGGTGGCCCTCTGGGTTGGGCCTATCACGTGGGCGTCATCGAAGGCCTGCGAACGGCCCTTGGGATCGAACCGGCCAACGCCGATCGAGTCATTGGCACCTCGGCTGGTGGGGCTATCGCCGCCGGGTTGTTGGCCGGAGCCGACACCGACGAAATGCTGACGGCCATCACCACCCGACCCAGCGACGAAGAGATGGCCGCCATGCGAGCGGCGGCGGCCGAATTCCGTCGACCGTGGACTCGTCTCCGTCCGGCTGCCCCAGGTTTAGCGGTCCGTGGCCTTGGGCGACTCGGCTTCGGTGCGCTGGCCGGACTTATCCCCTCTGGCGTCTTCCCCACCACTTCGCTGCGTCGCTTTCCCACCACCGACGACGCCTGGCCTTCAGCGTTGTGGATCCCAGCTGTTCAGCTCTCCGACGGTGCGACCGTTGTCTTCGGACGAGACCGCCTCGATGTTCCCGTTATCGACGCGGTAGAGGCAACATCGTCGGTCCCTGGCATGTTTCAACCGAAACAGATCGACGGTTTACGTTTCGCCGATGGGGCCGTGCGTTCGGCCGCCAACGCCGACTTGTTGATGGGCGGCGGGCACGACCTGATTGTGATCTCGTCGCCGATGACTCGCCCCGGCCGAGGAGCTGTTCGCACTCGGGCCCGCTGGCAACTGTCCACCGAAGTGAACGAACTACGGGCCGAGGGAGCAACGGTGTTGGTGGTCGAACCGGATCAGGCCATGGTCGATCTGGCCAAGGGCTATCCCCGAACCAACCATGAGGCCGGGCCCTCCCTGGTCAAGGCGGCGTCTCGTCAGGTGGCGCAAGCAGCAGAGGCGTTCGCTCAGGGAACTATCGAGTCCGGGTAGGCCTCGAACAACACCATCATTTTCTGCCAGATCTTGCGGGAGAGCCCGGTGGTCAGCGTTTCAATCTCGGTCACGCTCTCCAGAACGACCTGA
>CALJMD010000467.1 GCA_937981915.1 uncultured Acidimicrobiales bacterium
GAGCTTTAGGATGTGCCTCGTAGGCACATCCTAAAGCGGAACGTTGCCGTGCTTTCGCTGGGGCAGCTCTTCGCGCTTGGAGCGCAACATGTCGAGTCCGGCGATGATCTTAATGCGGGTTTCGGCCGGGTCGATCACATCGTCGACGTAGCCTCGTTCCGCCGCGATCCACGGGTTGGCGAAGCGCTCTTTGTAGTCGTCGATCAGTTCGGTGCGGCGACTTTCAGGGTCGGCGGCCGACTGGATTTCCCGCCGATGCACGATGTCGGTGGCGCCTTCGGGCCCCATGACCGCCAGTTCGGCTGAGGGCCAGGCCAACGAGAGGTCTGAGCCGATGCCTTTGGAGTCCATCACCACGTACGCTCCGCCGTAGGCCTTGCGGGTGACGATGGAGATCCTGGGGACTGTGGTTTCACAGTAGGCGTAGAGCAGTTTGGCTCCGTGGCGGATGATGCCGCCGTACTCCTGGTCGACGCCGGGCAGGAAGCCGGGGACGTCGACGAAAGTGAGGAGCGGAATGTTGAACGCATCGCAGGTTCGCACGAACCGGGCGGCCTTGGAGGCGCTTTCGATGTCGAGTACGCCAGCCAGAACCATCGGTTGGTTGGCCACGATGCCGACCGGGTGACCGTCCATGCGGGCGAAGCCGCACACGATCGACTTGGCCCACGCCGCGTGGTACTCCAAGAAGTCGCCGTTGTCGACCACTTCAGAGATGACCGACTTCATGTCGTACGGCATGTTCGATGTGTCGGGCAGGATTTCGCCCAGTGCCGGGCACAAACGTTGCGGGTCGTCGCCGCTTGATTCCACCGGGGCGGAGTCCATGTTGTTCGACGGGAGGAACGACAGCAGGTAGCGGACTTCGTCCAGCACCGCTTTCTCGTCGGGAGCTACAAACGTGGCCACACCCGATCGGCTCGAGTGACTGCCGGCTCCGCCCAGTTCTTCCAGGGTAACGTCCTCGCCGGTGACGGTCTTCACCACGTCGGGGCCGGTGATGAACATGTGCGAGGTTTCGCGGACCATGAAGATGAAGTCGGTCATGGCCGGGCTGTACACGGCTCCACCGGCGCATGGACCCATGATCACGCTGATCTGAGGGATGACACCGGAGGCTTGCACGTTGCGATAGAAAATGCCGCCGTAGCCGTCGAGTGACACTACACCTTCGGGGATGCGGGCTCCGGCTCCGTCGTTGAGGCCGATGAACGGCGCTCCGGTGGACAGGGCCAGGTCCATCAGCTTGTGAATTTTCTCGGCGAACACTTCGCCGAGAGAGCCGCCCATGATGGTGAAGTCCTGACTGAACACGAACACTTTGCGGCCGTCGACGGTGCCCCAACCGGTGACAACGCCGTCGGTGTAAGGCCGGTCGGTGGCGTCGGGGTTGCGGGTGCGGGCCAGCATGTCGAGCTCGTGGAACGAGCCGTCGTCCAGGAAATACTCCAGCCGCTCCCGGGCCAGCATCTTGCCTTTTTCCCGTTGTCGCTCAACGGCGCGCTCGGGCCCGGCGTTGAGCGCCTCGTCCCGGCGTTGGTTGAGGTCGGCCAGCTTCTCGCTCATGGGATGGTCAGCCACGAAGAGCAGAGTACCGGCGAATCGGCCCGACCGCCCAAGTCAAGCGATTGCACTGTCTGCCAGTCCCGTTGGTAATCCTCACTGCCGCTCGACTGCCCAGCTACGATTCGCCGATGCGATACCCCAGACCACTGGGTCTCAACCTTGTTGAGCCCGGTGCCGGCGAGTCCTTGGCTCGGTTGGCGGCAATGGAAGGTTTGACCAGGTCGATGGTCTCTGGTGTGATCCCTTTGGCCGCTTTTGAAGCCATAGGGTCGAAGGTCGGCGTCTCCGCCGCTTATGCCGCCGGGTCGGCCATGACCTTGACTGTCACGTTGAATGTGCCCAAGTTGGAGCGGGCTCTGGGTCGTCGCTGGGTTATCACGCTCGGGGTGGTCTCGTTGTTTGCGGCGTGCATGGTGTTCCTGTGGGCGCCGGTGTGGATGATCCCTGTGGCCATTGGCCTGGTGGCGGTCGAGGCGTCAGTGTTCACCGTCGGTTTGTCGCTATACGTAATGGACTATGTTGCCAAAGCCGAGCTGGTTTTGGTTGAGAGCAAGCGGACGTTCTACCTGGCCGCAGTGTGGTTGTCCGGACCAGCGCTGGGGGCGTGGTTGTGGTCTGAGGTGGCGAGTCCGCTGCCGTTCCTGCTGGCGATGAGTTTGGCCATCGCGTTGATTGCCATTCACTGGTACATGAGGTTTGAACGCCACCCGGTGTTGTCGACCGCCATTCAGACTCCGCAAAGCGCGTTGCGATCGTTGCCCAGGTTTTTCAGCCAGAAGAACCTGCGGGTGGCGTATGCGGTTACGTGTCTTCGATCGGTGTTTTGGGCGGTTGCCTTTGTGTACGGCCCCATTTACGTTCTCGAAGCCGGACTGCCGGAATGGGTGGCGGGACTGTTTCTGTCCGCCGCCGGTTCGATTCTGTTGATCAGCCCCGCTATCAGGAGGTTGGCCAATCGTGTGGGGGTGAGAAAGGTCATTTTGCGGGCGTTCACCGTTTCGGCCGTGTCGATGCTCGCTCTTGGCCTGATCGGCGATCCTCGCCCGGTGGGTCTGGTGTTGTGGTTCACGGCTGCTCTTGGAGCTGGCTGCATCGACGTGCTGGGCAACATTCCGTTCATGCGCCTCGTTAAACCTCGCGAACGCAACGCCATGGCCACCGTCTTCGCCACGTGGCGGGACGTGTCGTTTCTCGCTGCACCTATTATTGCCGGTGCGTTGCTGCTGGTTGGGCCGTTCTGGCTGCTGTGGCTGACAACCGGAGGGTTCATGGCGTTGGGAGTGTTGGCCACCACTTATCTGCCTCGTCGCCTGTAGCCGATTAGGATCGGGTGGACCATGGATCTTCCTGTTAATCCTCCGGTGAAACCGATGCTGGCCAAGGCCGTCCAAGGCCTACCTGAACCTGATGGAAAGTACGGGGACATCATGTTCGAACCGAAGTGGGACGGTTTCCGCTGCATTGTGTTCCGTGACGGTGACGAGCTGGAGCTGGGTTCCCGCAACGAGCGGCCGTTGACTCGATACTTCCCGGAAATGGTCGAGCCGTTGAAGGCCATGTTGCCGGAGCGCTGCGTGATCGACGGCGAGTTAATAGTGGCAACCGGAAACAAGCTGGATTTTGATGCGCTGCAGCAACGCATCCACCCCGCCGAGTCGCGGGTGAACATGTTGGCCGAGAAGACTCCGGCCGCCTTTGTCGGGTTCGACTTGTTGGCTGTCGACAACGATGACCTTCGAGAGCTGCCGTTCGCCGAACGTCGTGTTCACCTGGAGCGGGTGTTGGCCGATGCCACCGCCCCGGTGCATCTGACACCGACCACCACCGACCGGGCCACGGCGGCCCGGTGGTTCGAAGTGTTCGAAGGGGCGGGACTGGATGGACTGATCGCCAAACCGCTCGCCGATCCGTACGTGGAGAACAAGCGCACGCAACTAAAGGTGAAACACATTCGCTCCGCTGATGCGGTGGTGGCCGGATTCCGCTGGCATAAGGACGGTGAGGGCGTCGGGTCGCTGCTGTTGGGTCTGTACAACGAGGACAGCCTGGCCGATGACGGCACGCCGTCGCTTCATCACGTCGGGGTTGCCGCCAGCTTCACCAAAAAGCGCCGAGCTGAACTGGTTGAGGAACTTAAGCCGCTGACCGATGGCGCGCTTGAGGTACACCCGTGGAGAGAGTGGGCGGAACGTGATGCCGCGGCGAGGGCTGAGGCCGCAGCGGGCGGCCGCATGCCCGGGGCCCCCAACCGGTGGAGTGCCAAGAAGGACCACTCGTGGGTGCCGTTGCGTATCGAGCAGGTGGTGGAAGTGAAGTACGGCAGCACCCTCAACGGCCGCTTCCGCGAGGTCACCAAAGTTCTCCGTTGGCGTCCGGACAAAACGCCGTCTCAGTGCACCTTCGAACAGCTTGACGAACCGATTCCCGTTGGCCTGGATGTGGTGCTCGACCCGGAGCCGTAGGGATTCGCTGCGAGCTTTGCTGTGGTTTTCGACCGTTTCGATTTCAATTTGTCGGGCGATTCGGCAAGACTGGTCGCAGGTCGGTGAAGCACCTCCGATTCCACCACTTACTACTGAGTACATCTGCGGCGGCGCGTTTAGGCGCCTGTGTCGCGGGCGCGCTCTACCCGTGGTCGGATTCTGGGTGTTTGCCGAGCGGCGTAGTACTGATCGGAGAACACAGTGGACACGGCGGACACTCAACGTAAGACAACACTGGCTGAAGCATTGGCCAAAGACCGGGTGGACTTTGACGAGTTGGAGACCCGCTATCAGCCGGTCTTGACGATGGTCAACGCCCTCATTGGCGTGGTCCCTAATTGCGACCCGTATCTGGAGATCTGGGAGCCAGGGTTTCGAAGCTACAACCTGATGGTTCCTAACTTCTTGAACCTGCCCGCAGGGTTGATGGGTATGGGAGCGCCGAAGGACATTGTCGGCCTTGGCATGTACACGTCGTCCCGGGCGGCCGAGTGCGCCTACTGTTCGGCTCACACCTGCTCGTTTGCACTCCGTCGAGGTTCTTCGGCCGATGCAGTCACCGGGGAGAATCGAACCGAAGGCGAACAGGCGACAGTGGCGATCGCCGAGGCACTGTCAACGGTTCCCCACCACTACACGCCCGACTTGGCTCAAGAGTTGCAGCGCCACTATTCACCCGGTGATGCCGAGTGGATCGTGATGGGCGTGGCCATGATGGGCTTCCTCAACAAGTTCATGGACGCCGTCGGTGTCGAGCTTGAAGAAGGGTCGATCAACGATGTGGCCGAGCTGATCGAGCCGACCGGGTGGTCGGTCGGCCAGCACGCCTGGGCTCACGAAGAAACCATCGAGCCTGAAGGCGGTGTCGACGAGGTTCCGGTGGACACTTGGCGAACCATGATTCCTGTTCTGCGTAACGCGCCGGGCGCCATTCGCCTTGAACGCAACTGGATGTCGGGTATCCCGAAAGGGCAGGCTCAAAGTCGAAAGCTCATCGCCGAGGAGTACGGGTTCGATGAGCCGGTTGTGACCGAGATGGCTCACGCCAAACCGGCCCGGGCGTTGACCGCAATGTTGCGCCACAATCTTGACGTTTCACAATCGGCTCTTGGGATCGGCTTAAAGTCGTTGGTTGGACTGGTGTTCGCTCAGCGGGTGGGAAATGAATCGCTGGCTGCCTCGGTTCGATCGTTGGCCGATGTTCACGGTGTTTCGCCCGAGCGGGTGGCCGCCGTTGAGCACTTCGATCCGGCAGCGCCGGCTGACGGGCTGGATGATCGTTCCGTCGCCGCACTGACAGTGGCTCATGCCATTGCCCCGAGCCCGGCTGAAATGTCACCTGCCATCGTTGAGATGGCCGAGAAGCACCTTTCGTCGGCTGAAATCGTTGAGATTTCGGTGTGGGTGTCGGTCAGCCAGTTGCTGCACCGGCTGCGGGTGTACTTCGAGCAGTAGGCGGTCTAGAACTCGAAAACGAATCGCGCCCCGCCCAGCGGGCTGTCGTGACAGGTTATGCTTCCATCGTGATCAGTGGCGATGGAAGCCACCAGGGACAGCCCCAGGCCGCTTCCACCGGTTTGGCGTGATCGGTCTTCGTTGAGGCGAACGAAACGGCCGAAGATTCGCTCACGCTGATCTTCGGGTACGCCGGGCCCGTCATCGTCAACGACAATTCTTGTTCGTCCGTCCGCTGTGGTCTCGGTGGCGACGGCCACCTGCCGGGCGGCGTGGCGGACGGCGTTGGTCAACAGATTGTGCACCGCTCGACTAATGGGCACGGCTCGCCCGGTGGCCACCAGTGCGTCAACGTTAGATGTGTCGATAGTGATGTCCGGTGCGCTTTGTGTCACCTGATCGACCTCATCCAGTACGACGTCGGCCAGGTCGAATTCGTGAACGTCGCCGGAGGCCCCGGAGGCTGCCAGGTCGGTCAGGTCATCAAGGATTGCTTCGAGCCGTCGAGTGCTGCGACCTAGCGCGTTCACGTTGTCCTCGGCGTCAGCAGGAAGGTCGGTTCGTTCCTCCAACAGTTCGGCCATGCCGCGGGCGGCCGTTAACGGCGACCGGAGCTCATGCGATGCGTCGGACACGAACTGGCGCTGGCGAACGAGACCGGTGTCGAGTCGGTCCAACATGTCGTTCAGGGTCACGGTCAACGCTGCGATTTCGTCGCCGGAGTCCGGCACAGGAAGCCGGTCTCCGGAGTTCGAAGGGGCGATGCGACGAGCTTCGGTCGAGATCCGGCGCACCGGGTCCAGCGCCGCCCCCAGCGCAAACCACAACGCCACGCCTCCGATGAGAACGAGAAGGGGGACGATGATTGCCATGGCAGTTGCCAGCCGGTCGACACTGCGGCCGATGATCCCTAACGGGCTGAACGCCACCAGCTTCAAGTCCTGGCCAGATGGGGTGGCCACGGTCCGGGTGGTCTCGAACCAGTCCCCGGCATCGAGCTCGTCAAACGGCACCGGGTTGAGTAGGTCTTCGAGGATCTCGTCGGGAAGTTCGTCCAAGCTGGACGCAACGAGGTCGCCGGTCTCACCGTCGGGTACGACAACTTGGTTGATAGCGGATATGTCATCTTCGATTAACTGCCCGGCTTCGATGGCGGCCAACAGCTCGGGAGGGATTTCACCGGCGAACTGCAAAATCGCCCCGTCGGGCGTGGTCACCGTGATGCCGTCGTCAAACGCAGCCGGTATCTCCGCCACGACCAGGCCGTCGGGGCCGACCGTTCCGAACGCGGACTCGAACTCGGTTCCCTCCACGAAAAACTCGGTTCCCTCGAATGCGAATGGCAGGAACGTGGAATTGAGTATTGCCCCGTCAGCGTCTTCGATAGTGAATTCGGTCCCATCCGCCCCGAGTGGGATGAACAGCCGAGTGGGGTCGGCACCGTCAGCGATGGCATCGGCCAGCGTGTTCAGTACCTCGGCGTTCTGACCGTCGAGGTCGCTTTGCAGTTGACTGGACAGCGCACGCACCGTCACCCAGGCTCCGAGTCCCAATACCAACGCGGCGGTGACTGCCCCGATGGCGGTAACCCTGGCCCTTAGCGACCGGATGGAAAAGCGGGGAGTCATGTTCGAATCCTGTAGCCGAGTCCTCGCACGTTCTGCACTTTGTCTTTGCCGATCTTGTTTCGTAGATAGCCGAGATAGACGTCAACCACATTGGGGTCGCCTTCGAAGTCGGCGCCCCACACCAAGCTGGTCAGCTCCAGCCGCGACACCGGCTGATCTTCTGCTCGAAGTAACGCTTCGAGTAGCTGAGCTTGCCGCCCCGTCAACTCGACCGGTCGGCCATCGACCTCGCAGGCCCTGGAGGCCGGGTCGAGTTGAACGCCACCTCTATTGAGATGCTCGCTTTGGCGCACGACAGGTGGACGGCGAAGCAGAGCTGCCACCCGGGCTCTCAGAACGGCAGGTGAGAACGGTTTGCGAAGGTAGTCGTCGGCGCCGCAGTCGAAGCCGTCGGTTTCGTCGTATTCACCGACTTTGGCGGTCAACATAAGTATGGGCGTGTGTCGGCCTTCGTCTCGAAGGGTTTGGCACACTTTGAATCCGTTCATTCCAGGGAGAAGCAGGTCCAACACGATCAATCCGTACTGGCCTTCGCGTGCCATCCAGAGGCCGTCTAGACCGTCGGCGGCGCGGTCAAGCTGATGCCCGTCGGTGGCCAATGTCTGGTTGACGACCAGGGCGATGTCGTCGTCGTCTTCGATCAGGAGAAGTCGCATGGTCGTACCTTGGGCGCCGGTGTTGTCACAGAGTACTTGAGTGTCGGTGTCATCCGCCGGGCCTGACCGCTTCGGCCGGGTCGAGGCGGGCGGCTCTCGCTGCCGGATACAAACCGGCCAGAGCACCGACCGCCAGCGCCGCGGCCACTCCCAGTACCAGGGCCTCCATCGGTAGGTCGATGATCCAGCCTTGCCGTCGGGCGTACCCGGCGGTGGCGGCGTAACCGATGGCAACCCCGAACAGTCCTCCTAACAGGGCAAGCAGTGTGCTTTCCACCACGAACTGAACGGCGATGTGGCCTTTGGTAGCCCCCAGCGCTCGTCTCACTCCGATCTCGGTGCGTCGTTCAAGTACGGAGATGATCATGACATTGGCGATGCCCAGCCCTCCGACCAAGAGTGCCACTCCACCCAATCCGAGGAGGAGACGCTGCAGGTTCTGGTCGACCTGAGCTCGTGCTTCGAGCGCATCGGACGGACGGGCCACCTGCACCTCGTTGGGGTCGGCCGGGTTGGCGGTGCGGGCCAGAACGGCTCGAACGTTGTTTACCTGGCTGGGAACGGTCCGGAGGTACACCGTCGACGGCAGGCCTTTCACCCCCAACTCGGTCCTGGCCACCGGCAGACCGATGAAGGCAGTGCGGTCAAGGTCGGCGTGTAGCGCCATTGGTTCGAGCACCCCGATCACGGCGAACCACCGATCGGCGATCCACACCCGTGGACCCAGTTGCAGGTTGGTGATGCCGAGCCGTTCTGCCGCCACCGAACCTAAGACCACGGTTGGAAGCTGGGCCGAGGCGGCGTCGAGGAACCGGCCGGTGCGCATGTCTGCTTCCAGTGTGTCGATCAGGCCCGGTTCGGTGGCGTGAACGGTCAACCCGTTGCGTGCCGATGTTGGAATTTGATCGTTACGTCGGACGGTGGCCTGCAGTTTGGCCACTGACGCTGCACCGTCGACCGGTCCGATGCGGCGGATCATCAGCGGAGCGTCGGCCGGTAGCGTGGCCGCCTCACCGAAGAGGTCCTGGCCGGGCTGCACCTGCAGCAGGTTGGTTCCCAACCGATCGAGTTCCGCCAGCAGATCGGCTCGACTGGAGGCGGAGATGCCGAGGACGGCAACCATGGACGCAATCCCAATAGCGATCCCGACCGCGGTGAACGCTGCCCGTCCCGGCCGGTTCCTGATACCTGATGTTCCGGTTCGTACGAGGTCGCTGGGGCGCAGCCGCGAGCGGAATCGGGTCGCCGGCGGGCTGGCAACTGCAGTCATGAGTGCTCCTTTGTCGTCGTGGCGTCGTCCACGATCTGACCGTCGCTGAGTGAAATTCGTCTGGGAATTCGCTGGGCCAGTTCCCGATCGTGGGTGATGACGACAATGGTTGACCCTTCGGCGTTGAGCCGTTCAAGAAGGGCAACGATGTCGTCGGAGGTCTTGGAGTCGAGGTTCCCGGTCGGTTCATCGGCCAACACGATGGCCGGGTCGCCGACCAAGGCTCGGGCGATGGCGACCCGTTGGCGTTCGCCGCCGGACATCATGGCCGGCGTGTGATCGCAACGATGACCTAGGCCAACCCGGTGTAGTGCTGTTGTGCTTCGTTCTTGACGGGACCGCCTTGATGCCCCCTGGTAGATCAAGCCGGTGGCGACGTTGTCTACCGCTGTCATTCCCTCGAGCAGGTGGAATTGCTGGAAGACAAAGCCGATTCTGGCCGAGCGAAGGCCGGCGACCTGTCGGTCTCGGAGTTGGCTGGTGTTGACGCCGTCGATGAAGACGCTCCCTTCGGTTGGCCGGTCCAGGGTGCCGATGAGGTTGAGCAGGGTTGACTTGCCTGATCCGGAGGCGCCGACGATGGCCGTGTACTCGCCGGACATGACTTTCAGGGTTACGTTGTCGATTGCTCGCACCGGGGGCACGCCCGGGTATTCCCGGGACACATTCTTGAGTTCGAGGACGGTGTCACTCACCGTTTCCGTCCTCTCCCGAGTCGCTAGTGTCACTGTCGTCCTCGCTGGTCCCCGGATCAAGCAGGTCAATCGGTACGACGACCTGGTCACCCTCGCTGAACTCGCCGCTGATTTCGGCCACGTCGTCGACAACTACGCCCAAGCCGACCGGTCGCAGTTCGGTTCGGTCTCCGGTTTGCACTTCGAGTCCGTAGCCGCCACCGGCCAGGGCAAGGACGGCGCGCACGGCGACGGTCAACACATCGCTGGCGGCGACCCTGGAGGCGATCACCTTGACTCGTTCAGTTCCCGGAGGCAGGTCTGCATCGGGCGTGACCGTCACTTCAACGACACGATCACCCTGATCGGAAACGGTCGAGGTGGTTTCGGTGATGGTGCCGGGCAGTGACTCTCCCGAGCCCAGTTGTAGTTCCACCGTTGCGCCGACCTCAACAAACGCCTTTTGGCGAGAAGCGAATTCGGCGGTGATTCGCTGGCCGGCCTCTGTCACAGTCAGCTCACTGAATTGGCTGCCGACCCGGGGGGAGGTGTCTATTCGTAAAGGCTCGGGACTGAACACCAACTGTGTCCGGTCAACGGTGCCGGTCTGGTCCCGGCCGGTGTCTTTCTGCCAGGCCTTGACCGCCCGGTGGGTGGAGAGGCCGAAGTCTCCGTCGACGTTGAGTCGCTCGGCGTCGTCGTAACCGGCATCGATCAGGAACTGTTGAAGCTGCTCGACATCGAGGCCCTTGAGGTGTTTGCGAGCCTGGTAGTTGAGAGAGCGATACAACGGCACGTCACCTTCGGCCAGCTTGATTGGTTTCGCATCGACCTCAAGCAGGGTGTCCCCGAAGTTGATGGTGGTGCCGACGTCGGGGGCGCCGGTCACCGTCCCCTGGGCGTCGATCTGCGGGGTCCACGTTTCGCCGTGGGCGACGGCACCGGTTTCCTCTTGGCGCTCGACCAGGTCGCCGGTGGCGATGGTTTCCAGACCGGTTACCGGCGTAGTGGCGGCTTGATCACCGGTACTGCCGGATGTGGCACTACCGGATGAGGCCGCTGCGCCGTCCGTGGTGCCGACACCCAGTCTGGCCGGGCCCAAGGCAGCCCCGGCGACAAGTAGTGTGACAACGGCGGCCGTCGCCGCCAGGCCGAAACCGATTTTCCGGCGACGTTGTGTGCGTCCCTGGCCGCTCACGATCCGCCATCCTCGGAGGGGGCGAACTGCTCTTCGATGTCGGTGAATGCCTCTGAGCACTCATCGATAATCTGCTCGAAATCGTCTTCTTCGCCTGTCTCAATCTCGAACGAGACGATGCCTCCTTGACCGGAGGTGTCGATGTCCATGCCGTTGTCAGCCATGCACGTTTCGAAGGCGGCCTGCGCGTCCTGCAGAGCCGCTTCCTCCTCCGGGCTGGGGGTGAAAGCGCCGTAGACATCTTCCAACAGGGCGTCACATTCCTCGAATGCTGCGTTGACTGCTTCGAAGTCGCCGTCAGTTTCGAGCTCCTGAGCCATGCCTTCGCCGTCGGTGGTGTCGTCACCGGCGATCACTTCGCCGCCGGAATCTTCGAACAGGCCTTCGGTGGAAATGCCGTTGTCCTCCAGACATTGCTGGTATTGAAGTTCGGCTCGTTCGATGTCGGCATCGGACGGTGGCTCGGAGTTGTCGTCGTCACCTGATGCCGATGCGTCTTGGGTATCGGATGCGGCAGCGTCGGACGTAGCAGCATCAGTGTCGAGGGCGGCGACCGCTGGTTCGTCGGTTGCGGTGTCGGCTGTTCCGCAGGCCGATACGGCCAGGGTTGTGGCCAGGGCCGTGGCCAGTAACCATCCGGGTCGTCGACCCGGTGTCGTGCGAAGTCTCATGTGAACTCTCCATGTGAGGTCGTGCGGCGGGTGCCGTCACGAGTTGTCATCATGGAGAGCATCTCAAAGCGGTGCTGAGAGCCATCTGAGAAGCCTGCAACATGCGCCGGTGTGCTACGCCAAAACGCCGAGATCCGGTGGCCTCTACAAACGGAGGCTCACCGGACCGGGAGAGATTTCTTGGGCTGACCCGGCGGCGGTTGGATCAGCCCAAGAAGACTTGTTGTCGACAGTAGTTGACTGCCGACTGCTGCGCTAGTTGAGCGAGAAGCGAACCTGAACGAGCCGTACGCCGTTGTTGTCGTACTCCCAGAACTCGCCCTCGATGCGATCATCAAAGAGCGGGATGGTGACGAACTCGGTGATGGTCGAGCCGTCTTCGAGGGTGATCTCCACCTCGAAGGTGATGCTCAGCAGCTGGCTGGTCACGTTGCCCCACAGAGGCTGGCCCTTCTTACGCTCCAAACGAACCGACTCGGAATCGATGGTGCAATAGGCGCTTTCATCAAGG
The DNA here is from genome assembly GCA_937981915.1 of uncultured Acidimicrobiales bacterium. Classification (GTDB taxonomy): domain Bacteria; phylum Actinomycetota; class Acidimicrobiia; order Acidimicrobiales; family SZUA-35; genus JAHELU01. The sequence goes on from CALJMD010000467.1 coordinate 12,113, forward strand.
TCGGAAACCCGGTTCTTGATTTGGCCGCCTAGGTCGGCCAGCAGTTCGGCGCAGGTCGAGATGGTGACCTGACCGCCAGGCTTGCCCAGGGCACGGACGCTGACCTCGTAGGTCCCGTCGAGTACACCGTCACCATCTACGTCGGGATCGGGGAGCGCCAGGGTGGCTCCGTCTCGATCGGTGCCGTTGCCATCGACGACACTAAATTCACCTTCGACCAGGTTGATCTTCGACTTGCCGTTCAGGGCGACGAAGATGGTTCGTCGAGAGCTGTCGGTCAAGTCAGCCTTCTTCGGGTTGTCGACTCCGATGATGTTGACCAGATAGTCGGGGTGCGGGTTTCCGCTGTTGCCCCCGGCGCTGGCCAGACTTGAACCGCCGACGATCAGGCCGCCTATTAGCCCGAGGAGGGCTACCACGATTCCGATGGTAGAGAGTGGACGCGTTGAAGAGCGCGGTGAACTAGAAGTGGACATTGGTCTCCTTGCAGAGCGATGTTGTGCGACGTCTGGGCTCCGTTGACGCCATCAATATTTGGACGATAGAACCTTGTTGGTGGTGCTCGCCCCGAGCCTGACAACGAAGGTTCGTCGCAGAACATAACGGATATATCTGCGAACAACTAGGTGAGATTTGCCCAAGTCGCGTAGGTTTGGTCGACTCTTTAGCTGAAATTAGGCGAAAGTTGGGAGCCGAAAAGGTATCGCAGCAGAAGCCCGATACAGAGGGTCAGCCGAGGAGACGCTTCTTGGCCGCTCGGCTTCGCTCCAACAGGTCGGCAGGGATCTGATCGGCGATCCCGCCACCTCCACCGCCACTCGAGTCGGTGGTTGCCTCGGCAGCGGCGGCCGCTTCTTCTTCTGAACGGGCGGCCGCTTCCGCCTTGTCCTTTTCGCGTTGAACCCATTCGTCCAACTGGTACGGCCGGGCCAGATCGTTGTGGTCGACCTGGCCGACCTGGCGGTCGCCGTCGAACATCACCCAGTAGCGATTCCACACGCCCAGGCCGTTGTGCATCTGGACTTTCCCGTTCGTTCCAGCCGGGAGGTCGAACAGGGCGCGGGTGGTGACCACCTTTTCGCCCCGCTTGAACGGGGTATCCAGCTGAAGTTCTTTCTTCGGCATACAGCGAGCTTAGCGATGACAAGATGCGGCCGCGCTATCAACCCGGTTGGTGCATCAGAGCCGTAACAGGCCAGAATCGAGGCCATGCCCAGCGAAACCCAACCGACTGAAACCCAACCCAGTGACGCTCGAAGTACCAACCGCATGCCCGCCCTCTCCCTGGTGTCAGTGCCGGGCAAGCGTTCGGTGATCACCGAAGCGGTGGTGGAAATGGAGCAGCGTGGCTTCAGCGGGGTGTTCTGCCCCAGCCTGGGTGACGCCATGAGCCTGTGTCTGACCATCGCCCATGTCACTGAGACCATTGAGTTCGGTACGGCGATTCAACCGATCTACCTGCAGCACCCGGCTGCGTTGGCGGGAACCGCCGGCTATATCGACGAGGTGTCGGGCGGACGGTTCAAGCTCGGCATTGGGGTTACCCACGGCCCGGTTCATAAACGCCTTGGGATCGACGTTGGTAAACCGCTGTCTGACACGCGGGAGTATGTCGGCGCTATGCGCAAAGCATCGGAGCGTTCCGGCGGGATGCCACCGATTGTGCTGGCCGCGCTGCGGGACAAAATGGTTGGGTTGGCCACCGAGGTCGGTGAGGGTGCGGTGTGGGCCAATGCGGCTCGGTCCCATATGGGCCATTCGTTGTCGGTTATCGCGAAAGGCATCGACGATGGCGCCGATCAAGCGGCCGCAGATGCTTTCTTTGTCGGAAACATGATCCCAACCGTCATCGACGACGATCGGGAGGCCGCCGCCGCTCGCAATCGTTCGACGATGGTGGGCTACGTGTCGCTTCCCAACTACCGCAACTACTGGCGGGAAGCCGGCTACGACGACGAGATGGACGCGGTCGAGGCTGCCCTTCCGTCTCGGGACAAAGACACGATCATGGCGGCCATGAGTGACCGGTGGTTGGCCGACTGCACCTTGTACGGATCAGTAGGTGAGGTGCGAGAGGGCGTGGAGGCGTGGTTCGATGCCGGCGTCAACCGGCCGATTCTGGTGCCGTCGTCGACGTCAGGCGGACAGTTGAAGGCGATCGAAGAGGTATTCGCCGCCTACCAGTAGTTGGGGTAAGCAGCCGTTGTCGGCCGTCGACTCTATTGAATGTCAACCGTCGACGAGTAAGAAGGGGTACGACCTTCCACCGGGGGAATGCCCGGTTCTCCGTCGAAGTGGGCGATGTTCGGTGTCACTGGACGCCGGGGCGTGGCCGACAACCAGAGTCGAAGCAGTAACCGGGGTGGCATCGCCGGATCGTTTTCAAACCCCGATCGGGCGTGCATGACGGTGAAGTTGTTGGCAAAGACCGCTTGGCCTGACTGCAGAACAAACTCGAAATGCAGATCCGGGTTGGCGGCCAACTCCTCTAGCAAGTCGAAGGCCTCGCGGTCAACGTCGTCAAGTACGATCGAGTCGTCTTCGGCGGCGGCAACTTCGATGTAATAGCGAACGTAGCGACAGCTGGTGAACCCGTCGTGTTGGCTGAACACCGGCACCCGATGGGGAGTGGCTGCCGTTGAGCCCGGACGGTTCTCGCCTCCTCGGTGGTAGTGATAACCCCGGTAGAGCCGCTCCAACAGGTCGGGTCGGCGGCGCCGGATCTCTTCGTGAATGGTCATGGAACTCACGAACCGGCTGACGCCGCCGTGTGCGGCGGGGTGAATGCACAAGAAGCTGAGGAGGTCGGCAGGGTCGGTGTGGGGCGTCAGCTCACTCTTGTTTCGGTAGGCGCGTGCGTCCGGATCGGTCTTGGTCACGTCGGTGACATGACCGAGACGCTCGCCCATCACCGACTGCGAAACGGGTGTGCCGAGGTGCAGGCCGACTGCCCAGAACAGCATTTCGATTTCGGCCTGGGAGAGATCGTGCACCGGAAACCCTTCGACCAGGGCGAAGCCGCATCCGGCTGTCAGCTGTTGTTTCAAGTCGGCGATCGGGCCAGCCAGCTGGCGGCCGAGTGGAAGGTCCGTCGGAGCCAAAGAGTCGACCGGGCGACCATCGGCCAAGTGCTGTTGGACGACAGCCACCAGAGGGCTGAAGTCACTGGCGGCTAGACGCAGCGTGAAGGTGTCCAGGTTGGACTCGGAACTGCGCCAGAGGATGGCCGGGTCGACGGGGTCGGGTTCGAAGTTCGAGCTCACAGGTTTGTTCTCACTGCTCACAGGCTTTCGAGAAAGGTGGCTAGTTGCTCAGCCACCACGGGGCCGGCTTCGAGAAGAATCGAATGCTTGTACTCGGGGAGAATCACCAGGGTTGAGTTGGGCAGTGCGTCGGCGATCTGGTGGTTGAGCCTCGGGTTGCATCCCCCGTCGTTCTCGCCAGTAAGAACCAGCGTCGGCATGCGAAGCTCGCCGAGATACGGCGACATTTCGGTGTTGGCGTAGACGTGGAAGACCTGGAGGAAGATGTCAGCCGGAGTGGCCATAACTCGTTCCAGGCGAGCGTTGATGATGTCGGGGTTGTTGTCGGCGAAGGCGTCGGTGAACCAACGGTTGGTGAGCGTCGGCAGCACGTTGCCGATTCCTTCGGCCTCCATGGTGGCCACCACGCCTCGCACTTTTGCGCTGTCGTCCTCGGTCCGAAAAGCCGCAGTGGAGAGTAAGCCCACTGACAGCACCCGTTGGGGGAATCGGCGGGCGTAGGCCGGTCCGATCATGCCGCCCAATGAGTGACCGGCGAAGTGTGCCTGCTCGACCCCGAGTGTGGCTCGAAGGTGTTCAAGGTCGTCGACCAGGTCGTCCAAGCCGAATGGCCCGGTCGGTACCGGTGAGTCTCCGTGGCCTCGCAGGTCGTAGGTGACGACGGTGAACGATTCGGTGAGTCTCGGTAGGAGGGAGTCCCAGGTGTGATGCCACGATCCGATTCCGTGGATCAAGAACAGCACTGGTTTGTCGCCGGCCAAATCCCCGTTGACGTAATAGGTGCAGTCAACCGCTCCATCAATCGTGCGGTTGATCGTGCTGTCGGTGTCACTCATTTGGTGCCAGTCATTTGGTGTGATTGGAGTCGACGTTATTGAAGTGGGGGAGTACGCCTTCGGCCAGTGCGTGAATGGTCTCCAGGGTCTGGGACTGCTCGACACCGAAATTGATGTTGAGGATCATCCGGTCAACTCCGGCCCGGTCGTAGATAGCCAATTGTTCGACGACTTCCTCAGCTGAGCCGATAACCAGGCTCTTGGCAAGCTCGTCCACGCTTTGGTGGTGGGGGAGCGGTTCGATGGCCCCGTGATCGACGATGCCTGGACCGGTGAAGATGTTGTCGAACCGCCCGTAGTAGAGGTGGGCTTGTTCTTGAATCGACCGCTTGTGTTGGTCGGATTCGGAGACAAAGGCAACCCGCGACAATGACAGCGTCAGGTCTGCGCCGGCCGCTCCGAGCTCTTCTCGGGTCGAGGTGAAGGCGTCGACTTGACGTTTGAACAGGTCGTCATCGCCGGACAGTGGTGTGGTTTGGATATGAAAGCCGCGCTTGGTGCAGGCCTTGATGCCATCGGGATTGAGTACGGCCATCATGATTGGTGGTCCACCGGGCCGGACCGGCCGCGGCATCACCGTGAGCGGCTCAAACGAATAGTAGGTGCCGTTCCACGACACCTCTTCTTCGTGGAGCAGCGCGAGTAGTACGTCGAGCGATTCGTCGAAGCGATCTCGGGTTTCGCTCATGGGTACCCCCATGCGCCCCATCTCATAGGCGAACGCTCCGCGGCCGACGCCGAGTAGCAGGCGCCCGTCGGTCAGCGTGTCGGCCACCACCACTTCGCCGGCCAGGATGCGCATGTCATGCAGTGGCAGGACCACCACGGCGGTCATGATTTTGATGGTGCTCGTGAGGGCGGCGACCTTGACGGCGAACTGTAGGGGTGCCGGGTTCATCAGGCAGTTGACCAGATGATGTTCGGTAAAGCCGACCGATTCGAACCCGAGCCGGTCGGCCAGCACGGCTTGTTCGATCATGTCGCCGTAGACCCGGTCGGCTCCGTAGGAGGTGTCGGCGTAGTCGGCCGAGAGTTGCAAGCAGAACTTCACGATCATGCATGGTAGAGGTTGGTTGCCGACCGACTGAAACGCGTCTCGTGCCCCGGGACCCGACCGTGGTTCGAACGGCCCAGATGACGTGAGTCACATTGCTCGGTAACGCCGTTAGCCATAAACTGTTTACACGTTCTACAGCGACGAGAACGGGCGACGTGGCGACAGGCAACTCACAAGTAGACGGCGGATGAGCCGAACCGACTCACCGGATTTCGGGCGGCAGCTCAACAGGGCGCTGACCTCTCTAGTCGTTCTCGTGCTGCTGTCCGTGCTTGGCTTCTCCGCGCTCCTTGCCCTCGGTGATCGCCTCATCGTCGGCGAATCAGAAGCTGGACCGCCGATCGAAGACCGCCAGTTGGTGCGGCTGCCCGGCGCCATTCCACCGGAGGATTGGGTCGATGGTCGTCCGGGCGAACCGGTGGTGGCTCTCACCTTTGATGACGGCCCCGACCCGGAAGAAACACCCGAGTTGCTGGACGTGTTGGCTGCTCATAATGTTCAGGCCACCTTCTTCATCACCGGCCGACAAGTGACCGCCGAGCCGGAGATCGTGAAGCGAATCGTCGACGAAGGTCACGAACTTGGCTTGCACTCCTACAACCATTCTCGGATGGGCAACCTGTCAGCCAGCGAGGTTCTTCGCCAGTACCAGTTAAACCAGCGAGTGGTTACAGGTCATACCGGCGTGAAACCGGTGATCGCCCGGCCGCCGTACAGCGGCGGGGTCCAGTTCCAGACTGATCGTGAGCTGTGGGCGGCCCGCATCGCCCAGGAACAAGGCGACCTCACCATGATCTTCAGCGAGATCATGCCCCGCGACTTCGACGGCCTCTCGGCGGCCGAGATCGCCGAACAATCACGACCCGAAGACGGCGCCAGCGCAATCATTACCCTTCACGACGGTGCCGGGCCGCGACCGCTGCAAACCGCAGAAGCCATGGACCTGTTAATCCCCGAGCTGAAAGACGAGGGGTATCAGTTCGTTACCGCCTCCGAATACGGCGGCGTGGACGGTGTCGCCTCGGTTACAGCCGGCGAGCGGGTACTCAACTTCTTCGTCGCCCAAAG
>CALJMD010000468.1 GCA_937981915.1 uncultured Acidimicrobiales bacterium
GCTGCGACCGGCCGCCGACATGAACTTCGGCCGCCATTGGCACGACGCCATCGTGCTGCCCGACGGCAAGGTTCTGGTGGTGGGCGGCTCCGGCGTCAACAACACCGACAGCGAGGTGGCATACGCCCCCGAGCTGTGGGACCCGGCCACCAACACCTGGACGGTCCTCGAAGCCAACACCACCGCCCGGCTCTACCACTCGACCGCAGTGTTGATGCCCGACGGTTCGGTCTTCACCGGCGGTGGCGGAGCACCCGGCCCGTTCACGAACAAGAACGCCGACGTGTTCTACCCGCCGTATCTGTTCGACGGCGACGGTTCACGGGCGGCCAAACCGGTCGTCACCAGCGCTCCCAACGCCGTGTCTCACGGCGACAACTTCACGGTCGACGTGAACGGCACGGCCGACAGGGTGACGTTCATCAAGACGAACAACGCCACCCACTCTCTCAACTCACAGATCTTTCAGGAGTTGTCCTTCACCCAGTCGGGCAACACGTTGTCCATCACGGCACCGGGCGAGCCAAACGTGGCCACACCCGGCCTCTACATGCTGTACATCCTCGACGCCGACGGCGTGCCGTCGGACGCTGAGATGGTGTGGCTCAACTACGACGGCGTAGTCGGCCCACCGCCGACTCCTCTGCCCCCATCCGGCGGTGACAACCTTCTGACCAACGGCGGCTTCGAAGCCAACACAGTGGCTGACGGTGCCTGGGGCGTTCCGGCCGTTCCAGGCTGGGACACCAGCCGACCCGGCGACACCCTCGAGATCTGGGGCGTCGGTCACAATGGACTCACTCCGACCGAGGGACGCCAGTTCGCTGAGCTCAACGGCAACGGGCCGGACACCGTAGCGCAAACGGTGGCGGTCACCGCTGGTGAGACCTACACCTGGTCGATCGATCATCGCGGCCGAAACGACGCCGACACCATCGACGTCAGCATCAACGGTCAGTCACAGGGTCAGGTCACCGCCCAACCGGGAGCATGGACCACCCACAGCGGCAGTTTCACGCCGACAGGTACTGAGTTGGCCATCAGTTTTCGAGCGGTCGACAGCGGCAGTATCGGCAACCTGGTGGACAACGCCAGCGTCACCGGCAGGACGTCCACACCACCAACTGGCGGCGACGTCGACGTAGCCAACTTCAGTTTCGAAACCGAAACGGTCGCTGACGGCGGCTGGGGTGTACGAGCAGTTCCCGGCTGGGACACGAATCGTGCCGGCGATGTCCTAGAACTCTGGGCAACCGGCCATCGAGACATCACTCCCAGCGACGGTCGCCAGTTCGCCGAACTCAACGGCAACGGACCGGACACCATCACCCAAACCGTCGACGTGACAGCGGGAGCCTCCTACCGCTGGTCAATCGACCATCGAGGCCGAAACGACGCCGACACCATCGAAGTCACCATCGACGGAGTCTCCCAGGGCAGTTACGTTGCCCAACCCGGATCGTGGATCACCCAAAGCGGCACCTACACGCCACCGGGAGACCAGATGACTATCAGTTTCCGAGCCGTAGACGCCGGCAGCCTCGGCAACCTGGTGGACAACGTTCGCATCACTGGAGCCCAATAGCAGTCACAAGCCGGGGCCGGGCCCACTGTCCGGTCCCGGTTGACTAGGCGCCGACCAGGACCCGGCGTTTGCTTTCCAGGTCTTCGTGGTTCAGGTAAGCGCCGATGTAGTGGCGGTAGCCGGTGAAAGCGTTGCGACCGTGCATGGCCCGCCAGTTGTCGAACACGAACACATCGCCCGGCTGCAGACTGACCGCCACCCGTCGAGCCGGATCGTTGGCCAGCTCAGCGAAACGTCCGTAGGCCCGGTAGAACCGTTCCTCACGGTCCGGTGGCAGCACAAACGGGGCTCGGTCGTAGTTGTTGAAGCTGACTTGACGCAAGACACCTCGGGTGTCGGTTCGAAACACCGGCCGTTCGGCCTGAAGGTGAACGCCCGGCTCGATGTAGCGACCGGGAACCGCCACCGACGCCAGCACCGCCGCCGCGTCCGGGTCGCTCTCGGCCAACTCCCGGGCGATAGCAAACCCGTCGACGACCAGACTCTCACCACCGGTTTCCGCCGGCTGCACACACAAGAAGAACTGGAGCCCGGGCGCATCATGGCTGTAGGTGGCATCAGTGTGTGGCCCCAGGTAGACACTGCTGTACGCCGTATCGGCGTGTTCGGTCAGATCCGGGGACAGGTCCCACATGCCACCGAAGATGGTGTGGCGAATGTAGCCCAATCGTTCTGCAAACGCTTCAGCTCGTGCCCGATCAAGTTTGGGGTTGTGACGACTCCCCCGCAAGATTAGATATCCGTAGCGGGAAAGTTGGTCAACACCGTGGGCCAAGACGTCATCGGTTCCAAGGAAGGCATCCAACTTGATCTCGTCTGGCGCAACCGCTGTCGGGTCACCCCACAGCACCACGTCGGCGGGCATAGTGAAATCGGCGGGCAGAGCTCGTAACCAGTCGGTAGCCACATAGGTTCGAATGACGTCCGCCAACAACGAGTGCGAGTGCTCGGTGACGGCACCATCGGGCCAACGAATGGCGAACCGTCCCAAGTTTGGGTCATGGCGCTCGATCTGTCCGGTGGCGGAGGGATCGATGGCGAAGGTGTCAACCCTTCGTTGAAGCGTGTCCGGGTCTCGGCTGGCTTCGTCCTCACCGTGATCCCGCAGCCATCGCCACGAGAGGAAAACCGGTTGACTCGCATCCGAGGTGCGTACTTCCAGGCCGGCGTCGGACTCGTTGACGTCGATCAATGCATCGTTCACAAACAACAGGGTACCGACCGAAGCGTTGACCCCTGAAGCGCACTTCGAGAAGGTGGCCGATGCAGTACCATCAGCGCATGGACGCTGACCTCGTTCGATCCGGAAAGCCGTCAGCGGTGATACCCGGCGCCCGTGCCAACTTCACCTTTACCTCGGACTCCGTCTACGTCGAGATCCTGAGCCGGTACTCCTCGGCGGATCCAAGCCAACAGCTGCCCGGCGCTGTGGTCGTTCTGCCGCTCGCCGGCCTACCTAGTGCCCCGCTAACTGTCGGATCACTCTTCGCCGGTCGCCCGTCCGGTTCAGTGGGCAAGGACCGTCCGATACGTGCCTTCCCGGGCCCAGTCGACGACTTCGCCAACGCCGCAAACCACTTGAATGGTGTGTACTCAGCGTCGAATCAGACCGTGGCCGATCTGCTAAATGGCGCTGACCATCAACGCCTAGTGGCCGTCGCCGCCGACGGAGGTCCCTTCGAGGTGCGTTTCCTGCCGGGCTCTATGACGTTCCGTCAGGCGTTTGACGACGTCGACCCCTTGCCGGCCGCAAACCCCAGGGAAGCTCTGCGGGAGATCGTTGAACTTCTCGCGGCCCCGTTTCGGTCCAGTCTAAATCTTCAGGCTTCCCACGAGTACCACACGGCTCACGCCGTCTATCGGGCCGGTGAAGTTCGCGCCGCCCTTAGCTACAACAGATTCGAGGAGAACGATGCCCAATACCCAGCCACAGACTGCGCCCCAAACCACCCGGCCCCAGACAGCGGGGCGAGAAATGATTGAAGGCCAACCGGTCCTGTTGGTGATCGATATCCAAGGCGGCGAAGGAGCGCAGGTCGAAAGCGAGGAAACCTCGATCCCGTTGATGGACGGCTACGACGAACGGCTGGCGTCGGCCCCGGATCTCATCACCAAGGCCCGCCAATGCAGCGTCCCGATCATCTTCTTTCAAGAGGCGCATCGCCACAACCTGATCGACTTCGGCCGTGAACTTGACGGGGTGGAAGGCGTTCACCTGCTTGAAGACGATCCTGGCACTGCTGTCGACCCGGCACTCGGTATGCGAGATGACGACTACTTCATACGCAAGCGGCGGTACTCATGCTTCTTCGGCACCGAACTCGAAATCCTGTTGAAGGGTCTAAAGGCCAACACGCTGATCCTCATTGGCGGACACACCGACGTCTGCGTTCACTACACGTTCGTTGATGCCCATCAGCACGATTACTTCTGCCGAGTGGTTGAAGACTGCGTTGCCGGATCGAGCCTCGATGCTCACGACGGCGCTCTT
>CALJMD010000469.1 GCA_937981915.1 uncultured Acidimicrobiales bacterium
GATGCTGACAGCCAAGGACGGCGACTACGACCACGCCGAGGGGCTCGACACCGGCGCGGATGATTACCTGACCAAACCGTTCTCGTTTGTTGTGCTGTTGGCCCACGTCCGAGCGCTGCTTCGTCGGTCCAGTGAAACCAACCTGGGCGATGAGGCAATTGAGGTCGGCGACCTGTACCTGCACCGGGCGACCAGGCGGTGTGTTCGGGGTGGAGTGGAGAAAGAACTAACGCCAAGAGAGTTCGCGCTCCTAGAGCTTCTTGCCTCCAACCCCGGCCAGGTCTTTAGCAAAGACCGATTGTTGACCAGCGTCTGGGGCCCCGAGTTTGAGGGCAGCACCAACGTGGTCGAGGTGTACATCGGCTACCTTCGCCGCAAAGTGGACGACGGAGCCGACGTGAAACGAATCGAGACCGTTCACGGCCACGGATACCGGTTGGCACCGTGAACCATCAGGTGTTGGCAAAGCGTGCGCCTACCACGAACCCGGAGCGACGATGAGGCAAATGGGTATCCGGTCGCGGCTGGCCTTAGTGGTCGCGCTAAGCACCGCGTTGGCGACAGCACTGTTCGCCAGCTTGTCCTTTCAGACCGTGGTCGAGGAGGTAACCGACTTCAGCCTGTCGGCGACCAGCGTCAGCTTGGACCAGGCCGAGCAGTCGATCGATGCCGCCATGGACGACCTGCGGGCGGCGTTGACTCGAGCGTCCGATAGTGAACCACCCGAAGAGCCCGAGGAACCCGAAGAACCCGAGGAACCCGAAGACCCAGACGACCCCGAAGAACCAGAGCAGCCAGAAGAGCCCGAGCAACCCGAAGAATCCGAGGAGCCGGAGGAGCCGGAAGACTTCGACGACGTGGCACCGAACCTGGACGATCTCGACCGGCGACGGGAAGACATCTTTCGGGCCGTCGAAAGCATGTTCGACGATCTGCGGGACAGGTCGATTACGGTCTCGGTGTTCGACGGTGACGCCGTGCCGATGGACCAAGTCGAGATGGCCCGACGGTTTACCGGCGCCCGTTCGGTAGCGATCGAAGGGCGGGGAACCTGCCGCGTTGTGGTCGGCGACATCAACTGCACGATCAATAGCAACGGCAACAACAACATCGACAACAACAATTTGCTCGACCTGATGGAAGCCGAGACCGAAGTCTTCGTGTCCGACGTTCCAGAGGTAAGTGTTGGGGAGCAGCTTCTCGTCGAGACCAGCGATGGAACGTCGGAGAACATTGTCATCGTGATGTCGAAGGACATCCGCTCGGAACTGAATCGGGAGGTCACGACCGGTGCCATTGCGAGAGCCGCGCTGGCTGTCGCCGTCCTCTTGGGTGGCATCACGTGGTTGGCCGCCGGCCGAGCGCTACGCCCGGTCCGGGCGATGACCGAACACGTGGCCCGCATTGGCAACAACAATCTCGATGAACGGGTGCCGGTCCCTCATGCCAGCGACGACGTCCGGTCCCTGGCAAACACCATGAACGAGATGCTGGGTCGTCTCCAACAAGCTCAGGACCGCCAACGCCAGTTTGTTTCCGACGCCTCACACGAGCTTCGCAGCCCTATCACTGCCACCAAGGCCACCCTGGAGGTTGCCACCGCCAACCCGCAGGCCACCAACTGGGATGAAACGGCTTCCATTCTCCAAGAGGAGAACGTGCGTCTGGCCTCGCTGGTTGACGACCTACTGCTACTGGCTCGTCTCGATGAACAGCAGGTCTTGAGCGGGGCCAGGCCGGTCGACCTCGACGAAGTCTGCCTAGCCGAGGCCACCCGCTACCCCGGTGTCGACATCGACGTCCGCGTCGACGCCCCGGCCCGAGTCAACGGTCATCCCTCGATGCTGTCCAGAGCAGTCCGAAACCTGACTGACAACGCCACCGCCCACGCCCAATCCACCGTGTCCATCTCGGTAGACGTGGACGCGAAACCTCAGCCGGTCCCGATGGCTGTCGTACGCATAGACGATGACGGGCCCGGCGTGCCGCCCGAAATGCGGGACCAGATTTTCGAGCGGTTCGCCCGCCTCGACGAAGCCCGCCACCGGTCGGACGGAGGTGGCGCCGGACTGGGCCTGGCCATCGTCAAATCGATCGCCGAAGCCCACGGCGGAACGGTACAGGTCGAAGACTCCGACCTAGGTGGTGCCCGCTTCGTTCTGATGATCCCAATGCCACCGGCAATCGACTAGCCCACATCGAACAACCGGCGCACCACCCTCTACTCGCAGGCGTCGTAGGTGCCGTTGCCATCCTGATCCACGTCGAAGGTCTCAGTGACCTGGGTCTTTCCTCGACCGATGGTGGCTGTGATTTGGTAGATGTCAGTGTTGGACAAGCCGTTAGCCGGATCAAACACGTACTGGGTGACACGGGGTTGAAGGAACGCAGTCCCGCCACCGGTTGGCGCCGAACTGGAAACGGTTACTAGCTGCTGGCTGGGACCCTTGCCGTTGCCAGCCGATTGCACCGTCACCACTTCGGAGTCACAGTCGATAGCCACTTCCACATCGGGATCAGGCGGTGAGCTGACTACACCGCTCAGAATTACAACAACAGCGACAAGAAGATTCATGGTTGTGACCGTAATCATGAATTAGTCGGTACTTCAAGCTTGAACTGCATGAAGCGGTACATGTGCCCAGCGGCCGCGCCCTACAACTTGATGGCCTACAACTTGACGGCCGCTTCAACGATCTGTTGTTCAGACACGAGGACCAACTCGGCCGCTGCGCCCAGCGGGATCGGTGAGTCAGCGGCGGCCACCCGACCGGCCGACCCGGCGAACCCGTCTTCCATCAGCGCGGCCAGAATCTGCTCGCCCACTCCCCCGGTTCTCCTGGTCTCATCGACCACCAAGACCCTGCCCGTTTCCGCCGACTGATGCAAGATGTCACCGATCGGCATCGGCGCCAGCCAGCGCAGGTCCACCACCCGCCAATCCTGATCGAACTCTTCTCGTAAGCGGCGAGCGGCCCGCAGAGACAAGAACAGACCGTTACCCCAGGTGACGATCGTTCCGTCCGTGCCATCCCCGTGGACACGGGCCCGGCCAATGGAAACCGCTGCGTCAAAATCGACCGGTGATTGCCAGAGGCCATCGCCGTCGTCGTACAAGTCGGTGGTGTGATAGCGGGCGATCGGTTCCAAGAACGCGCACACCGCGCCGTAGCTACGGGCCAACTGGACGCAGCTCAACAGCATCGGGCCGGCATCAGCCGGATGGGACGGAGACGCAATCACCAGGCCGGGCACGTCAGTGAGCACCGCTACCGAGTTGTCGTTGTGATAGTGCCCGCCAAAGCCTTTCTGATAGCCGTAGGAGGCGACGCGCACCACCATGGGGTTCTGAAATTGCCCCCGGGAGAAGAACGACATTGTGGCCGCCTCTCCTCGAAGCTGATCCTCGGCGTTGTGCAGGTAGGCCAAATACTGAATCTCGGGAATCGGTAGCATCCCGTTCATCCCGGCGCCCAACGCCAAACCGAGGATGGACTGCTCGTCCAAGATCGTGTCGAACACCTGACGGTCACCGAACTCTTTTTGCAGGCCACGGGTGACTCCGTACACGCCACCTTTGCGGCCGACGTCTTCACCGAATACCAACGTGTTCGGGTCAGCGGCCAACGACATCCGCAACGCCCGGTTGATACTGGCCGCAGTAGTCAACGGTTGCTCATCGTCCACGGCCACTGAAGGCGGCAACTCGGCGGCCGGTGCAGTACGAACGCTCATCCACGGGGCCAGTGGCTCGGCGATCTCCTCGACGCTTCGCAGCTCCGGTTCAGCCAACAGATCAAATGCCCTTTGACGGATCGCTTGGCGCTCATCCAAATACCACTGCACGAGTTCCGGCCCGGACGCATCCCCTGACGCCACTACCAGATGGGCCGACGCCAACAACGGATCTCGTTCGTAGTCATCTCGGATTTCGCCGGCCGTACGATACGCGGCCTCAGCGTCGGACCCGGCGTGGCCCATGAAGCGCACTGTCTTCACGTGAAGGAATCCCGGCTGACCGGTGACCCGCATGTGATCGGCCAGCGACGCTGTTTCGGCCAGCACCGATGCCGGGTCACTACCGTCGACCTCAACCACGGCCAACCCGGGGCGGTCGGACACCGAGGCCTCAACCCAACCGCTGGGTGTCGGCACGCTGATGCCAAGCCCATTGTCTTCGCAGACAAACAGCACCGGGCATCGTTGACCCTCAAACCACAGGCGACACGCCCAGTTGAGCGCGCCCTGGACGGTTGAATGGTTGAGGGAGGCGTCGCCAATGCCGCAGACGACAACCGAATCCTGCGGCCAGGAACCCTCCGTGCAGGCGGCGTGATTAAAGCTGGCGGCCAGTCCAACCGATCTTGGGGCGTGCGAACCAATGGTCGATGTCAACGGAATAATGGACAACGGATGCGAGCCGAGCACCTTATGGCGACCCCCGGCGATGGGTTCGGTCGACCGGGCCAGGATGCCGCGCAACATATCGTCTACCGGGTTGGCGACCACGTCGGGCAGTTGACCTGCCCGGGCGACGAAGAACGCTCCCGATCGGTAGTGCAGCATCGCCGGGTCACTTGGACGCAACCCCAATGCCACCGCGGCATTCGACTCGTGACCGGCCGATGAGATCGTGTAGTAGCCGAGGCCTTTCTCGCTACGCAACCAGCGGGCAGTGTGATCAACCAGACGAGACAGCACTTGCGCTTCGAAAAGCTCAGAGGCGACGCCCGGCGGTAATCCAACGGCCCGAGGCGCGGTGGGAATCGAGCCCACGGCCTTCAGTAGCGCCTCCTCGAGAGGCACCAGATCATGAGGTAGGCCACCGGACATCTCGACACCGCTCATACTCTGAACCTATCATCGGCGGGATTAGCACCACCGTCGTCACACTCTTACACTGAAGTGCTTGCAGTTGGGGGTGTGCTCTGAGTTGGACTCAGGGCGCGCCGCCGCGAATGCCACCACGAGCGCCCGCACAGGTGCGCCCACTTAGGAGAAGGCCTTGTCCGATCAAACAGAAACGCAGCAGGGTTGGCTCACCAACGAGGAAATCGAGATCGTTCGCGGTCGAGTCCCCATTGTCTACGTTGAAGCGGTTCCTGTTCGAGTTGACGATCAGGGCCGGATAACGCAGGTCGGCCTGCTGCTGCAGGCCATGCCGGACGGCACCATCAGCCGCTCGGTGGTAAGTGGTCGAGTCCTCTATCGTGAGCGCCTGCGAGAAGCCTTGATCCGCAACATCGAAAAGGACTTGGGGTCCCTGGCTCTGCCCAAGTTGCCGTCGTGTCCGACACCATTCACCGTCGTTGAGTACTTCCCCAACGGAGACGTTTCCGGCTACACCGATCCCCGCCAACATGCGGTCAGCCTGGTGTACGTGGTGCCGGTCGAAGGCATCTGTGAGCCGTCCAAGGCAACGCTCGACATCGCCTGGTTGACGCCCGAAGAGGCTGACAGCCCGGAGGTTCGAGTGGAGATGACCTCCGGTCAGGACCGCCTGCTGCGCTTGGCGTTGGCTCACTGCGGCTGCCTGCCCTAACCCGGCCAGCCCACCGTCGGCATCACGCACCTCTGTGCGACTAACCAGCTGGAACGTTGATTCGGTTCGGGCGCGCCTTCCGCTCATCGAGGAGTGGCTGGATCAAACGCAACCCGACGTCGCCTGTTGGCAGGAGACCAAGTGCCCCGAGCGCCGGTTTCCCCGCCACGCCTTCACCCAGCGTGGGTACGAGCTGGCAGTGACCGACGCTGGGGGCTACGGCGGAGTTGCCATCGCCAGTCGCGTTGGCCTCGCGGAGGTCAACATTGGTATCCCAGGGGCCAAAGCACCGTTGAACGAACAACGCTCCATCTCGGCCACTTGTGATGGCCTGCGGGTCCACACGATCTACGCTCCCAACGGCCGCAAAGTCGGGACTCGACATCACGACATCAAACTGGCCTGGTTCTCGTTGCTTGGGGCGTGGGTGGAGATGGACGGTCTAGCCAACGGGCAACCGACGGTGGTCATCGGTGACTTCAACATCGCACCGCATGATCACGACATCTGGGAGCCGCACCGCTACCGGAAGCGTAATCTGACCAGTCCGCCGGAGCGAGAGGCATTTGGCCAAACGCTTGACCGGGGTCTGGTTGAGCTGCGCTCCACCGACGGCGACGACGACGACACTCCGCAATTCACCTGGTGGAACCGGCGCAGCGACTTCTTCGAAACGGATCGTGGCTGGCGCTTGGACCACGCCCTGGCCGACCCGGTAACGGCATCGCACGTTTCGTCAGTCTGGGTTGATCGAAGCGAGCGGTCGAAGCCAGGCTGCTCGGATCACGCCCCGCTCATCGTCGATCTTGCTTAGCGCGGCTGCCAACCCTGGACCAGGGTCTCGTTTGACACTCGGGTGACCTCTTCAATCCCCTTCTTGGGAACCTGCCGCCAGGTCACCTGTTGCCAGGGGTCCCACGAGTACCCTCCGGTTTCAACCGAGTCGCCCCC
>CALJMD010000470.1 GCA_937981915.1 uncultured Acidimicrobiales bacterium
TGAGGTCACCGGGCAGTCCGAGGTTGATGTCATCGACGCCACCGGGCTGGTCAACTGGCAGCGGGCGGTCAAGTCCGACGCCGAGATTGCCTACATGCGCATCGCCGGGTCGATCATGGAAGCCACCTATCGTCGGGTCGACGAGGTGCTCACTCCCGGCATGCGCAAGAACGACCTGGTGGCCGAAATCTTCCACGCCGCCATCACCGGAACACCCGCACACGGTGGTGACTACCCGGCCATCCTTCCTCTCCTACCCACCGGTGAAGATGCATCGGCCTGCCACCTCACCTGGACTGATGCCCCCATGGACCGAGGTGCCGCCACCTTCTTTGAACTGGCCGGCTGCTACCGCCGCTACCACGCACCGCTGTGCCGTTCGGTGTTCATCGGCGATCCACCATCGGAGATTCGCAACGCCGAAGCAGCACTGCTTGAAGGACTGGAAGCAGGCATCAATGCAGCGCAGGCCGGGAACAAAGCCGGTGACGTGGCCCGAGCGCTCAAAACGGCGCTGGCGGCTCGAGGCATCGACCGCGGCGGTGACCGCTGCGGCTACTCAATCGGGTTGAGCTTCCCGCCCGATTGGGGCGAGCGCACGATCAGCTTTCGCCCCGAAGACGAAACCGTCCTCAAGCCGGGCATGACGTTTCACTTCATGCCCGGCCTGTGGATGGACACTTGGGGTCTTGAGATCACCGAGTCGATCTTGATCACCGACTCCGGCCCCGCCGAGTGCCTAATGAACGTGCCTCGACAGGTTCGAGTGCTGGACTGAACCTGGTCCGACATCAGAGCCAACATTGCCTACCGCTATCGGTGCGGGTGTCTCAGGCGATCGCACTACGGGAACCTTTACGTTCGGTCTAAGACCGCACCACCTTCGAGAGGCGACCCCATGAACAGACGTACCGGATGGTCCCGACTGGGCCGAAAGGCTGCTGCGGCGTCAGCAGCTGTGGCAACACTGCTCACGCTTATGGCCACTTCACCAGCCGAAGCCGAGGAGGTACGCCTGCGCTGCCAGGTCGACGGACCCGTCATCAGCTGGAACGACGTTGGAGACGGGCCCTACGAGGTGACTCGCAGGATCACGCCCATGTCGAGGTTCGAGCTTCCCGACATCAACTACATCGCGGAAGACGTCGGCACTACCGACCAGCGCACCATCACCGACCCGCAACCGGTGATCGGGGCGTCGTACTCTGTCGAAGCGGCAAGCGGTGAGCTGGCGTTCTGCGACAGCCAACCTGATGGCCAGGAGGTGTGCGCTCACAGCGGTGGTGAACTCAGCTGGATTCCGTTCGTCTCCACCTCCGACCTTGGCCCCGGAACCGGCTTGCTCCGTCTCAACCAAGAAGGCCAGACCACCCGTCCTGGCGCTCCGGTGGAGTTGAACGATGGCACCTACGACCCCGGCGACGACATCTTTGTCGACGCCGACTATGAGCCGGGTGACATCTACGCCATCCTGTATCAGGGTGACGACTTCCACGTTTGCACCGACCTCAACGGCGGTCCTGCCGAGGTTCTGGAAACGCCAAGCGACGGTTCGTTGATCTGCGAGGTCGGGCCAACCAAGATCGTGTGGAATGACGTCAGTGGCAGAGCGACAATTCGACTGGTGCTTGACGACGGCACTCTGCAATTCATGGCCCAGGTCTCCAACACCACGTCATGGTTCCACTCGGTGTGGTCCGATAACGAACTGGGTGCTCTGGAAACGTATCAACTGACGATCGGCGACCAATCAACCGAGTGTGGCGGTGACGACGGCCCGGTTGAGCCGGTCGATCCAATCGATCCAGTCGATCCTGTCGATCCGACTGACCCCAGTGATGGCGACGACGACACAACCGAATCGCCCGAGTGCTCCTCGAAAGGAGCAAAAGGTAAGTCAAAGTCGAAAGGCAAGTCGAGGAACAATCCGGTGACCTGCCGCTAGCAGCAACGACAACAAAGGCGACAACGACAA
Organism: uncultured Acidimicrobiales bacterium; assembly: GCA_937981915.1. Lineage (GTDB taxonomy): Bacteria > Actinomycetota > Acidimicrobiia > Acidimicrobiales > SZUA-35 > JAHELU01. The sequence goes on from CALJMD010000470.1 coordinate 1,976, forward strand.
AGCCGGCCCGAACCTTGGGGAAACCCCAGGGACGGGCCGGCTCTTGCGTTTTGTCGTGTGGAGGGTCTTCTAGTCCTCGTCGCCGGACTCCACGGCGTCGGTGATGACCGCTTCAGTGGTGAGGAACAGCGCAGCAATCGACGACGCGTTCTGCACACCGGAGCGAGTCACCTTGGCGGCGTCAACCACGCCGGCGGCTCGCAGGTCACCGAACTCGCCAGTGGCGGCGTTGTAGCCTTCCCAGCCTTCCATTTGGCGGACCCGATCGACGACCACGCCACCCTCTTCGCCGGCGTTGACGGCGATCTGGGTGAGCGGCGCTTGCAACGCCCGAGCCACGATTCGGGCACCGGTAGCCTCGTCGCCGGACAGGGCGTCGACCGCAGCTTCAACCGCTGACTGGGCTCGCAGCAGGGTCACACCGCCGCCGCAGACCACGCCTTCTTCAATAGCGGCCTTGGTGGTGCTGACTGCGTCTTCGATGCGGTGCTTCTTCTCTTTGAGCTCCACCTCGGTGGCAGCGCCAACTTTGAGGACGGCCACACCGCCGGCCAGCTTGGCCAGGCGTTCTTGTAGCTTCTCTCCGTCGTAGTCAGAATCGGTGTTGGCGATCTCGGCCCGGATTTGGGAAATGCGGCCTTCAACGTCAGCCCGGTCACCGGCGCCGTCAACGATGGTGGTTTCGTCCTTGGTGATGGTGACCTTCTTGGCCTGACCCAGGAGGTCCAGCGAGACAGCGTCAAGCTTGAGCCCAACCTCTTCGGCGACGACCTGACCGCCGGTGAGAATGGCGATGTCCTGCATCATGGCTTTGCGGCGATCGCCAAAGCCCGGGGCTTTGACTGCGGCCACGTTGACAGTGCCGCGAATCCGGTTGACCACCAGGGTGGCCAGGGCTTCACCTTCGACGTCTTCGGCGATGATCAGCAGCGGCTTGCCGGTCTGCATGACGGCTTCCAGTGCGGGAACCAGATCGCGGACGGCGGAGATCTTCGAGCTGACCAACAGGATGTAGGGATCATCCAGGTTCGCTTCCATCCGATCGGTGTCGGTTGCGAAGTAGGGCGAGATGTAGCCCTTGTCGAACCGCATACCTTCGGTGAAGTCGAGTTCCATGCCAAAGGTGTTGGACTCATCGACGGTTACGACACCGTCTTTGCCCACCTTGTCGATGGCATCGGCAATGAGGGTGCCGATGGTGGAGTCGTTGGCCGAGATGGCGGCAACCTGGGCGATCTGCTCTTTGTCGTCAACTTCGACCGCCATGGACGAAATTGATTCGACGGCTGCGGCGGCACCGGCTTCGATGCCTCGCTTGAGGCTCATTGGGTTGGCGCCGGCGGCCACGTTCTTGAGGCCTTCAGTCACCATGGCGTGGGCCAGCACCGTGGCGGTGGTGGTTCCGTCACCGGCGACGTCGTCAGTCTTTTTGGCTACTTCTTTGACCAGCTCAGCGCCGATCTTCTCCAGTGGATCCTCAAGGTCGATTTCTTTGGCGATGGACACACCATCGTTGGTGATAGTGGGAGCACCCCACTTCTTGTCCAGTACAACGTTGCGGCCTTTAGGGCCGAGCGTGACGCGAACGGCGTCGGCCAAGGTGTTCATGCCGCTTTCCAGTTTCTGGCGGGCTTCACTGTCAAACAAGATTTGTTTCGCCATCTTCGGCGTGACCTCCGGGGTCGGGTTGAACGAGAAGAATTAGCACTCTACCTATGAGAGTGCTAGTTGCCACGGAGTCGATCTCGTCGCCTCAAAAAGCAGTAAGCGGCCGACATTCGGAGAAGACTCCAACTGTCGGCCGCTCAGGTTCCCGCGAATTGCGCCGCCCTGTACCTATCAATCGGGCCCACCCCGAAGACGGCAAGCTCTGACCCCGACAATGAGCCAACTGATTCGCCGCCACTGGGCCCAATGGTTCCGGCAGCAAGGCGAGCGTTAGGCCCCCGGGCCCACTGCGGCCGACGTACGGCTACGCTGAACCCATGGGCAGAAGGCGGCTTGTTCCCCGATGGGTTCCCGCCCCCAGCTTGACGCTGGTGGGAGTGGCGTTCATTGTTATCGGCCTGCTGGCCGGCAACTTCTTGGACGGACTGATCAACCGCGTGGCGCTACTGATCATTCAGCTGATC
>CALJMD010000471.1 GCA_937981915.1 uncultured Acidimicrobiales bacterium
AGGCCGATCTGGATAAACGACGTGTTGCATGAATAGGCGAATGCATCGCGGAACGACACTCGACCAAACCCTTGAAAGTTGGAGTTGCGGAACTCCCGTCCGTCCACCTCAACGGTGGGTGGGCAGTCGATTTCGTTGTCAGCGGTGAAACCCTGTTCCAAGGCGGCGTAGGCGGTGATGATTTTGAACACTGACCCCGGCGGGTACTGCCCGGTCAAAGCGAAATTGTCGGTCGTGTTGGCGGGGCCGTTGGCAACGGCCAGAACTTCGCCGGTCGAGGCTCGGATGGCCACCAGCGAACTGGGCTGCTGTGTCTGGGCTACCACTCGGTCGGCCGCCTGCTGGATTGCCTCATCAATGGTGGTCTGGATTGGTGTTCCCGCCGTGGGCTCGGTGAGGGCGAGAATGTTGGCCGGGTCGTCGGGGGGAAGTTGCTGTCCTTGATCGTCAGCCAACGGGAACCGGCGATCGATGCGAATTTGCCAACCGGGGTAACCGGACAGTTGCTCGTTGTAGGCCGCTTGCAGCCCCGATCGTCCGACAATGTCACCGCGGGCGAACTGGTCGGGGTTGTTGTCGATCAGCTCTGCAGTCGCTTCCCCGGTGCGTCCCAGCAGGCCACGGGCAAACCCCGAGGTCGGCGGCAAAATGGCCGACGTCTCGCTGAGGACCACACCGGGCGTTGACAGCAACTCGCCCCGAATCTGTTCGATGTCTTCAGGTCGTTGGACGGCCACCGCGAAGATGTCGTCGGACGGTGAGCGCCCGAGATTGTCGATCAGGGCCGCCTCGTCGAGTTCGAACAGTCGAGCCAGCGCAGCCCCAACAGCGTCGAGCGATGTTGCCTGCCGCGGTATCACGCCAATTGAGATGGCGGGCCGCTCTCCGATTAGCTCAAAGCCTCCGGCACCCAGGATGGGGGCCCGATCGGCCGGGACACGATCGAAGACCAGCGTGTCGCCTGGTAGCAGGCGTTCGTCGATGACGGTGGGAGACCAGTCGACCTGCCATTCGGTTCCGACCTGGACGACGTCTACGACACCATTGGTGGTAAAGGTGGCGGTTCCACCCTGAAGGTCTACCGCTCCGGACTCGGCCACCTGGCCGTCCGGGTTGAGCGGCGGAGCTACGGCGACGTTGGTTAACGTCCATGTCGTTTCCACCGGAACGCTGGTGCGGATTTCGTCTTCGGGCAAGACGACGGTTTCGATGTCAACCGCGAAGTCCACATTGTCCAGATCACTCCAGATCGCTGTGAACTCGGCTTGAGCTTCTGCCGGGTCATCAAACGCAAAATCCATCCGACTCAGGGACTGACCGTTAAGAGCGTCTTCAAAGCGAAGGGCGGCGGCTTGGGCCATTTCTTCGGGCCCCAGCCCGGATGAGGTCAAGTCGTCACCGGACTGGTCGGTGTCGTCGCCGTCTGTTGCGGCATCGTCGCTACCGCCCCCGCCGCCGGGCGTGCCGGTAAGTTGAACGACAAGCAGTACCACTAGACCAAGGCCGACTATGGCACCAAAGAGCGGGATCAGCCAACGAGCCGACGCGACGTCGGCGTAGACCTCGCCGATGGCTTCCATTTCGCCGGTTGGGCGCGGTTCGTGGGCCACCGGTCTCGCGCCGTAGCCGGTCTCATCCATGGAACCCCGTCCCCCCGCCGGGGGGATTCCGGTACCTGAGCCCTGGTACTCACCCACCCGATCATCCTAGATGACTGCCGCACCAGTTGGGTGAGAGGGCCGGTTCCGTCAACAAACCGAGTCACGCATTCAACATCATGTTGACCTGCCGACAGTAGGTCCCTCCTGGGAAGCTAGGCTGTGGGCCGATGGCGACCGAGGAACAGACCGAAAACCAGGCTGAAGAGCCCCCCGAGGAACACGGCGAAGAACATGACGGTGAGTCAGCACTCAGCCGTAGCCTCCGACCACTTCTGATGTTGGCCCCTCTTACGCTGGCGGTGATTGTTCCGGCCTCCATCTACGGCTGGTACTCGTCGCAGGCCGCCAACGATGCGTTCAGTTTCGTGGAGGCGGCTCTGATTGTCGACTCGGATGGCACCACGGTTGATCAGGCCAGTTTCTGTGCCGGAGTGCCAGGCCAGGTGTCGGCGCTGTCGTTCCACGAGTTGGCGGAGAACCTTGACGAGGCCAGAGCATCGCTGAGCAACCTTGGTTTCGGTGCCGCCATTGTCGATTTCAAGGGCTGGCTTGACGAGCCTCTGGGCCCCGGCGAGGACGACGGTTCCGACTCTTCGACCACGGATCAAGATCTTCGAGATGACATCACCTTCAGTGTTGTTCGTTCCGAGTCAGACCAAACAACCGAATCAGGTGACGAGTCATCCTGGTGCATCGACGACATCGACGTCCGACAATAGCTCCAGGTACTTGGCAGTCAACGAGCTAGCGAGGCGTCCAGGTTCCGCCGCGTTGCTCCAACTCCTCGACCAGCTCGTCCAGTTCGGACACGGCGGTCTGGAAAGCCGCGTGGCCGGACTCGAACTGTTCGTTCGCCCGTTCAACCGCTTGGCGTTGACCGGAGGTAGGGGCCTGTGTGGTCCGCCAATGAAAGTACGCCACTCGCCCGACAAGCTCTGCAATCGATGGTTCGCTGGCTTCATGTAGGCCGCCACGCACCGGATCGCCGGTCAGTAGCCGAGCGAAGTCTTCGACCTGGCGGTGAATCGCTTCGAGCCGAACGCCTAGCTCGTCGGAATCTGTTGCTGTGGCGTGCAGAGTGCGTCGAACCAACTTGATTCTGTCCCGCACCTGCTGCAGGTGGTCGACAGTGCCGTCTACCCGTCGCTCCAGCGCCAGTGTCTTACTGATAAAGCCACTAGTTGACGAAATTGCCCCGTCGGCACCTTCGACAACCGGTGTCGGGCGGACGGTGAATGACTCGGGTCCGCTCAGGATCGTGGCGCCGCCACCGGCCAGCATGGCCAGTTCGACGGTGAACCGACCCGGTTCGACCAGCGGACCTGGCAGCGGCCGTTCCCAGGGGGCGACGAAGTCTGGTTCGGAGGCCTGCAGCGGCTCCGGCGACGCGAATCTCAGGTCCCATGCGGTGCGATGGAGGCCTTTGTCGGTGTGCGCCGGAAGCTGTCTGACCGGCCGCCCGCTGTGATCTCGAATGATCAACGCGGTTGAGCTGTCGCCAAGGACGTGCTCGTCGTAAAGGGTGTCGTAGTCGGCTACGTCGACGTCGTTGCCGTCCTTGCGCTGCTCGCTTTCTCGCTTCTTCCGCTGCTTGGTTGGACCGGCGACGTCGTCGGGTAGAAGGTAGGTGAAGACGGCACCGAAATCCGGGTTGGGGGCCCGGTAGGCGGTTGACCCCAACGTCGGCTGGCCGTCGGCTTGTGCTGCGGTGTGAGGCACATACCACCAGGCGTCTCGCACCGAGAACAGCCGTGGTTGGTCTACGTGGTCGTCGGGTACAAGGTCTCGCAGGGGCCCGTAGTCGTCAAGGATGTAGATACCGCGGCCGAATGACCCGGCGATCAGGTCGTCGTCTCGACGGTGCAATTTGATGTCGCGGAACGAAATTGTCGGCACTCCCCCGCTGAGCTTGTGCCAGTGCTCTCCCCCATCAAGCGATACGTGCAGCCCGAACTCGGCGCCGAGGAACAGCAACTCGGGCCGCTCGTGGTCCTGCTCCATCGACCAGATGATGGTGTTTGACGGGAGGTCGCCAACGATTGATGTCCACGATTTGCCGCGGTCGTCGCTTCGGTACAAATAGGGTTTGAATTCGCCGAATTTGTGATTGTCGGCGACCACGAAGACTACGTTGGCGTCGTGTTCGGATGCTTTCACGTTGTTGATGAACGCGGTTTCCGGCAATCCGGGCGGTGCGGCCGACTCCGCCCATGTTTGTCCTCCATCGGAGGTCACGTGAATCCGTCCGTCGTCGGTGCCGACGTAAAGCACGCCTTCGGCCACCGGCGATTCGCTCAGATGGGTGATGGTGGCGTACTCCGACATGGCCATGTGGTCGTAGGGTCCGGTCACACCGGGGACGGTGCCGAACGTCGACATCTCGTAGCGGTTGCGAGCGGTGGTCAGGTCACCGCTGATCGGCTGCCAGGAGTCGCCTCGGTCGTCGCTACGCCACAGTCGTTGGGAGGCAACGTAGAGGCGATGCGGGTTGTGTGGGCTAATGATGATCGGGCAATCCCAGTTCCATCGCTCCGGCTCGTCACCTTCGTCGGGTACCGGCCGGATGTCGGTGAGTTCCATGGTTCGGCGGTCGTGGCGCATTATGTTGCCGACCTGCCATTCGATGTAACTGACGTTGGGGTCGTCGGGGTCGAATGCGGCGTGGTAGCCGTCGGCCCCGAGCGGCACCGACCAGTCCTGGTTGCGAACGCCGTCCATGTTGGCGGTCCGTGACGGGCCGTACAGCGTTCCCAGGTCTTGGGCACCGGCCAGGACGTTGTAGAACGGCTCGGCGTTGTCGGCCGCCACCCGGTAGAACTGGGCGATCGGCAAGTTGGGGAAGTGACGGTAGGTGGCGCCGTCGTCGAAGGTCTCGTAGAGCCCGGCGTCGCAGCCGATCAACAGGTGGTCCGGATCGTCGGGGTCGACCCAAACAACGTGGTTGTCACTGTGTTTGTTGCGGCCGGTTTCCATGTTGGTGAAAGTGCGGCCGCCGTCGCGGCTGACGTGGAGGAATACGTCGACCTGGTAGATCTTGTCGGCGTCGACCGGTGAGGTGAACAGCTCCTGGTAGTAGTGCGGGCCGGTCCCGCCGGAGATGTAGCTGCTGCGCCGTTCCCAGCTTTCGCCCCCGTCGATGGAACAGTGCAGCCCTCGTTCGTCCTCGTCGGCTTCGATGGTGGCGTACACCCGTGACGGGTCGGCGGCGGTGACCGCCAGGCCGATCTTGCCCATGTCTCCCTCGGGCAGGCCTTTGCTGATTTTGCGCCAGGTCTTGCCGCCATCGGTTGACTTGTGAATTCCGGAGCCGGGTCCCGCACTGGCAAAGGTGGCGACGTGTCGGCGCCGCTGGTAGGAGGCAGCCAGCAGAACATCGGGGTTGGCGGGCAGGCGAACGATGCTGGTCACTCCGGTGTCCTCGTCGATGTCGAGCGTCCGTTCCCAGTTGGCTCCGCCGTCGGTGCTTCGGTACACACCACGCTCCCCGCCCGACGACCACAGGGGCCCCTCAGCGGCGACAACGATCGTTGAGCTGTCCCTGGGGTCGACGCTGATACCTCCGATGTGTTCGGTGGCCTTCAGCCCCATGTTTTCCCATGTTGTCCCCCGGTCTCGGCTTCGATAAACGCCGTCACCCCAGGCGACGTGGCGCCCGCTGACGCTTTCGCCGGTGCCCACCCAGATTGTGGACGGGTTGGCCGGGTCGAGGGTGATGCAACCAATCGAGTAGCTTGCCTGGTCGTCGAAGACGGGTGTCCAGGTGGTGCCGGCGTTAGTGGTCTTCCACACCCCTCCGGAGCCGACCGCGACGTACCACGTTGACGGTCGGTCAGGGTCGACGGCGATGTCGGCGATCCGCCCGCCCATGAATGCCGGTCCGATTTCCCTGAGCTTTAGTTTGCCGATGGCCTTGGCCCGCGGTGACCGTTCGTCTTCGGCATCGATGTCGTTTGGCATCAGGCCATCTCAGCACGCATCAGCGTCGGCGTCGACCGCTGGTGAACGGTTCTAGGCTGTGAGCAGACCAATACGGGAGATTTCGGTGGCCGCCAAGGTGTTTGAATACAAGCTCGACACTCGCTTCTTCTTCGTGTGGTGGCCCCTGGGGGTTCGAGTTGGTCAGGGCGTCACGATTGAGAACGGCCGGTTGACCGCTCAGTATGGCCGGGTGAAGCTGTCGACGTCACTTAACAACATTGATGGCGGGCACATCACTGAGAACTACAGCTGGGCGAAAGCCATTGGCATCCGGATGTCGTTCGCAGACGACGGCCTGACCTTCGGCACCAACACTGAGGCCGGTGTGTGTATCCACTTCAAGGAGCCCGTCGGCGGAGCGCTTCCCGGTATGCAACACTCGGCGTTGACGGTAACAGTCGACGATTGCGACGGTTTGGTGCGCGCAATCGGTAAGGCGACCTGAGGCGCCTCAGTCTGCTCCCCCGGTTGGAGCGACCCGCTGTCTTGTAGTGTTGACCCTCGGTATGGACCATCCTCGTCGTCTCGTTGTGCCCGCTGCGCCTCTCGGTTGCCTGGTCTGGCAGGTTCCGGCGGGTTCGGTGGCGTTGTCATCAGCGTCGGTTGGTGGCGGCTTGTCGAAGCCCACCTGGATTGTGAACGTGAGAGTTCCTCGGGGGTACGACCGGGTCGACATCGCCGCTCATGTTGATGAGGTAACAGAGCAGACCGGGTTGTCCGGCATCGGGATCGGCCTGCTGACAGCGGCCAATCTGGACAACTTCGGATCGTTCAGCGAAGAAGGTATTCGAGTCGACGTGACCGCCGGCATTTCTCATCCCACGTGGGCTGCCAACCGACAGTCGGACGCTGCGACATCGGCGCATGCAGACGACGCAGGCCACTCGACACCGACGGTCGGCACAGTGAACATTGTGGCCACGATGCCGGTTGGCTTGGAGGCCGGGGCGGCCGTCAACGCGGTGGCCACGATCACCGAAGCCAAGTCTCAGGCGTTCTTTGAACGCCACATTGACGGGACCGGCACCGCAACCGACGCAGTCGTTGTGGTCTGGCCGTCGACCAGCGAGCGTTCCGCGACGTTTTGTGGCCCACGTTCGCACTGGGGTGCCCCGTTGGCCCGGGCCGCTCACAACGCAGTCGGCGCCGCTATTGATCGAGCCCAAGGCGTGGCCGACGGCGGTGCTACGTGAGTGTCGTTGGCTCTGGCAACTTCCGTCGACGCCTTTGTGCCGTTGGCGCTGCCGTGTTGATCGACCGGTGGACTCCTGAGCCGCCGAACCGCTGGCATCCGGTTGCCTGGTTCGGGCGGTCAATGACCGCGGTCGAAGACGCGTTGTGGTCTGATCATCGGTTGCCTGGGGCCGTTTACACCGCAACCGGCGTTGGCATCGGCGCTGCTGCCGGCGGTCTCGTACGGTCACCAACCGTTGCGTTGACGGTTGCGCTCGGAAGCGGAAGTCTCCGTCGAACGGCTGCCGAGATCGGTGATTTGTTGGCCCACGGCAACTTGGACCTGGCCAGGGCTGCATTGCCGGCTTTGGTCGGGCGTGACCCTAGCGAACTGGACGAATCCGGTGTGGCGGCTGCCGTTGTCGAGTCGGTGGCCGAGAACAGTGTCGACGCTACGGTGGCAGCGATCTTCTGGACGCTTGTCGCCGGTGCTCCCGGTGCGCTGGCGTATCGGGCCATCAACACCATGGATGCCATGGTTGGTCATCGCAGCGAACGCCACGCCCGCTTCGGCTATTGCAGCGCCCGCCTTGATGATCTGGCCAATTGGGTTCCGGCCCGACTGTTCGCTGCCGCCGTGGCCGTGGCCGCCCGGGATCGACGGCCTCACGCGGTTTCCGCAGTGGCAAACGATGCCCCTTCCCACCCTTCGCCCAACGCCGGTGTTGCCGAGGCCGCGGTTGCCGGGGCGCTGGGCATCGAACTGGGAGGCCCCCTTCGCTACGGAGATCGGGTCGAGAACCGCCCACGGTTGGGTACGGGTCCGAGGCCGGACGCATCTGCGATCGAGGCAGCCAACCGCTTGGTTGACCGGTCTCTCATCGTGTTAGGTATCACCGGTGTAGCCGCCGCTGTCGCCGATCTACTCCGCGGCCGGGTAGATGCGACTGACACTGCGAGGCGGCAGCGTTGATTGTTCCTGAACCGGGTGCCCATGGTGGCGATGCTCACCTGCACGGCATCGACATTGAGCTGTCAGCCAGCCTCAACCCTGTTGCCCCCGACCCCGAACCGGTCTTTCGACGGCACTTGGATGCCGTTCACCGCTATCCGAACCCGGCCCGGGCGACCGAGGCAATGGCGGAAGCGCTCGGTGTGGACCCTGCCCAGGTGCTGCTGACCAACGGCGGGGCGGAAGCCATTGCCCTCGTCGCCGGGCATCTGCGAACCGGATCGATTTGCGAGCCCGAGTTCTCGCTGTACCGTCGCCATTTGACGGTCACCGACTCGGCCGGGCGATGGATGTCGGATCCGAACAATCCGACCGGCCGCTTGGCCGAGCCGTCGGAACGGGCTGCTGTTCGTGACGAAGCCTTCTACCCGCTGGCCTCCGGCCGCTGGACTCGAGGCGATGTCGACACGGTGGTGGTTGGCTCGCTGACCAAGGTATTCGCCTGTCCGGGAGTACGCATCGGCTACGTGATCGCCCCCGACGACCGGCTGATCGCCGCACTTAGCGCCCAGCAACCGCAGTGGTCATTGAGCGGCCTGGCCGGGGCTGCGGTTCCTGATTTGTTGTCCACTGCGGATCTACCGGGCTGGCGTGACCGGATAGGCGAACTGCGCCGTCACCTGGCTGTCAGCCTTGAAGGACGAGGATGGCTGGCGGAAGCCGGCGCGGCCAACTACCTGTGGCTGCCCGATGCCCCTGGGCTGCGGCGCGCCATGGCCGCTCGTGGTGTTCTCATTCGTTCCGGCGCCAGTTTCGGCTATCCGGACGCAGTGCGCGTTGCCGTGCCTTCGGCGGCCGACATGGACGCCGTGATCGCCGCAATCCCCCAGCGGGACAACTAGCTGTATAGAACCCAGACGTTGCGCTGGTCGAGACCCAGCTCAGCCGATCGGTTTCTCGGCCATCAGCTGGACGAGGTTGCCGCAGGTGTCGTCGAATACGGCGACGATTGCTTGACCGACATCGGTCGGCGGCATGGTGAACTCGACCCCGGCCGCCACCAGGCGATCGTGTTCAGCCTGCACGTCGTCGACGTTGAACTGGGCCAGCGGGATGCCGTCGGCAATAAGGGCGTCGCGGTACGGCTTGACCGCCGGATGCTCGGATGGTTCGAGCAACAGCTCGGCACCGTCGGGATCGGATGGGGACACGACGGTCAGCCAACGGTGCTCGCCAACCGGTATGTCGTGTCGTTTCTCGAAGCCCAGCACGTTGATGTAGAAGTCGGCGGCCTTGGCCTGATCGTCGACGTAGACACCCGTCATTTTGATTCTCATGGTTCGCTGCTTTCGGTCGGCCAGCGTTTGGCGATCGTCGACGCCACCAATATAGGCAAGTCGCCACTTGCATGTTGTTCGAATGAAACTTCGTTGCTAGAGGGCAAACGGGTTGGAGTCGGGGATCACGTAGACCCGGTCAGCGACCTCTATTTCCACATACAACACATCGTCCCGGCCCACGCGAATGATAAAGCCCTCTCCTTCCGGTCGGATGATGGTGATCGCCTGGTCGGGCAAGATGCCGCATTCCACCATGCGTTCCACCAGGTCGTTTCGATCGTCGCCGACCATCGCCACTCGCCCCACAACACCGGGTGGTTGCTCCGACAGCGGATGCCCGGCAATGTGATGCAGTTGGCCGCTGGCACTCGGTATGGGGTGTCCATGAGGATCAACGGTCGGGGCCCCGAGCAAACGATCGATGTCGCGTAGACCAACCGGATCTATTTCATGCTCCAGCCGTTCGGCGATGTCGTGGAGCTCCGGAATAGGGATGCCGTCGGCGTCGTGGATGTACCGTTCGATGAGGCGATGGGTACGCACCATGCGTACCGCGTCCTCGTAGCCATCGGAGGTTAGCCGAGCGCCGCCGGATTCCATGGTCACTAGTTTTCGGGGAACGACGAATCGAAGGTATCGGCGTGTGATCGACCGGGACCGAAGCCAGTCATCAATTTCGTCCATCGGGGTGACGGCGTGCCGATCTTCGGCGTTGTAGAGCTTCTTCAGCAGATCCTCAGTCAACACTCGCAGGACCAGCCGTCGTCGCTGGACGGCCCGGGCGATGACGCCCCGCCGGGGAGCGAAAAGTAGCGCTGTGAGAAAGGCCGCTGTGGCCACCAGCACAATCGCTGGACCCGAGGCGACATCAATATAGAACGACAGGTACAACCCGCTAACGGCTGATGTCGTCCCGACCAGTGCGGCGACCAGCATCATGTTGCGCAATCGGGTCGTCAGCAGCTGTGCGGTCGCTCCAGGGGTGATGAGCATGGCGATAACCAGGATTAATCCGACCGCCTGCAATGCAGCAACGATGGTCACCGACAGCATGCCGATGAGCAGGTACTCCAAAAGGCCGACCCGCATTCCCAAGGCTCTGGCCAGCAGAGGATCAAAGCTCCAGAGATGAAAGGCCCGGAAGCGGACCACCACGATGGCAAGCACAGAGACGGCGCTGGCCACCGTCAACATCAGATCGTCAGCGGAGACCCCAAGAACGTTGCCGAAAAGGATGTGAAACAGATCGATTCCCGGTGGTTTCGCTATCGAGATGATGGCGAGGCCCAGGGCAAAGGTGCCAGTGAATATGATGCCCATCACCGCGTCCAGCTTCACTGGCGAATGACGCTCAATGTAGGTGATGGCCATGCCGGACAACACCGCTACGACTAACGCCCCCCAGAAAATTCCGGCCGTTTGGGCGAACAAGTAGCCGACGGCAACGCCTAGTAGAACAGCATGGCTGATTGCGTCGCCGAGCAGGGCCTGATGGCGAACGACCAGAAGGCACGACAAGACAGCCGAGGTCAGCCCTACGGTTACTGCTGCCAACAGGCCGATACGCATGAATCCGTATTGGACGAGTGGGTCAATCAAGAAATCGATCACGACCAGACCTCCAGATCCAGAAGGTTGGCGGCGTACGTCTCATCGAGCCAGGTCGAGGTCATGACTTGGGACGGCGGACCTTGAGCGATCACTCTCTGGTTCAACAGAACGGCGTTGTCGCATATCTTGGAGGTGGCCGCCAAGTCATGGTTGACGAGAACAACGCAGGCCCCGTCGGCCGCCAGTGAGACCAACAGGTCGGAAAGCATCGCCATGGTGGCGGCATCGATGCCGACGAAGGGCTCGTCGAGCAGCAGAGTTGACGCCTCCTGAGCGAGCGCCCTGGCCACCAGCATCCGTTGTTGCTGTCCTCCAGAAAGCTCGCCGATTTGTCGTGTCGCCAATTCGGACAGACCAACCCGATCCAAAGCACCGGCGATCGCCAATTGATCGGTGTTGCTCATCCGTCGACCAAACCGAAGATAGGGGTACCGACCTAATCCCACGACGTCTCGAACCTGCGCCGGATAGTCCCAATCCAATTCGTTTCGTTGAGGAAGATAGCCAACGGAACGCCTGACCTCGCTGAGTGGTCGGCCATTGACGGTTACGATGCCGGACTCCGGTTTGACCAAACCTACGACTGCCTTCAGGACCGTCGATTTGCCGGCCCCGTTTGGACCGATGATGCCGGTGACGCTGCCCGATTCAGCTACAAAAGACACGCGATGCACAGCCGGTCGATGCCGGTAGGTCACGGTTAGGTCCTGAACAGCTAGTGTCATGGCGAGTTCCCATCGAGCTCTGTCATCCCTCACCTCCAAGAGCCGTCACAATCGACCGGGTGTTGGCCCTCATCATCCCGATGTAGTCGCTGGCACCGCTGCCGGGTTCTCCGACGGAGTCGCCGTAAAGCGGTTCGCCCAAAATCACACCGGCATCAAGAGCCACTCGCTCGGCCAGGGATCGGTTGATTGTTGTTTCGAAAAACACCGCCGGTGCCTGCTGCTCCCGAATTCGATCGATGAGGTTGCTGACCGTTCGGGCACTCGGTTCCTCCTCGGTGCTAACCCCGGTTATCGTGCCGACGACATCAAGGCCGTAGCGCTCGGCGAAGTAAGAGAAGGCGTCGTGACTGGTCACGATCTTGCGGTTCTCGGGAGCGATTGACTCGATGCTTGCGGCAATATCGCCATCCAAGTCCCGGACCTCAGCTCGATAGCGGTCGGCGTTGGCCGCATACGCCTCGGCGTTGGCGGGGTCGGCGTCACGAAGCGCCTGTTCGATCGCGGTGACATACCCCCCAGCGACGAAGTCAGGCACCATCCAGAGATGGGGATCGAGCCGGTCCTCGGCGGCCCGAGCCTCGCTGGCGATGTCGTCGGTCAGCACGACTAGTTCACCGGTAATGTTGGTCTTTAAAGGCTCAAACCACGGCGACAGACCGAGACCGTTGTCCAAGACGACGTCAGCGCTCGAAAGAAGGATCGCATCTGATGGCGTCGGCTCGTAGGTGTGGGGATCGCCACCAACGGGAACGATGCTCGTAACCGAGATGTGACCTCCTCCAATCTGCTCGGCAAAGTCGGCAAACACGCTCATCGTGGCAACCACGAAGATGCCGTCTTCTCGACCCGGTTCCACGCTCGACGAGGCTGGCGAGTTCTGACAGCCACCGAGAAGGAGAGCCACGACGGCAAGGAAAACCGACGGGTTCCAGGTCCTGCACTGATCACGTCGAGCACCGTTTGGATCCATAGCATTTGACTTAGCTGATTTGAGACTTCGATTTAGACCTACAGGTGGTCCTGATTCACCGCCGTGCGGGCATACGAGCTTGCGGGTTCAGCCAATGGACGGACCCAAGCCAAGCGACTGCGGGGTGCTGGCATCAGGAGACGGTTGGGGAATACCTTCATCGAGGGATCCGAACTCCGTCATGAGCGCTGCGCTGCCGCCCCAAGGAGTCTTTTCCTCGGCGACCAGCGAGTTGGTAGTGAGCAGCAGGCCGGCGACCGAGGCACCGTTTTGCAGCGCCGCTCTCGTGACTCGAAGCGGGTCGATGATGCCCATCTCCATCATGTTCCCGTAGCGGCCCTCGAGAGCGTCAAAGCCCTCGTCAACCCCGAGCTTGGTGGTCTCCTCGACCACATCTTCTCCGGAGTGGCCAGCGTTGGTGGCTATCAGGTATGCGGGTTCTCTCAGCGCCCGGCGAACGATTTCCACACCAGCGGCATAGTCGTCTTTAACGTCGAGATCATCCAACGCCGGCGCAGCGTGGAGGAGGGCGGCTCCGCCACCGGCCACAGTTCCCTCAGCCATGGCGGCGCGCGTTGCGGCCAGGGCGTCCTCCACCCGGTGCTGCAACTCGGCAAGCTCCGCGTTGGTCGGGGCGCCGACGGTGATCACTGCGACCTTGCCCGACAGCGAGCCGATCCGCTCGTTGAGGACGTCCTCGTCGATCCCGTAGGTCGCTCGCTCGCGCTCGGCCCGCATCTGCTCCAAGCGGAACTCGATGGCCTCGGGTGAGCCCGCTCCACCGATGATCGCCGTCCGTTCGGCGTTGACCCGCACCTGGGAGGCCCGGCCGAGCTGATCAGCCTTCATCGTCTCCAGCGTGAAGCCGGAGTGTTTGCTGTACACCTCACCGCCGGTAATCGTGGCGATGTCCTCGAGCTTGCGCAGCCGACGGTCGCCGAAGCCGGGGGCCCGCACCGCCACACAGGGGAAGATGCCGTTTACGTGGTTGTGCACAAGCATGCTCAACGCCGTGCCTTCGACGTTCTCGGCCACGATGATCAGTGGTTGTGGATCGCGCATGACCTGATCGATCAGCGGCATGATCTGCTGCACTTTTGTGATCTTCTCGCTGCAGAGCAGGATGTAGGGGTTGTCAACGACCGCCTCGAGGCTCGCCGGGTTGGTCACCATGTACGGCGAAACGTAACCGTTGTCCCACTGGAAGCCCTCGACGAAAGCGACGTCCATCCCATGATGTGCGGACTCCGTCACAGTGACGATGCCGGAGTCGCCAACAGTGCTCAGTGCCCGGGCGATCACCGCACCCACAGCATCGTCGTCATTGGCGGAGATCGCTGCCACCCGAGCGAGGTCGTGCTCAGTGGCGACGGAGTGCGAGACCATGTGCAGGTGCTCGACAAGGCGTGCCACGGCGATGTCGATGCCACGCTTGATCAGGACGGGGTTGCCGCCGGCTGCGATGGCCGTCATGCCCTCACGGATGATGGCCTGAGCAAGCACGGTCGCGGTCGTGGTGCCGTCGCCGACGATGTCGTTGGTCTTGATCGCCGCTTCTTTGACAAGCTGGGCACCCATGTCCTCAAACTGGTCTTTGAGATGGATCTCCCGGGCGATCGTCACACCGTCATTGGTGACCGCCGGGGACCCGGTGATCTTTTCCAGAATGACGTTACGACCCTTGGGTCCAAGTGTTGACTTCACTACTTCGGCGAGCTGGTCAACCCCGGCCATAAGCAGGCCCCGCGCCTCCTCTCCAAATCGCAATTCCTTTGCCATCGCGTTTACCTTCCGTCGTAGGTGTCTGAGAATGATTTTCTGGAAGTTGCAGGATTACGGGACGAGGATCGCCCGGCCCCGGACCCGTCCATTGTCGAGATCGTCCAGGGCCTCGGTCACTGAGTCCAAGGGGTAGGTCTGCGTGTGCAGCTTTACCTTGCCCGCTTGGGCCAGCACCATCAGCTCGGCAAGATCGCTGTACGTTCCAACGATGTTGCCGATGATGTTCTTCTCGCCGGCCACGAAGTCGAGCGTGGGCGCCGCCACATGGCCGCCGTAACCGATGATGAACTGCGAGCCGTCGGGCGCCGTCATCTCCCAGGCGTCATGTTCGGCTCCTTGTTCGGCTACGAAGTCGAACACAACTCGTGCCCCTTCGCCGTCGGTCAGATCCTTTACCGCTTGGACGTGGTTTCCGTCAGCGACGACGGTCTCGTCGGCTCCGATCTCTTTGGCAAGCGCGAGCGCCTCGGGATTCCGGTCGACAACAATGATCCTCGTGGCGGTCAGGGCGGCCAGGCACTGGATGCCGATGTGCCCAAGACCTCCTGCGCCCTGGACGACAGCCGTGGTGCCTGGGTACAGCAAGGGAATTGCCTTACGCACCGCGTGGTACGCCGTGATGCCGGCGTCGGCAAGCGCTGCGACGTCTTCTGGTTTGGTATCCGGGTTGAGCTTGACACAGGATCTGGCGCTGGTGCGCAGATACTCCGCCATGCCTCCATCGTTGTTCGATAGGCCGGGGAAGTAGGCGTCGACGCACTGCATGTCCTTACCGCGGCGACACGGCAGGCACAGACCGCATGTGGCCAGCGGGTGCAGGATCACGGTGTCCCCGACAGCCACGTTCGTCACAGCGTCGCCGATCTCGTGCACCCAGCCGGCGTTCTCATGACCGATGGTGTAGGGCAAATCCGGATCCATCGCCTCGGCCCAGTCTCCGTCGATGATGTGCAGGTCGGTACGGCAAACGCCGGCTCCACCTATCTTCACGATCACGTCGAACGGTCCGGAGATGGTCGGCTCCGCGACCTCCTCAAGTTTGGGTGGGGTGTGATAGCCGTGCAGCCGGACTGCTTTCATGACGTGCTCCTTATTGTTTGAGTGATGTCGAGTGCTTGTGCCTGTGCGCACAGCAGTCGTTACCCACCTCGAGCTAGTCGAGAGTGGGCTCAGATACTGACTATGACTACGTTGCCTTCAGGTCGAAGTCGATGAACTCCGCCGCGTCCTCCGGGTTGGCGAACATGATGGTCCGGTCGTCCTCGTGGATCATGCGGCCGTAGTGGGTCGACATGTTCTCCTCGAATTCGGCTGCGTCGAACCAGCCTTCCTCTTCGCCGGCGGCCTCATCCATCTCCGAGTAGATGAGGTCCATTCGCCTAACGGCGTCAACCCGGACCATCGAAGGCAGAGGCGTGACAGTGACGTTTTCCTTGGTTGCCATCACCTCGGCGATGATTGCCCCGATCTGGTTGTTCATCAGGGTGAAACCGCACTTGTTCGACGCAGTGTTGTCGGACTGGAACGGGCTCTCGGCTGTCTTAAAGGTGTTCATTGGGCAAGCTCCTTAGGTATCTGCAAACCAAGTTCGGACACGATTCCGCTGAAGCGGCTCTTGGCACGGTCGAGGCCGTCCTCGAACCTCGGCGGCTTGAAATCGGGCTCGGACCACAGAGGTTGGAGTCCGCGTGCGGCCTCAAGGGCCAACGGGACCCACTTCGAGAGCCAGCCCTGCATGATCTCCTGGTTGTGCGCCGCGAACTCCTTGTCGTTGGCCCTCGGTTCGAACATCGCGACGGTCATGCGCAGGTCGCGCCGGCCGTAGTCATACTCGCCGCAACCGACGACCGTCGGGGTAACGAAGTCGCCGTTACCCGCTGCTGCCTGTTGCACGAGGTTGCTGCGGAACAACTCGCCGACCAGCGGTTCGAATACGACGTTGGTGGCGAAAATTGACTCGCCCCAGTCGTCTTCGATGGCGGTCAGTGCCTCTACGAGCCCCCGGGCACTCTTCCATACCGGGTCGGAGTCCCAGGTCTCGATGTGGGCCGAGCCGTCGAAGGTTTCGATCTCCTCACTGAGCGTGAGGTTGTACAGGGCGAGGTCCTGGGCGAAACGCAGCTTGTGCATGCCGTTGACCACCATCGCCGTGTTGTGCATGTTGGTCGGGCCGGAGCGATTGGCGTGACTGAACACGTAGAGGCCCAGGATGTGCTCGATGTGCATCCAGGCCCCGAGGTGGCGTTCGACGAAGGTGACCCAGTTCGGGTTCCACTGGGCGAAGGCATCAGCCTCGCGAGCCACATCGATGTTGGCGTTGATCTGGCGTTCGACGTTGGCGCCGTAGCGGTAGAACGTCATCTCCCATTCTTCGTTGGGATCTCGGAACTCGTGCCAGCCGTGTGCAGGCCAGGAGAAGTTCTTTGGTAGGCCGCCTGATCCTGGACCGCGCTCGGGCTCGGGCTCGTCTTGACCCCAAGCCTTGAGCTTGGTCCACGTCAGCGGATAGCCCCGCTGACCGTCGGCGAATCCGTAGATCCAGCCTTGGCTGAGGTAGTGCCGGGGATCCGGCTGAACCTCGACCGTGACGTCTTCGTAATGGGTCTGCTTTCGCTTGGCTGGTTTGAAGTAGTTGTAGCTTCGTGCCGTGGAGTCCGGGAACTCTTTGGCACCGGCCTCGGCGTCGGTGAACTGCACCTTCGGCACGCTACGTTCGGCTATGTCAGTCATGGGTATTTCCCCTTCTACGTTGCTCGTTGGTTATGCCGCAGTTTCACGTGGCGGCCTCGCCTGTGTTGGTGAATTTGTCGTAGTAGATCCGCTCCTCGGGAGTCCCGAGACCGATGAGTGTGGCAATGGCCGCATCCACCATCGGGGGTGGACCACAGATGTAGCCATCGGCGCCGCGCAGGTCGGACTCGTGCCGAGCTACAACGTCGGTGATCAGCCCTATCTCGCCGTCCCATTCCTCGCCATCGGGCTCCGACAACGCCGGGATGTAGCGGAAGTTTGGTAGTGAGTCCTCTAGCGCCCGCAGTTCCTCTTCGAAACACAAATCGCTGCGGCGCCGGGCCCCGTAGTAGTAGGTGGCTCGCCTGTTGATCCCACGTTCTTCCATCGACCGCAACAGGGACAAGATCGGGGCCATTCCGGCGCCGCCCCC
>CALJMD010000472.1 GCA_937981915.1 uncultured Acidimicrobiales bacterium
TCTCGCAAATCGATGTGGCCATCGTCGGCCAGAACCGATCGAAGCCTCTTCAAACCGCGATGGGCGTGAGACTTGACCGAGCCGCGTGCGATCCCCAGCGTGTCGGCGATCTCCCCTTCCGACAGGTCCAGGTAGTAGCGAAGCAGAATCACGTTCGACTGGTTCTTGGGCAGCTTTCTGATGGCCGACAAAACCCGATCCCGCTCGGCTGACGCCACTCCGCCGACTTCGGCCGACGGCGCCGTCCCCGGATCATCCGGGTTGTAGTTCCGGCGGACCTTGCGTTTACGGAGTGTCGAACGAGCCCCGTTGAGCACCATCTGTCGGAGGTAGGCCACCTGGCGCGCATCTTCGATCCGGTAGCTACCGGAGACCAGTTTGACGAATGAGTCCTGCACAACTTCTTCGGCTGTAGCAGTGTCGTCGACGTACATCGAGGCAAGTTTGACCATGGTTCGGTAATGCTGGTCGTAGAGCTCCGGAAGACTAAGCCGGCGTGGCAACGGGATTTCACCACCGTTCTCCCGTTGATCAACCGCCATCTCTACAACCCTCATCTACTACAACAGACGCTTCACATCGTTAGCCGGTTTACCGGTTCAACGATTTTTTCCGTATTGCTGGCCGTGGTCAGCCGCCGGAGGAGTCCCCGCTGTCGGTTCCCTCCGAGTCGCCTTCGTCGGAATCGTCATCACCCAAACCCAAGAATCGAGCCAAGCGTTCAAAGCGACCCCTTGGAGAATCCTCCGAGTCGTCGCCAACTACATCGTCAATCTGGCGACGCAGTTCATCGAGCCGTCGTACGTTCTCCAACTCATCGGAGTCCCTGGCAGAGTCGATGGCGTCTCGAGCCCGTTCGAGCAGATCTTCCACGTCGTCGCTTGGCAACCCGGAATCATCAAACTGCTCATCGGCTCGATCCAATGCGTCTTCCAAGTCGTCGAGCGTTCGGGTCAGAGGATCCCCACCCTCACCCTCGGCGTCATCGCCAGACTGCGCGTCATCGTTGCCCTCGCCATCACTCTCGGGGTCGACGGTGGCTTCGGTGGTGGTCGTGGTCGACGGCAACGTTTGAGGAGTGATGTCATCCCCCTCACCGGCATCAACTCGGTTGCCGTCACCATCATCGAGTGAGCTACCCGTTGTCTCGACCGGGTCACCGCCTTGCAGCGCCCGCACTCCGAGAAAGCCGATCAACGCCATAACAGCCAACACAACGGCCGCTATCGCCAGACGACCACCGGCCGACGACGATGATCGGTCACCGACCCCGGGTCGACCTGGAGCGCGACCACCTGGGCGGCCTGAGCCATCGGGCCACGATGCTCGAGGCGCCGCCGGCTCCGCTTCGGGCAGCAACGGACGACCCACCACCGGAGGACCGGCCGACGGCCTTCGACTAGCCGACGTGGCACCGGGTTGGAGATGAGGTGGCAACGCCTGAGTTGCCCCGGGCGAGGAGACGACCCGATCAGCGGCCGCCGGCATTGGCATAGCGGCCGTTCGGTCCGGGCCAGGTGGGGGTACCCGATCAACCGGCGGCGCCTCGACCGGTGGTGGCACCGCCAGTGGCGACGTTGAGTCAGCAACCGCAGGGTAGGCCGACAGTGGGGCTGCCGGGCCGGTTGTGGAGTTGGCTGCCCGCAGCCTGCCGGCGAACGTGGCGGAGTCGGGACGGCGCCATGAATCGTGGGCCAACGCCTCGGCAAAGATGTTGTCCAGTGACGCCTCCCCGCAGGTAGCCGGTGGACCAAGTCGACCAGTGTCGGCGAACGGGAGTCGACCGGTCAGCATCTGATACACGACCGACGCCAACGAATACACATCACTGCGGTCAGTAGGTTTCTGTCCGGCCAAAACTTCGGCCGAAGCATAGTTGAACGTGGCCAGGACGGAACCGGCGACCGTTAGCGACGTTTGAGCCGTCGCATCGGTCCCCGAATCGGTGGCGATCCCAAAGTCGGTGAGCTTGGCGCCGGCATCAGCTAGAAGAATATTGCCGGGCTTGACGTCTCGATGAACAATCCCGACCTTGTGCACTGCGGCCAGAGCGTCGGCGATCTCCGCCCCGATGGTCAAGGCCTTGCCTCGATCCAGGCGACCGGAGCGTACGATAACCTCCGCCAGCGACGGGGCATCGACCAGTTCCATAACCAGGTAAAGCCCATCGGCATCATGTCCAGCGTCATGGACGGTGACCAGATTGGGGTGGCTCAGCGACGCGGCAAGTTGCATCTCGCGACTCATTCGCGCTTGCAACATCGACGGGTCAAGCGGCGCACTACCAGGCTGGCCTGCATCGGCTTCGAGAGCCGACCCGATCTGAGCCGGTCGGGGTCGCTTCAACGCCACCATGCGATTCAGCCGCAAGTCTTGGGCGCGCCAAACCGTTGCCATACCTCCGGCGCCGATCACGTCGATCAGCTGATAGCGGCCATCAACCAGGTTCGACACCCTGACAATCTTAGACGCAGAAGCCGCGTCGTTGGTCTCGCGTCGAAACCCGACCGTTTAGGAAGCCTGTCCTGCCTTGGTACTCAGCAGTTTGTTCACCGCTGCGCCATCAGCTTGGCCTTTGGTTGCCTTCATGATTTGACCGGTGAAAAAGCCTTGCATCTTCTTGCGCTCCTTCTGGTCGTCGGCCTGACCGGCGGCCACGAATCGCTGCCACTCATCAGAGTGATCGGCAATCAGGCTGTCAACCAAGGCTTCCAACTCGCCGGTGTCCATGGCCTCAAACCCGTGGGCGGTGGCGATGGCGGCAGGGTCGTTGCCGGTCTCCACCATCTCCGCCAGCACCTGCTTGGCTTGGGTAGACGTCAATGCGTTGGAGGTCTCCATCTTCACCAACTCGGCGAAGTTGCCGGCATCCAGATTGTCGGCTCCGTCAACGGCAAGGTTGTGAGCGATGTGGGTGAGAACCCGTTCGGCGTCAGCACCGTTTTCGATGGCCGACAGCGCCAGTCCGTCAAGGCCGCGGTTTACCGCCGTTGCCGCCGCTGCCGGATCGGCCCCGTGGCCGGTCAGCGCGTCACGGCGATCTTTAGGTAGCGCCGGTAGGGCGGCCCGGATCTCGTCGATCCACTCTTGGCTCGGGTCGATCGGGACCAAGTCGGGGTCTGCGAAGTACCGGTAGTCCTCGGCCTCTTCCTTTGAGCGACCGGCCCGGGTACGTCCACCTTCTTCGTCCCAGTGACGGGTCTCCTGTCTGGGGGCCTCGCCATTCTCGTACAGCTGCACATGACGGCGGGCTTCGAAAATGATGGCCCGACCAAGCGAACGCAACGAGTTGACGTTCTTGATCTCGCATCGGGTTCGAAGCTCCTCGGCGCCGGTGGGACGAACCGACACGTTGGCATCAACTCGGAGTGAACCCTCCTCCATTTTTCCGTCGGAGGCACCGACGGCCACCAGAATCGACCGCAACTCCTCCACGTACTCTTTAGCCTGTTCGGGTCCGGTGATCTCGGGTCGGCTGACGATCTCTATTAGAGGTACACCGGCACGGTTGTAGTCGACCAGCGAATAACCGGCGTCGTGGATACGACCCGACTCACCAACGTGGGTGCTCTTGCCGGTGTCCTCTTCCATGTGTGCCCGTTCGATACCTATGACGGCACCGGAAGGAAGTTCGAGCTGGCCATCGGAGTTCAGCGGCAGATCGTACTGACTGATCTGATAGTCCTTGGGCATGTCCGGGTAGAAGTAGTTCTTGCGGGCCCATACGCAACGGCCAACCGTGCAGTCCAGGGCCAGGCCGATCCGAATCGAAAGCTCGACGGCCTTGCGATTGACCACCGGTAGCGTGCCGGGCAGGCCGAGGCACACCGGATGAATGTTGGTGTTGGGTTCGCCGCCGAACTCGTTGGCCGCAGGCGAGAACATTTTGGTGCGGGTGGCCAACTCGGCGTGAACCTCTAAACCGATGACCATTTCCCAACCGTCAGGAAGAAGGTCTTCTTCGGTGGAGCGTTGTGTGGCGGTCATGACGAGGCTCCTGGCTCTCTACCGGTTTGGGGGGCGGCTGCTTCAAGGGCGACGGCTGCTCTGAACATGTCGGCTTCACCCATGGCCGGGGCCATCAGCTGAACTCCGACCGGCATACTATGTGCCCCCAGTCCGAACGGAATCGACATGGCCGGGTGGCCGGTCAGGTTCGATGGGATGGTGCAGACGTCGTTGTAATACATGGTGAGCGGGTCGGCCTTGGCCCCGAACTCGAAGGCCACGCACGGCGACGTGGGCGAGATCAACACATCAAAGTCGGCGTACACCCGATCGAACTCTTGAATCATTAGCGTCCGGATTCGTTGAGCTTTGCCGTAGAAGGCGTCGTAGTACCCGGCTGACAGGGCGTAGGTACCGAGCATGATTCGGCGTTTCACCTCATCACCGAAACCGGCGGTTCGTGACGCCGCCATCATCGATGCAGTGTTTGGTCCCGGTTCACGCAGACCGTAACGAACGCCGTCATAGCGAGCCAGATTCGACGACGCTTCAGCCGGGGCGATCATGTAATAGGCCGACAGTCCGGCCACCGCGGTGGGGATCGAAACTTCGTCGACCTTGGCTCCGGCGGCGGCCAACGCGTCGGCGGCAGCGGCACCGGCGGCCACGACCTCCGGCTCGAAGGCGTCGAGTCCCCGGCCACTCAGCTCGGTGACCAGACCGACCCGTAGACCGTCGATGCCGTCGGCAATCGAGGCGGCCACGGCGTCGCTCATCGACGGTAGCTGTTCAGGGATCGAGGTGGAGTCTCGGCCATCATGTCCGGCGATGACATCAAACACCGCCGCGGCGTCGGCCACGTCGTGAGCGAACGGACCGATCTGATCCAGCGAACTGGCGAACGCTATGAGGCCGTACCGGCTAACTGCTCCGTAGGTCGGCTTCACCCCGACGAGACCGCACAGGGCAGCTGGTTGGCGAATCGAGCCACCGGTGTCGGACCCGAGGGAGACTGCGCTAAACCCGGCGGCAACGGCGGCGGCTGAGCCACCCGATGAGCCGCCCGGCACCCGAGTGGGGTCGAGCGGGTTGAGGGTTGGCCCGAAGGCCGAGTTCTCGGTGGACGATCCCATGGCGAACTCGTCCAAGTTGGTCTTGCCAACGGCAACGGCGCCAGCCGACCGCAGCTTCTCGACCGCAGCCGCGTCATATGGTGGCACCCAGTTCTCAAGCATCTTCGATGAACAGGTAGTGCGAACACCGCGGGTACACATGTTGTCTTTGAGGGCGATCGGAACCCCGGCCAGCGGGCCGACGTCGTGTCCGGCGGCAACAGCCTCGTCAACGGCCGTGGCCTGCGCCAGTGCGTCGTCGGCCATGACCGTGTTGAAGGCGTGAATCTCACCGTCGCGTTCGGAGATGCGGGCCAGATACTCCTCGGCGACCGACACTGCGGTGCGGGAGCCGGCTGCTACGTCTCGGGCGATGGCCGTCGCCGATGTCAACTCGCTAGTCACAGTGCTTCTCCCAGGGCCGGTGGGACCTTGTACTGGTTGTCTTCGATTTCCGGACCGGCGGCCAACGCCTCGGCCCGTAGTTCGACCGCTCTTTCGGCGCCCTCAATCTCGTCGACTGGAACGTCATCACGAAATACGTTGAAGAGCCCGAATGGGTGGGCGGTCGGGGCGACGTCATCGGTATCGAACTGATTGAGTTCGGCGGCCAAATCGAGCACAGCGCCGAGCTGCCCGGTGAAGCGGTCAAGCTCAGCATCGGAGACTTCGAGCAGGGCTAGCTGGGCGACTTTGGCTACGTCGTCGGCGGTCAGCGTGTGCCCCGACTCGTTCGAGGGCGGTTGAGAATCACTCACGCTGTCAGGCTAGCGGTTCAACCCGTCGCCATGAGGTGGGTTTCGCCACCGGTGATGCAGCAGCCGAACTTAAAAAAGCGCTAAACATTCCGACCCTTTCTTTACTCCGACCTAGGTCGGCCGACCTGTGGTGGGTACCTCGGATTTGAATCATGTGGAAAGTGGATCAAGTAATGGGCGAACAGACCCGAACGAAGCGAACC
>CALJMD010000473.1 GCA_937981915.1 uncultured Acidimicrobiales bacterium
TGACGTGAACGGCACACCGGCCTGAGCGAACAACAGCACGGCGAACATGGCAGCCAGTAGAGGCTTCGACTTGGCCATACCCCGGTAATCGTCCAGCGTGTGGCGACCCTCGGAGCCCACTGCGGTCAACACTCCGAACGAGCCGATAACCATGATGGCGTAGGCCAGCATGTAGAACAGAAGCGCTTGCGCCCCACGAACGGCAGCATTCTCGGTGACTTCGGCGTCGGCCCCGCCCGCCAGCGAGTTCACCGCGATCAGCATGAACCCGGCGTGGGTGATCGACGAGTACGCCAACATCCGCTTGATGTTGGTCTGAGCCAACGCCAGGAACGAGCCCAGCACCAGACTGGCAATAGCCAGCACCCCGACGACGGGACGCCAGTCAGCGGCGTAGAACCCGAAGCCGTCCCAGAACACCCGGACCATGCCGGCGAACCCAGCCACTTTCACCGCAGACGCCATGAACGCCACCACCGGCGTCGGCGAACCCTGATAGACGTCGGGCGTCCACATATGGAACGGCACAGCGGAAATCTTGAAGGCGAACCCGACCATCAGCAACGCCATGGCGGCCAAGATCATTGACGAATCCTCCACCGGGTTCAAACCGGCGGCGTTAGCGGCTCGAGCTCCGGCGATGACCTCAAGGTTGGTCGAGCCGGTAGCCCCGTAGGCCAAAGCGATTCCGTACAGCATCAGAGCCGAAGCAACGGCCCCCAAGATGAAGTACTTGAACGCCGCTTCCTGGGATTCCGAACGACGCAAGTGCAGACCGGCCAGCACGTACACGGCGATCGACAGAATCTCCAAGCCGACGAAAATCAGAATCAGATCCCGGGCGGCGGCCAACAACATGCCACCGGAGGTCGACATCATCAACAGCACATACCAGTCGGGGCCGTCGAAGCGTTCCCGACGCAGGTAGCCGTCCATAAGTCCGCCGACCAAGAACAACGACGCCAGCAGCACGCCCCAGACAAAGACGGTGAACCCGTCAATGGCCAGCGACCCGGCGACAACGTCACGGGGGCCTTCGTCGCGAACCGCGGACCACAAGCCACGCAGGAACCATCCGGCTACCGCAGCCGACAAGATGGTGAAAGCAGCGGGGAAACCACCGGTACGCAACCGGGGAACCACCGACGTGACCGTGATCAGCAGAATGCCGCCTACGGCCACCACTAGGAAGGGGCTCAGCATCGACCATTCGATGTCGGGCGTTTCGATCTCATTCACCACTGCCTGGGCAACAAGGTTCTTCATGGTGATCAGTTCCCCTCGCCTGCAGCGTCTTCGCCGCTGTGGTCTTCGTCGCCGCCGTGGTCATCTCCGCCGTGATCATCGTCGCCTTCGGAGGCGTGAGCCTTCTCGGCAGCGTTGACCAACCCGTCACGACCCTGGCGTTCGACTGCCACCGGCTCAGCCTCATAGAAGTTGGTGGAGCGGTTCTCCACATGTTCGATCAACACATCCACCGAAGGCTCGATGCGATCCAGAACCGGTTGGGGGTACACACCCATCACCACGATCAACACCAGCAGCGGAAGAATGCCGAGCAGCTCCGATGGCCGCAGGTCCTCCATGGTTGCGTTCTCACCTTCAGCCGGACCGTGGAAGGTTCGCTGGTAGGCCCACAACAAGTAGAGGGCAGCCAAGATCACGCCGGACACGGCGATGATGGCCAGCCAGCGAGTCCAGGTGTCTGAAGCGAAAGCGCCGAGCAGGATCAAGAACTCGCCGACGAAACCGTTCAAACCAGGAAGCCCAACCGAGGACAACATGACCAGCGTGAACACACCGGCCATTAGCGGGGCCGCTTTCTGCAAGCCACCCAGAGCCGAGATCTGGCGAGTGTGACGACGCTCGTAGATCCAACCGACGAGGATGAACAGCGCGCCGGTGGAAATGCCGTGGTTGACCATCTGCACGACCGAACCGGTCAAACCCTGATTGTTCAAAGCGAAGATGCCGAGCAGGATGAAGCCCATGTGGGCAACCGACGAGTAGGCGACCAATCGCTTCAGGTCGGTCTGCATGGTGGCGACCGCTGCGCCGTACACAATGCCGATCACACCGAGGGTCAAGAAGAACGGAGCCAGGTTGAACACCACGTCGGGGAACAAGAACACGCCGAACCGGAGCAGACCGTAGGTACCCAACTTCAACATGACACCGGCCAGAATGACCGAGCCGGCGGTCGGGGCTTCGGTGTGAGCGTCAGGCAGCCACGTGTGAACCGGGAACACGGGAACCTTCACTGCGAAGGCCAGGGCAAAGGCCAAGAAGATCCACGTCGAAGCGGTGGAACTCAAGTTGTGGTTCTGGGCTAGCAGCACAACGTCGAAGGTCAAACCGCCAACATCGGGGGCGGCCAGAATCACCAGAGCGGTGATGGCCACCAACATCAGGGCCGACGCCGCCATGGTGTACAAGAAGAACTTCATGGCCGAGTAAATGCGCTCGCCGTGGCCCCACCCTCCGATCAGGAAGTACATGGGGACCAGCACCACTTCGAAGAACATGAAGAACAGCAGCAGATCGAGGGCCATGAAGGCGCCCATGGAACCGGCCATCAACAACATGAGCCACATGTAATACGGCTTGGCGTCGTGGTGCGGTTCGGTGGTCAAGATGGCCACCGGGAACAGTAGGCCGGTCAACACCACAAGGAACAATGAGATGCCGTCGATCCCGAGGAAGAACGACAGGCCCAACTCCGAGAACCACTCCCAACGGGAGACGAACTGCAGCCCACCATCAGAAGCGTCGAAATTCCACAGCACATAGGCCGAGACCGCACCGGTGATCACCGAGCCGACCAAGGCGGCCAGCTTCAGGTAGTCGGCCCGGCTGGCCGGAAGAATGGCCAGCACGGCCACGGTAAGTACGGGGATGAGCACCAGCGCAGGCAGAGTGGCGAACGCAACGCTCTCTCCGGCCTCGGCTGCTAGAAGACTTACAGCACCGATCATGAGAACAAACCTCCCAGGAACCAGGCCAACACCAGCACCGAACCAAGGCCGATGCTGAGGGCGTAGCTCCTGACGAAACCGGGTTGTAAGCCTTTGAACACTGTGCCGAGGCGGCTCGAAACCGTGGCGACACCGCCAACCGCTCCGTCAACCACGTTCCGGTCGAACCAGGCCATGGCGTTGAACAACTCGCGACCGGGGCCGCCGAAGAAGTTGGCGTACCAACGGTCGATTCCCCAACCGTTGGCCAGAATCGATCGCTCGATCGAAGCCGGGTCGCCCTTGCCTCGCAGGTACATCGAAAAGGCGGCGAAGATGGCCACTGCTCCGACCGTCACGGCGATGATGGCCAGTGCGATCTTGGTGTTGGCAGTCGCCGTCACGTGCACCTCGTTGCCGAACAGCGACGGTTCAAGCCAATGCTCCAAGAAGTGAAGTTCCTTGGTGAACGGCAAGTTGAGACCGCCAGCGACAACGGCCAGAACAGCCAGGATCACCAACGGAAGGGTCATCGTGGCCGG
>CALJMD010000474.1 GCA_937981915.1 uncultured Acidimicrobiales bacterium
CTTTCGTCCCGCAGTGGTGCAGGGCGCAACAGGAAGGTTAAACGTATGCTTCAGGGTTCCTTGGAGAACTTTGCGCTCGATGAAGTTCTCGGACTGCTTTCGAGCACGGCCAAGACGGGACAGTTGGATATCAAAGGCGACAGGGGCAATGGCTCCCTGGCGTTTCGGCAGGGTCGTCTTGTTGACGGTCAGGCCAGCTATGAGGCCAACGGAAACGGCATTGGCGATGTGATGTTCGAGCTGCTCCGCTACAGCGAGGGCAACTTCACATTCACAGCCATGGACATTGAGCCAACCGAGTTCGACGATGACGTGTCGTCGGTGTTGAGCGATGCCGAGAATCGACTGCTGGACTGGCGCTCGATTGAGGCAGTCGTTCCGACGCTGAATCACACTGTCACGCCGGTGTCCGATCTGCCGACAGAAGAGGTCATGATTACCCGAGCCGAATGGTCGGCGCTTACCATCATTGCCGCCGGTTGCCCGGCTCTCGTTGTTTGCGAGCGTCTGAACCTCGGCGAGGTCGAGGGAAGCCGCCAGATCAAGAACTTGGCTGAGCGTCAGTTGGTAATCATCAGTGAGCCCGCTGGTTCCAGGGCTGCCTCCCCGGTACCTCCGACACCTCCGACCTCGATGGCCAGCGGAGGCTATACGCCGGCGTCGCAGAACTACCCGACACCGGGCTACAGCACGGCGGCTCCGGCCGCTGATGCCTCGGCCTCGTACAGCTCGGCTACTCCGGCCGTCGCTACCACCGCCCCTCCGTCCCCGGCTGAGATCACCGAATTCGGTGAAGAGGTCAACGACGCTTCGGAGCTCTTCGAAGAGCCAAGCGACGACCTCAACGGTGGCTTGCTGATGGAGTACCTGAAGCAGGACGGCTAATAGAGCGCTAGCCGACCAATGTTCTCCGGTTGATAGCGGCCGGTGGCCAGGTCGACGAGACCACAGGAGAAGACACGATGCGTTTACTGGCTCTGATTGTCATAGCGCTGGTTGTTGGACCTCTCCTTGGGATCGTCGTTGACCGGGCCGCCGGCCGCCTTCGCGTACTCCCGGAGCACCGGTGTGTTTCCTGCCACGAAGGCCAGGGGCGTCGAAGTCTCGTGCCAGTGGTCAACTGGTTTCAGCGTTGCCAACACTGTGAACGTCACAAGGGCATGCGGTACGCCGCTGTCGACGTGCTTTTGGCAGGTTCGTTCGGGTTGCTGGGTTGGAGATTCGATGATCTGCGGATCCTCGTTCCCTATCTGATGCTGAGCGCTGTGCTTGTTGCCTTGTCCGTCATCGACTTCGAGACCCACTTGCTTCCCAACAATGTTGTTTGGCCTTCGATCTTGACCGGGCTGTTCCTGGTACTGGTCGTTTCAGGAGAGCTCGGCTACGAACAGGGAATCTATTCGGCGTTGTTCGGTGCAGGATTACTTGGCGGAACACTCGGCCTCCTCCACGTCGTCTACGAACCCGGTATGGGTCGTGGTGACGTCAAGTTAGCCCTTCTCCTGGGGCTCTTCGTTGGCTGGATAGAGCCGGGCTTAATCGGAACTGTTCAGCGAATTCTCTACGTCATGCTTGTGGCCTTTGGGAGCGCCGGACTTGTCGGGTTGGCGTACAACGCCATCCGACGTCGCAGGGGTGAGATTCCGTTTGGCCCGGCGTTGGCCGGAGCGACGATGTTGGTCGTGCTGGTGTCACCGGGACTGACCTAAAGGCTCGTTAACCTGACAAGGCGGCCCTCGCTCAACCGGCGAGGTGATCGCTAGGCCACAACAGCTGTCGGGGAGAGTCGTGTCAACAGATCCTGCCGGTACACCCGGACCGCCGCTTGTCATTGTTTCCACAGAGTCGGGCCTCGCTCGCTCAGTGGCAGAGCAGGTCTCAAAGCGCCTGGACAACCGGGCCGAGCAGCCTGTCGACGTGGTCGTCTCGTCACCGGCCGAACTCACTGACGTCGAGGTTCGCCGTCGAACTCGCCGCAACAGCCGCGTTGTCTGGATCCGGCCCGACGATCATGGCGCCCAGCAGGAACACGCCGCCGACCTGGCTGTGCTGTCAACGGCGGCCAACGCCATCGTTGAGTTCGACCGCAGTGGCCCAAATGGCGTCGAATCTGCAGCCGACGACATCGCCGCGATGCTCGGCGACAACGGTGACTTGTCGACGCCAGCCTATGTTGAACGACAGATGGTCTTCGGCGACGGTCGCCACACCGACATTGTGGTTGGCCACGGAGCGGCGCAGCGACTTAAGGACTTCATCCCGGACCGCTGTCGGCGGGTGGCGGTGGTGAGCCAGTCAGGCATCGATGTCGAGCTTGACTG
The DNA here is from genome assembly GCA_937981915.1 of uncultured Acidimicrobiales bacterium. Classification (GTDB taxonomy): domain Bacteria; phylum Actinomycetota; class Acidimicrobiia; order Acidimicrobiales; family SZUA-35; genus JAHELU01. The sequence continues at coordinate 2,322 of CALJMD010000474.1, forward strand.
TGGGGTCGAACAACGCACATTTGAGGTGCCCCAAGGTGAAACGGCAAAGCGTTTGGATGTCGTTGGAGACTTGACATCGCAGTTCGCCCAATGGGGTATGACCCGGGCGGACATTGTGGTCGCAGTCGGTGGAGGAGTGGTCACCGATCTCGGAGGCTTCGTGGCCGCCACCTACCATCGCGGTATTCCCGTGATCCACGTCGCCACCACGCTTCTCGGCCAAATTGACGCCGCCATCGGTGGCAAATGCGGGGTCAACCTCCCCGAAGGCAAGAACCTGGTTGGCGCCTTCTGGCAGCCGCTAGCCGTTCTCTGCGAAATCGATGCGTTGGACACGCTGCCCACCCGCGAGTTCACCTCGGGCATGGGCGAGCTTGCCAAATACCACTTTCTTGGAGGCGGTCACCTCGATCGTTTGCCGTTGACCCCGAGAGTGGCTCGCTCCGCCGCTATCAAGGCCGATGTGGTTACCGGCGACGAACGTGAAGGCGGTCGCCGAGCGGTGTTGAACTACGGCCACACCCTGGCGCACGCGCTTGAAACTGCGGGCGACTACGAGCTCCGCCATGGCGAAGCAGTTGGGATCGGCCTGATCTACGCCGCCGAATTGGCTCAACGACTTGGACGCATCGATGCCGAGCGGGTGGCCGAACATCGCCGCGTTGTAAGGGGCTATGGTCTTTCGACTGAAATCCCCGATGGCTACGATCTCGACCTACTGGTTGAGCTGTTCGCCCGCGACAAGAAGGCGCTCGACGGGATCACCTTTGTTCTTGATGGTCCGAATGGCGTCGAAGTAGTTGCCGTGGATGATCGATCCCTATTGAGAGAGACGCTGGATGCCGTCGTCTGAAACATCTGGCCCGCCACAATGGCTCCACGATTCCGATCGACTTCGCGATGCCGTCGCCGCACTGGAACCGATGTCGACGACCGGTCGTTTGGCAGCGCTGCGTTCAAGCCTGGCCGACGTGTGTGATGTCGCCGTCATCAACAAACCGGCCAATATCAGGTGGCTGACCGGCTTCACCGGTTCAAACGGTTTGGTGGTCGTCAGCCCCGAACGGCTGATTCTGGCCACCGACGAACGCTACGGCGACCAGGCGGCGAGCCAGCTGGCGTCAGCTGGCATCGAAGCCGAAGTACGAATAAGCCGAGGCTTGTATGCCGTAGTCAGCGAGCATCTGATCTCAACAAAGGTCGGCCTCGAGGGCCATCACATCACCTGGGATGATCAACGAACCGTACAAGCCATGGTCGAAGGTGGTTCGGTCGTTCCTATTGGCCAGGTGGTGGAAGGGCTGCGGCGCCACAAAGACCCCGGAGAGCTGGCTCGACTCGAACTGGCCTGTCGCATCGCTGATGCATCGTTGGCCGAGGTGCTGTCTGAATTCGTCGATGGGCGGCACCGTACCGAACGCGACGTGGCCGTCGCACTCGAACGAGCAATGGCTGAGCGCGGAGCTGAGGATCGGTCGTTTCCGACCATCGTGGCCAGTGGTCCCAACAGCGCCCGTCCTCATGCCCAACCGTCGAATCGAACCATGAGTAGCGGCGACCTGTTGGTCATTGACATGGGAGCGAAGGTGGACGGCTACGGCAGCGATATGACCAGATCGTTCGCTGTTGGCGGCTTCACCGCCGAAACCGAACGGATGTATCGGGCGGTCGAGGAGTCCCAGGCCGGCGGCGTTCAGTTGGTGGCCTCAGGGGTCGGCGCTGATGCCGTTCACCGGGCGACGAGATCGGTTCTCGACGAGCACGGGCTTGTCGAGTATTTCATTCATGGAACGGGTCACGGCATCGGCCTTGAGATTCACGAGGGACCGTTCCTGTCGAGCACGACCGACGATACGCTGCGCACGGGGTACGTAGTCACAGTTGAACCGGGCGTCTACATTCCCGAAGTCGGCGGTGTACGGATTGAGGATTCGGTGTTGGTCACCGAAGACGGAAACCGGCGCTTGACCAATCACCCCAAAGATCCGGTTTTGGCCGTCTAACGGCACAGATCCGATGAGTCGCAGAACGAGATGAGAGCAGACGACGTCGATGGCCACCATCAGCACTAATGATTTCAAGAACGGAATGACGATCGAGCTGTCGGACGGCCTGTTCCAAATTCAGGACTTCCAGCATGTGAAACCAGGGAAGGGAGGGGCGTTTGTTCGTTCCACCCTTCGCAACGTTCGCACCGGTTCGGTGGTCGACCGGACCTTCCGTGCCGGCGAGAAGATGGAGAACGCATTCATCGAGAAGCGCGATAAGCAGTACCTGTACCGCGACGGCGAGGACTATGCGGTCATGGATTCCGAGACGTTCGAGCAAAACTCCGTCAGCGTTTCCGCCATGGGCGAGGCGGCCAACTACGTGACCGAAGGCCAAAGCGTCGTGTTTCTGATGTACGGCGATGAGATCATCGGGACGGATCTTCCTGCCTCCGTTGAGCTTGATGTGTCCGACACCGAGCCCGGCCTCCAAGGCGACCGAGTATCAGGCGCCCGAAAGCCGGCGACTTTGGAGACCGGTTTAGTCGTCCAGGTACCCCTTTTTGTGAATGTGGGTGACCGAATCAAGGTCGACACTCGCACCGGCGAATACCAGACCCGAGCGTGAGTAGCGGCGGATCCGGCCTGCAGCGAAGTCGGCGGGAGTCTCGAGAGCGCGTGGTCGAACTTGGCTACGAAGCCGAGCTGCGAAGCTGGACTGTAGATGAGTTACTGGAGTCGCTGCCCCTGGCCGCCGACCCGTTTGTTGTTGATCTCTTGCGTGATCTCGAAACACACCAAGTCGAGGTCGATGCCCGGATTGCAAAGATGGCAAGAGGTTGGACGCTGGAGCGAATGCCCGTTCTCGACCGTCTGATCATGCGGTTGGCTACTGTCGAGCTGCTTCACCAGGACACGCCGACCGGTGTGGTGCTGGCCGAAGCAGTTGAATTGGCCAGCCGCTACTCGACCGATGAGTCGGGCCGGTTCGTTAACGGTGTACTGGCAGCTGTGGCCCGCGAGGTGCGCCCGGAGGCTGACTCCACCACCTGACGACGGGGCGATAATCCCCGGCCTGATTCGCCCGGCCGATTGCCGCTAGGCGAACCAGCCGGTCGACTCAACGGGGCGGTGTTGGCCGCCGATAGAGCCATGTGCCCCGTCGTTTCGCCATCGCTCTGCCGACTGTCGCTCTGGTAGTCGCGTTGTTGGCGGTTATGGTTTCGAGCCAGCCCGATCCGCTCCCGTACTCACCTCCGGGCGGGCCCGCCGCTCGCCCATGGATAGATACTCAGGATCGGGGTGCGGTGGAGGACGCCTTCGCCAGCTGGTACCACAGCGGGGAGTCTGAGGTTGCTTGGACTGGCAGCTATGAGGGCTGCGCCTCCGGAGACAGCTCGGATCTGCTTCGAGAAGCAACCATTGACCGAGTCAACTTTTTTCGGGCCATGGCCGGAGTGCCCGCCACCGTTCAACACGACACTGACTACTCAGAACTGGCGCAAGCCGGTGCACTGATGATGAGCGCCGAAGGCAAACTCAGCCACTACCCGGATCACACCTACGAATGCTTCACCACTGACGGAGAAATGGCCGCGGCTAACAGCAACCTGTATCTCGGCCGAACCGGTCCATGGGCCGTGGATGGTTACATCGAGGATCCCGGTGACAAGAACGTGGACGTCGGCCACCGAATAACGATTCTGCACCCCCCGACTACCCGCATGGGAGTAGGACATGTCGCCGGGGATGAGAGTCGGTATCCGGCCAATGTTCTCTGGGTGTTCGATGAGAACGTCTTTGACAAGACCACGGCGGTTCGAGAGCACAGCGGTTTCGTTGCCTGGCCACCGAGAGGATACGTCCCCGGCGAGTTGGTCTATCCGCGCTGGTCGTTCTCGCTGAGCGAAGCCGATCTCAGTGACGCCGAGTTGACGATGACGGCCAACGGCGAGCCGGTCGCGTATTCCATTGTCGCCCGTCTCTCGAAGGAGGGCGAAGTTCCCTCTTCCGTCTTGGTGTGGGAGCCATCTCAGACCGTTATGCAAGCAACCGAAGACGTTACCTACGCCATCTCGGTCGCCGGTGTCGGAGTTCGCCAGCCGGCCGAGTCGGACCTGCGGACACTGGCAATGGTGTCGGATCGAGAGCCCGCAGATCGTCTCGACCGTTTCCATCAAGGTACGGCCACGGAGGCGGCTGGTGATCAACCCGGCGCCTACGAAAAGGTCACGTTCTCCTATGAGGTAACGGTGTTGGCTCCGGCTGATGGAGGCTTGCGATCAACGGTAATGGCCGCGCTTGAACCGGCCTCAGACCGCGCCCGTGCAGTAGTCGACTCAAGCCGGCGACGGCTCCAGTCGTTCGGCTTGTGACGTCCACGCACCGTCCGACTTTCTGAACGGTCGCGGCGCGCGGCGCCGGAGGACTCGCTACCCTCTCTGAGTGGCAGATCCGTGAAGTGGGTTCCGTGAGACCCGTACGGAAGGAGTTCACTATGGCTGAACGCGAACGACGACGCACGCCCCCGTATGGGGGCGTTTTTGTTGCCCGGTCGGAAATTCTCGACAGCGCAGCGGTTCGCCGGGCAATCCGACGCATGGCCCATGAAATCGTCGAAGCGAACGAAGGCTTGTTAGACACAGTGCTCGTCGGCTTGCAGACCGGGGGAGTGCCGTTCGCCGAAGCGATCGCCGAGTCCTTGATGGAAATCGAAGGTGTTGAAGTTCCGGTCGGCAAACTCGATGTCGCGTTCTATCGGGACGACATCAACCTGCGGCCCGTGTTGCCGGAAGCGGTGACCGAGATGAACATCGACATCGCACGCAAGACCGTTGTGCTGGTTGATGACGTGCTCTTCACCGGTCGGACCGTCAGAGCGGCCCTGGATGCCATCGTCGACCAGGGCAGACCGCGAACTGTTCAATTGGCGGTGATGGTTGATCGTGGCCATCGTGAACTGCCGATCCGACCGGACTATGTGGGCAAGAATGTGCCCACGAAACGCACCGAAGCGGTGAACGCCACTGTGCTCGGGGTCGACCTCGGGGAAATCCAGCGATGAGGCAGCTGATCTCGACCGCCGATCTTTCCCGGGCGGACATCGATGACCTGATGGTTCTGGCTGACTCGTTCGCCGAGGTCCAGACTCGCGATGTCCCTAAAGTGCCTGCGCTACGTGGCAGGACTGTCGTACTGGCGTTCTTCGAGGATTCGACTCGCACCAGAACATCGTTTGACCTGGCCGCCCGCCGCTTGTCGGCGGACGTGTTGAACTTTTCGGTGGCGTCATCGGCAACCAAGAAGGGGGAGTCGCTGCGGGACACGGTGGAGACGATCAACGCCATGGGCATCGATGCCATCGTGGTGCGCCACCGAAGTTCAGGCACACCGATTCAAATCAGCCGCTGGACTGACGCCGCGGTGATTAACGCCGGTGACGGCTGGCACCAGCACCCGACCCAAGCCCTGCTCGACGCGTACACATTGCGTCAGCGGCTGGGAGACATCGACGGTGCGAAGATCGCCATTTGCGGGGACATCAACCACTCACGGGTGGCTCGGTCGAATGTAGATCTGTTCACCAAAATGGGAGCCGAGGTGACGTTGGTCGGGCCGCAAACCCTGATGCCGCCCGACATTTCCGGTTGGCCGGTGACGATTAGCCACGACCTCGACAGTCTGCTCAGTGAGATCGACGTCATGTACATGCTTCGGATTCAGACTGAACGACTTTCGGCCGGACTGTTCCCGACCGTCCGGGAATACCGGAGCCGCTGGGGTCTAACCGTGCAGCGAGCAGGTGAACTCCGTTCGGATGCCGTCATCATGCACCCCGGGCCGATGAACAGGGGAGTTGAGATTGACCCCGAAGTGGCGAGCGAACCTCGCTGCGTTGTGTTGGACCAAGTCGCATCCGGGATTCCAGTTCGGATGGCGGTGCTATATCAGGTCTTAGGGCCGGGGCGCTTCGCCAACGAAGAAGCCGCCGTAGACCGACCGGACGTTGAAGAGTCCAACCACAGCGTGTCACCGACGGATGGGTCCGTTGAGGCGGAACCCGACACCAAACAAGCAATGGCGATGAAGGAGGCTTCATGTCAGTAGTAGTCATCAGCGGTGGTCAGATCCATGAAGCGGGGGGCCAGCGTTCGGCGACACTGATCATCAACACCGAAACCGGCACGGTCGACGACATCGTTGCCGACGGTGCAGCGGTTCAAGGCGATCAGACGCTTGACGCCTCCGGGTGTGTCGTTCTGCCAGGATTCGTTGATCTGCACTCACATCTTCGTCAACCGGGCAACGAGGCGGCGGAGACCATCGAGACCGGTTCTCGGGCCGCTGCATTGGGCGGTTACACCGCCGTAGTGGCGATGCCGAACACGACGCCATGCATGGACTCGGCCGCCGTCATCGGCGAAGTAGTCAACGCCGGTCGTACCGCTCTGTGTGAAATCAAGCCGTCGGCGGCCATCACAATGGGACGTGACGGCGAAACACTAGCGCCAATGGCGGAGCTGGTTGACCTCGGTGTGCGAATGTTCACCGATGACGGCACCGGAGTGCAAGACGACCAGCTGATGCGCCGTGCACTCGAATACGCCTCCAGCCTGGCCACCGACGACGGCACTCAGATCATCTTGTCGCAGCATTGCGAGGTGGATGCGTTGTCGCACCCCGGCGTCATGCACGAGGGAGCTTGGTCGGCGAAACTCGGACTGGCCGGGCAACCGGCTGAGGCCGAAGAACTCATGGTGATGCGAGACATTGCGCTGGCTCGCTTGACCGGAATGAACGTCCATCTTCAACACCTATCAACGGCGGGCAGCGTCGAAATGGTCCGGGCCGCAAAAGCGGCCGGTGTGCCGGTTACCGCTGAGGCGACGCCTCATCATTTCTGTCTGACCGATGCGGCCTGCGCTTCCTACGATCCGGTATTCAAAGTTCACCCGCCACTTCGTACCGACGCCGACGTCGCAGCGATACGGGTCGGCTTGGCTGATGGCACGATCGACGCGGTGGCTACCGACCACGCTCCTCACACGCCGGACTCGAAGGAGCAACCCTTCGATCAGGCGCCGCCCGGCATGCTGGGTCTGGAGACTGCGTTCGCGCTTGCGCTGACCGAGCTTGATCTGCCGCTGGATCGTCTGGTTGAAATGTTCTCCAGTGCACCGGCTCGTCTCGCCGGGCTTGGGGCACGTCACGGTGGCCCAATCGAAGTCGGCCGACCGGCCAATCTGACCGTTGTCGATCTCGAGCAGACCTGGACAATCGCCGGTGACCGGTTGGCCAGTCTGGCTTCCAACACGCCATTTGAAGGACGAACCGTGCGTGGCAAGGTTCGTCATACTCTGTTCAACGGCGAACCCGTCGTTGTCGACGCCAAGGCGGTGCGGTAATGGTCGACGCTCACAACCAACCAGACGATCAAAACTCGACGGCTAGCCAGGTCACTGGGCCGATTGCCGCCGCCCTGGTCATGGCCGACGGGTCGACCTTCGAAGGTGAGCACTTCGGTGCCTTTCCAACGGGAGGTGTGGCATCCGGAGAAGTGGTGTTCAACACCGCGTTGACCGGCTACCAGGAGGTCATCACCGATCCGTCTTACGCCGGCCAGATCATCAACTTCACCTACCCTCACATTGGCAACTACGGCACTACCCCTGATGACAACGAATCCCGGTCGGTCTTTGCTCGCGGCGTGATCGTCCGAGACTTGGCCCGTCGGCACTCCAACTGGCGTTCCGAAGGGTCGTTGAACCAGTTTCTTTCCGATCACAACCTCTCCGGCATCGGCGGCGTCGACACTCGTCGTCTCACCAAGTTGATCCGATCAAACGGGGCAATGCCAGGGGCTTTCGGTCCTGTAGAGGGACCAGGTGCAGTGGACCTGGACGTGTTACGTCGAGCCGCTGTCGATGAGCCGGGCACCGACGGAATCGACCTGGTTGCCCAGGTGACCACACCTGAAAGCTACGAGCGCGCCCACCAGCCTGCGGGCGAAACGACATCCGGTCCGTTCAACATCGTCGCCCTTGACCTAGGTATCAAAACAACCATCGTTGACCAGTTGGCAGGTTTGGGAACAGTGCAGGTCATGCCGGCCTCCACCCCGGCGGCCGACATCTTGGCCGCTCAGCCTGACGGTGTATTCCTTTCCAACGGACCCGGTGACCCCCGCGAAGTTGGCTACGTAGTGGAGACGGTCACCCAGATTCTCGGCCACGTTCCCGTGTTCGGAATTTGCCTGGGCCACCAAATTCTCGGCCTGGCTATCGGCGGAAACATCACCAAGCTTCCCTTTGGCCACCACGGAGCGAACCATCCGGTAATGGATACGACAACCGACGTCGTCGAGATAACAAGCCAGAACCACAACTTCGCGGTCGAAGCCGAGTCAGTGAGCCACGCGGCCGTCGTCACCCACGTGAACTTGAACGACGGTGTTTGTGAGGGGCTGCAACTTCGTGACGGTTCAGCGTTCAGTGTGCAGCATCACCCGGAGGCGAGCCCGGGACCACATGACTCCAGATACCTCTTTGAACGGTTCGCCGATTTGATGACCAACGGTTCGTTACCAGCGACCGAAGAAAATGGAGGGGCTACCGATGCCTAAGCGAACCGACCTCAACTCCATTTTGGTGATCGGCTCCGGGCCGATCGTGATCGGCCAGGCCTGTGAGTTCGACTACTCGGGAACACAGGCTTGTCGTGTCCTCAAAGAGGAGGGCTATCGGGTAATTCTGGCCAACTCGAATCCGGCCACGATCATGACCGACCCGACGTTCGCCGACGCCACCTACGTCGAGCCGCTAACCCGCGAAGTACTGGCCAAGATCATCGAAACCGAGCGGCCAGACGCCGTGCTACCCACGTTGGGTGGCCAGACGGCGCTCAACTTAGCGATGGAGCTTGAAGCCGACGGTGTGTTGGAACGGTTTGATGCTGAGCTGATCGGAGCCAACGCCGAGGCCATCTCTACCGCGGAGGATCGTCAGAAGTTCAAAGAGGCCATGATCGAAATTGGCCTCGAGGTGCCGCGAAGCGGAATCGCTCATACCCCGGCCGAGGCAGAGGACATGATCGGCCAAATCGGCTTGCCGGTTGTTATCCGCCCGGCCTACATCCTGGGAGGGCGCGGCACGGGTATCGCCACCACACCCGAAGAGTTCACCAAGATGGCGGCCGACGGCCTTGCCGCCAGCCCGATCTCCGAGATCCTCATCGAAGAGTCGATCGCCGGTTGGAAAGAGTTTGAGCTGGAGGTCATGCGAGACCGCAACGACAACCAGGTCATCGTTTGCTCCATCGAGAATCTCGACCCGATGGGCGTCCACACCGGTGACTCCATCACGGTCGCCCCGATCCAAACACTCTCCGATGTGGAATACCAGGTGCTGCGCAACGCCGCTTTCGCCTGCCTGCGCCGAGTCGGTGTTGAAACCGGCGGCTCAAACGTTCAGTTTGCCATCGAGCCCGACACCGGGCGGATGGTGATCATCGAGATGAACCCCCGAGTCAGTCGGTCATCGGCCCTAGCGTCGAAAGCCACTGGTTTCCCAATTGCCAAGATTGCGGCCAAGTTGGCCGTCGGTTACACCCTCGATGAAATCCCAAACGACATCACCAAGAAGACGCCGTCGTCCTTCGAACCGGTAATCGATTACGTCGTCACGAAGATTCCTCGCTGGGCCTTCGAGAAGTTCCCTGGATCAACCGGGCTGCTCGGCACGTCCATGCAGTCGGTCGGTGAAGTGATGGCCATTGGTCGTACCTTCCCGGAGTCGTTGCAGAAGGCCTGCCGGTCGCTTGAGTCCGGTCACGCCGGACTGAATGGATCCGAAGCCGAGCAAACCTTCGACGCTCAGTCGATTGAGGAGCTCTGCGAGCTGGTTCAACGAGCCACACCGGAACGGATCTTCCAGGTTGAATCGCTGTTGCGTCGTGGCGTCTCGATCGAGCGTCTCTACGAGTTGACGGCAATCGACCCTTGGTTTCTTGACCAGATGTCGGTGGTCTCCGAGGAACGTTTGGCGCTCGCAGGCCGCAACGCTGACACGCTGACACGAGCCGAGTGGCGGCGGGCCAAGCAGCTCGGGTTCAGTGACGTTCAGCTCGGCTACCTGTGCGGGAGCGACGAGCATCAGGTCCGAAGCCTGAGGCTGTCGCACGACGTTCGGCCCACCTTCAAAACCGTGGACACCTGCGCGGCGGAGTTCGAAGCAAACACGCCCTATCACTACTCGACGTACGAGGACGAGAGTGAGGTCGTATCCAGCGATCGGCAGAAAATCATGATTCTGGGTTCGGGGCCGAACCGGATCGGGCAAGGTATCGAGTTCGACTACTGCTGTGTTCACGCCAGCTTCTCACTCAGCGAGGCCGGTTTCGAAACCATCATGGTGAACTGCAACCCCGAAACGGTTTCAACCGACTATGACACCTCCGATCGGCTCTACTTTGAGCCGATCACCTACGAAGACGTCATGAACATCGTCGACGTGGAGAAGCCGCTCGGCGTCATCGTGTCCCTCGGTGGACAAACACCGTTGAAGCTGGCCAATCAGTTGCCTCCCGAGTTGGTACTGGGAACTGCGGCTACGTCGATCGACGAAGCTGAGGACCGCGATCGCTGGTCGGAGCTGTGTAATCGCATTGGGATACCACAACCCAAGGGCGGGACAGCTGAATCGGCGGAGCAGGCAGGGCAGATCGCCGATGACATTGGCTACCCGGTACTTGTCCGACCCAGTTACGTGCTGGGAGGACGGGCCATGGAATTGGTCTACAACCGTGAAGACCTGGACCGTGCGATGGCCGCTATGGCCAGCCAGGGGAGCCTGGGACGAGAAGGTGGTCTATCGGCTGAACGCCCGGTACTGATCGACTCGTTCCTCGAGAATGCCATCGAAGTCGACGTTGACGCAGCGAGGGATCACACCGGAGAGGTGTTGATCGGCGGTGTGATGGAACACGTCGAGGAGGCCGGGGTGCACTCGGGAGATTCGGCGTGCGTTCTACCGCCCAGAACTCTCGGTCCTGACATCGTTTCGATACTGAGCGACTACGTCGGCCGAATAGCCGAAGCCCTCGACGTCGTTGGCCTGGTGAATGTTCAATTCGCCGTCAAAGACGGGGGGTGTTACGTGATCGAGGCCAACCCCCGGGCGTCGCGGACCGTGCCATTCGTGGCCAAGGCAACCGGCCGACCAATGGCCAAGATCGCTTCCCGTGTCATGGCCGGAGCGACGCTCGCAGAACTTCGGGTTGAAGGTCTCGTAACGGACACTGTCGACACCGGCTTTTGGGCGGTCAAAGAAGCCGTATTGCCGTTCGTGCGGTTCCCCGACACCGACGCCTTGCTCGGGCCGGAGATGCGGTCCACCGGCGAAGTCATGGGTATCGACCGCGATGTGGGCGTTGCCTTTGTCAAGAGCCAGCTGGCGGCGGGAACAATCTTGCCCGCCCCCGATGGGGCCACGGTCTTCATGTCGTTGGCCAACCGCGACAAAGAAGCCGGCTTAACTGTCGCTCGACTCTTGGTCGAGTTGGGCTTCTCGCTGGTGGCGACTGCGGGTACGGCCGACTACTTGCGAGACGCCGGCTTGGTAGTCGAAGAAACGGTGAGTCGCCTCAACCAAGAGGGCCTAAACGCCGTGGACCTTATCGAGGACGGCAAGATAGCAATGGTGATCAACACGCCTCGCGGTCGAGGCCCTCGCGCTGATGGCGCGTACATCCGTCAGGCAGCAGCCCGCAACGGTGTCCCGCTAGTGACGACGACGGCTGCCGCCTTGGCTGCCGCCCGCGGAATGGTGGATCTGCGCAATGGTGAACTGCAGGTAACCCCGCTCCAAGCCATCCACGGCTCGGCCAGCAGCGCAACGGCTTGATCGATGTTGACTTCTAGTGATCGGGCTCCGACATGGTTGACCTGACCGCCACGGTGGGTTCGGTCGACCTGGCTAATCCGATCATGACAGCGGCTGGGACCGCCGGTCACGGTTCCGAACTCGGGGCCTACGTCGACCTGGCCAAGCTCGGAGCGGTCGTGGTGAAATCGCTGGCCCACTTCGAGTGGGATGGCAATCCACCGCGACGCGTGAACCAAACGCCGTCAGGAATGATCAACTCGGTTGGACTGCAAGGCCCCGGGATAGCCCGCTGGATCGTGGAAGACCTACCGGCGTTGGAACGCTTAGGTGCCCGCGTTGTGGCCTCGATCTGGGGTCGAACGGTTGACGACTACCGCCGGGCCGCTCAGCTGTTGGCACCGGTCGCTGATCGACTGTGTGCCGTTGAAGTGAATATCTCGTGCCCGAACACCGAGTCGGGAAACGATCTGTTCGCCCACTCGCCGGCGATGACCACCGAAGTCATCGAGGCCACAGCCGATTGTGATGCACCGCGGTGGGCCAAGTTGAGTCCCAACGTGGGTTTCCGACTGCCGGAGATCGCCACAGCCGCCGGTGAGGCTGGCGCCGATGCCGTGACGTTGGTGAACACCTACTTCGGACTTGTGCTCGATCCGGTCACCGGAGAACCTGTTTTGGGTGGGGGAGGAGGCGGTGTCTCCGGCCCGGCGATACGGCCCCTCGCTGTACGAGCCGTGGCTGATGTTCGCCAGGCTTGCCCCAACTTGCCCATTATCGGTGTTGGCGGAATCCGAACAGCGTCCGACGTTGTTCAGTTCGCCCGTGCCGGCGCCGACGCCGTGCAGGTTGGAACAGCCACGTTGGCTGATCCCGGCCTGGTCGGCCGTCTCGTGGGCTCGCTTGAGGCCTGGTGTCAGGACCATCGGGTGGGCAGCTTCAAAGACCTCGTCGGGGCCCGTCGGCATTGATTGACCTATAACCGGCATGGCGTGGGCCATCGGCTACGGTAATGAACGGCGTGAGCTGGCGGTGGTCACCGGGCTTGGGCCACAAGTCATCTGGATCTTGAACCCGAAATGAAGGATTTTCATGTCTGCTTCGACGGCAAAGACGATTGACGGCTTACCGGCCGAGGTCAGGGCCAAGACGGCGCTCGCTCTCGATGTGGATGACCTGGTCGAAGCGTTGCGCCTGGCGAGGCAGCTGTCCCCATGGTTCGGAGTGGCCAAGGTCGGTCTCGAGCTCTACACGGCTGCCGGACCCGACGCTGTTGGTGCCCTGATGGACAATGGCTTTGATGTGTTTCTCGACTTGAAGTTGCATGACATCCCCACCACGGTTGCACGGGCCGCCCGAGTCGGCGGCGCCCTTGGCGCCACCTACCTGACATTGCATGCTCATGGCGGAGCCGACATGCTCCGAGCCGGTGTTGACGGCCTTCTAGAGGGAGCATCAAACGCCGACCTGCCGGTACCAATGGCTGTGGCCATCACGGTGTTGACTAGTGACGCCGACGCTCCGGCTCACATCATGCCTAATAGGCTGCGTCTTGCTGTCGAAGCTGGCTGCGGGGGAATCGTATGCTCCGGCGCCACCTTGCGTGAAGCCCGCGAGCTTTCACCCAGAACCGTTCGCGTGGTCCCGGGGATCCGTCACGCTGGCGGGGAACAACACGATCAGCCCCACCCGATAACGCCTGCCGCCGCCTTTGAAGAAGGAGCCGATCTCCTAGTGATCGGTCGAGCGGTGACCCAAGCCGATGATCCGGCGGCCGCTGCGGCGTCGCTGTTCGCCGAGTTGGTCTAATACCTCAGTTCTGGAGCCACGACTTTGTGGTGTCTGTTGACCTCGGCGCACGGGTGAACGGACTAGCCTGTTATGCATAGGTTCCACCGACGTTAGGATCTGGTGATCGTGCCACCCCCTCAGCTAACGGACGAACAACGCAAGGCGGCGCTGGCCAAAGCGGCCGAGGTGCGCCGCCGTCGGGCCGACGTCAAGAATCGTTTGAAAATAGGTTCGATGACCCTGGACGAAATGCTCCAAGAGGCCGATGAGGACCCTATGGTGGCCAAGATCAAAGTCCTTGCTGTTCTTGAGTCGCTTCCAGGCATTGGCAAAGTCAACGCCCGTCGCACGCTGGAACGACTTGGAATCGCCGAGTCCCGCCGGGTTTCCGGCCTGGGGCATCAGCAACGTAAAGCGCTACTCGAGGTGTTCTCATGAACACTGACCCGCTACTGATCGTCGTGTCCGGGCCGGGTGGTGTGGGCAAGAGCACTGTCGTGAAGCTGCTTGTTGAGCGTTATCCCGAGCTGTTTCTGAGCCGGTCGTGGACCACACGAGATCGCCGCCCAGGGGAATCACGCGATGCGTACGTGTACGTGACCCGCGATGAGTTCGAGGAGCGAATCGTCGGCGAGGGCTTCTTGGAGCACGCCGAATTCCTTGGCAATTACTACGGAACGCCCACTCTGGATAAGTCGTTCGAACGTGACGTCATTTTGGAGATAGACGTTCAAGGCGCTCGACAAGTTTTGGAGAAAGAGTCCGATGCGGTGCTTATCTTCCTCGAAGCCCCCACTCGTGATGACCAGCTACAGCGACTTCGGCGCCGTGGTGACCCGGAGGATCGAGTCGCACAACGGGTGAACAAAGCCGAGCAAGAGGCATCGGCCGGTCGTGAGCTCGGGGCCCAAACGATCGTAAATCACGATATCGACGACACTGTCGAGCAGATGTGGAATGTGATCGAGAAGGCTCGGGCGGCCAAAGGCAGGACTGGGCTCTAGAGCCGCCTATACTACGGAGCGGAGGTTGACGCCAATGGCTGACACGTACGACACAATGATGAGCCCCCAAGTTGAGGATCTCTTCGATAAAACCAACTCCAAGTTCGTGCTTTGCACACTTGCGGCACGAAGGGCACGTCAGATCAATGCGTACTTCGGTCAGCTTGGTGAAGGCCTCGGGGCAATGGTTCCCCCGCAGGTGACCTCAGTTTCCCGCAAGCCACTGTCGATCGCCTTCGAAGAGATCGCAGCCGAGAAGATCGTTCCGGCTGCAGCTCCGGAAGCCGACGACGCCAACTCCGACGACGCCGCCTAACTCAAGAGCGCATCTGATGCTGGAGGGGCGTCGAATTGTTCTTGGCGTGACGGGTGGCATCGCCGCGTACAAGGCAATCGAGCTAAGCCGCAGACTTGTATTGGCCGGGGCCCACGTCGTCCCGGTAATGACCGAAGCGGCCATGAATATGGTCGGACCGACCACGATGACCGCGCTTGGTTCAGAACCGGTCAAGACCTCCCTGTGGGCCGATTCTCACCCCATCCCGCACACGCATCTGGGGCAGACCGCTGACCTGATCGTCGTTTGCCCGGCCACCGCCAGGATCTTGTCCGACTACCGAACCGGACGTTCGGCTGATCTGTTGTCGGCAACCCTCATCGCCACCGAAGCGCCGGTGGTGGTGTGTCCGGCCATGCATACCGAGATGTGGAATCATCCGGCGGTGCAGGACAACATTGCAGCGCTGCAGCAGCGCGGGGTGATCGTTGTGCCTCCGGAAGAGGGCCCGCTGGCCGGCGGCGACATCGGAGCTGGCCGTTTAGCCTCGCCCGAGTCGATCTTCGATGTCATCGCCGAGACGCTCGATGGGGAAATGGCCTCGGCGGCGACCAAAGACACCGGAGCGTTGACCGGCCGAACGGTTCTCGTAACAGCCGGAGGCACCCGTGAAGCAATCGACCCGGTTCGCTTCATCGGTAACCGCTCATCCGGTAAGCAAGGCCATGCCCTGGCCGATGTAGCGGCAGCGCGTGGAGCGCAGGTCACGCTTGTCACCACGGTTGCTCGTCCGTCCGGGCCGGGCGTTGAGCAGGTATCGGTGACCACGGCGTCAGAGATGCTCGATGCCGTGATGAGCCGGGCTGAGGCTAGCGACGTTGTCATCATGGCCGCCGCAGTGGCGGACTTCCGGCCCAAGAACACGGCCGAGCAGAAGCTCAAGAAGGCCGATGGTGTTCCCTCCATCGAACTCGAGCGGACTGAAGACATTCTGGCCACCCTCGGAGTGCAGCGACGAGCGGGCCAGGTAATCGTTGGATTTGCCGCCGAAACCAACGACATGTTGACCAACGCCGCATCGAAGTTGGCCAGAAAAGGCGCCGATCTGTTGGTTGCCAACAACGTCGCGCTGCCGCAGGTCGGCTTTGCTCATGACACGAACGCCGTTACCATTCTCGACGCCGACGGCGGTACGTTTGACGTCTCGTTGACGAGCAAAGTAGCGATAGCCGAAGCCGTCCTGGATGCAGTCGAGAAGCGCCTACCTCCGATCGAAAGCGGATCCACATGAGCCACACCCACACGTTCACCTCTGAGTCGGTCACCGAAGGTCACCCTGACAAGATGGCAGATCAGATTTCTGATGCCATCCTCGACGCGTTGTTGACCGAAGACCCTCAGTCCCGAGTGGCCTGCGAGACCATGGTTACGACCGGACTGGCGCTGGTGGCGGGGGAGATCACAACGTCGGCCTACGTTGACATTCCGTCCGTTGTGCGCCGCACTATCGCCGACATCGGTTACGACAACGAGCGTTACGGGTTCGACGGCCAAACATGTGGCGTAATGGTCGCCATCGATGAGCAGTCACCGGACATTGCGCAGGGCGTCGACAAATCCGAAGAAATTCGCACGTCCGGCTCAAACGACGGGTTTGACGAGCAGGGAGCCGGCGACCAAGGAATGATGTTCGGTTACGCCTGCGACGAGACAGACGTGCTGATGCCGCTTCCCATTCATCTGGCCCACCGCATGGCCGAGCGCCTAGCCGAGGTCCGCCGAGCGGGGACGATTCCCTACCTGCGCCCGGACGGTAAAACTCAGGTGACGTTTGACTACGAGGACGGTCGACCAGTCCGCCTTCGGACGGTGCTGATTTCGACCCAGCACGATGACGGCATCGATCGGGACAACATGATCAGGCCCGACCTGATTGAGCACGTGATTCGCCCGGTCATCCCTGAGCAATTCGCCGATCAGGACTACGACGTTCTGGTCAACCCGACCGGCCGATTTGTCATCGGTGGGCCGGTGGGAGACGCCGGATTGACGGGCCGCAAGATCATCGTCGACACCTACGGTGGTGCGGCCCGGCACGGTGGTGGCGCATTCTCCGGCAAAGACCCGTCCAAGGTCGACCGCTCAGCGGCCTACGCCACTCGCTGGGTAGCCAAGAATTTGGTTGCGGCCGGAGCGGCCCGTCGTTGTGAGGTGCAGGTGGCCTACGCCATCGGTGTCGCCCACCCGGTTTCGGTAATGGTTGAGACCTTTGGCACCGAACAGGTTGAGATAGCCAAGCTTGAGCAGGCGATCCGGACCGTATTTGATCTCCGTCCAGCTGCCATTCTGGAAACGCTGGATCTCCGTCGCCCGATCTATTCGCCAACGGCGGCTTACGGCCACTTTGGTCGAGAGCCGGGCGAGTCGTTCACCTGGGAGCGGACCGACAAGGTCGACGAACTCCGTTCAGCTCTCGGATTGTAGACATCCGGCTGTGCTGACCGACTCGGTGTGACCGCGGAGTCTGTCAGCCTGGCCTGGTAAGGTGCCCTCGTCATGAGCGTCGGTCATCTCTTCGACCCCGAGGAGTTCTCAGCGGGGTCCCCAGCCAGTGAGCCCGAGGCTGTCTTACCTGACGGTAGTCGGGTTGTCACCGTATTACCCGACGTCTCCGGGCTGGACAAAACGTTCGACTACTACTGTCCGCCGAAGTGGGCTGACCAGATCAGCCTCGGATCGATGGTCCGGGTGGACTTGCACGGACGCCGAGTTCCTGGCTGGGTGATAGCAGTTGATGCGGTCCCACCGGCGGGAGTGACACTGCGACCGATCTCGCGTCTCAGTTCGGCTGGTCCGCCCGGTGACATTCTTGACCTTGCCCGGTGGGTGGCCCATCGCTGGAACGGCCCGCTGCGGGCGGTAGTGAAGTCGGCGTCGCCCGTTCGAGCGGTGCGAAGTCTTCCCCAGGAACGATCGACGGGTGCCGCCATTGCCGTCAGTCCCGGTGCTGCCGATTCGCTGACCGACTTTGCCGGCGACTGCGTCGCTCACCCCGGGGTGTCAGCAGTGCAGACGTCGCCGACCACCGACCCGCTCCCGTTCATTTTGGCGGCCGTCGCCCTTGGACCGACGCTGGTGATCGCGGCCGAGGCCGCGGTGGCGGACGGAGTTGTCGCTCGACTCCGCAAGCGTCGGGTTCGTGTTGGGCGCCACCCCTATGACTGGTCCGCTGGTTTGGCCGGATCTGTCGTGGTTGGTCAGCGTTCCGCCGTTTTTGCTCCGCTGCCCGCCAGGCCCGCCACCATCATTGTGCTGGACAGTCACGCTGAGGCCATGCAGGAGGAGCGGGTGCCAACTTGGCACGCCGCTCGAGTGGCCATTGAGCGAAGTCGTTTGAACGGCGGTAGATGTGTGCTTCTGAGCCCCATGTCGGCGCTGGTCGGCGTCGACGTGGATCGGGTGTTGTCGGTGTCGCGTTCGGAGAGTCGCTCCGGTTGGCCAGCCGTTGAACTGCTCGATCGTCGAGATGAGGAGCCCCGGCTCGCGTCTACCTTGTTGCCTCCCGTTTTGGTTGAGCGGATGCGGAACGCCGATAGGTCCCTTCTGATTCTCAATCGAAAAGGCCGGGCTCGGATGTTGGCCTGTGCTTCCTGTACCGAGTTGGCAAGATCCGAAGATGGCCGTCACCTGATGGTGGAGCGAGACGGTCGACTCGAATCCGTGGCGACGGGCGAGCAACGGCCGCTGGTATGTGCATCGTGCGGATCCACGCAGCTCAAGCGGTTGCGCCCCGGCGTGAGCCGAATAGCGGAGGAAACCGGGATCTTGCTCGACCGACCGGCAGTTGAGCTGACCGCTGACAGCGAGTTCAACGGCTTCGACTCCGAGCGCCCGGCGGTAGTCGTCGGAACTGAAGCCGCCCTGCATCGTCTTGACGTTCGCCCCGACTTGGTCGCCTTCCTAGATATGGACCAAGAGCTCTACGGGCCTCGGTTCCGGGCTGGGGAACAGGCCATGACCCTGTTGGTGCGGGCCGCCCGTCTGCTGAACGGACGTTCATCAGACAGTCGAATTGTGGTGTCGACTCGGGCTCCCGATCATCCTGTTTTGATGGCGGCGCAGTCGGCTGACATGACTTCCTTCGTCTCCGCCGAGCTTGAAACCCGACGGATGCTCGGATTGCCACCGTTTACGGCGATGGCGGAGTTGTCCGGCGCCAGCGCCGAAGAAATGGCCGACCGACTCATGGGAGTCGAAGATATTTCAGTTGTCGGGCCCCGCCCCGATGGCCGTTTCTTGGCCACGGCCCATGATCACGATGTGCTTAGCGAGGCGTTGACGGACGCACGAAGGTCGGGCGAGCGGGTTCGCGTTGTCGTCGACCCCGCCAGGGCCTAAGACAGCGGGTCAACGCTGTTGATCGGCCTGTTGGCGCAGTGTCTCGTACAGCGCCGCGGTAACGGAATGGGCGACGTTCAGCGATCCGATCTTCCCCAGCTGCGGCAGGTAGGCGATGTGATCGACCGCGGCCAGCGTGTCTCGATGGACTCCCCGTTCTTCGTGACCGACGACGAGGCACACCCGTGCCGGTAGAGCGACTTCGAACAGGGGAACGGCGGATTCTGTCAGCTCTAACGCCACCGTGAGGCGCCCATCAGCCTGTGCGGCACGCACTGCGGATGGGCCGGAGTCGGCCTCCGAGCGGGAGACGAGGCGCTGGCTCCCAAGGGCAGTCTTTGCGACCTTCGGATGCTCTGGCTCCACCGAAGGTGGAACGCATACCAGGCTCGTCACTTTGTAGGCAGCGGCGCTTCGATAGATGGCACCGAGATTGTAGGGGTTCTGTACGCCGTCGAGGATGAGTGAGATATCGACGTCGATCGACCGACGCCAATCCCGATGCAGCCGTTTCAGCTCGGTGGGCGATAGCGGTGAGCTGTCAGTCATCGGTGACCTGCTGAATGCGCGGGTCGACGTCGAACAGTCGATAGGCGGCTCGTGACTGTCGCCGTGCCGTTGCCCATCCTTGATTGATCATCCACCGCTGCAAGCTATCGGCCCCCAGATGTTTCTGGACGACCAGGTGGGCCGATCCATGCTCGCTTAGCCGGTCGAGCCACTCGGTGAGTAGACCGTGTAGCGCGGGCTTGCCGATGCGAATCGGGGGATTGGACCAGATTCGATCCACCCGCTGTCCGTCCGGCCACTCATCGGGGGAGATGACCCGAACGTTGGTAAGGCCCGCTGTTTCACTGTTGACTCGGCACAGCTCGCGGGCCCGGCTGTTTGGCTCTACCGCCCATACGGTGGCTTGAGGATTTCGGTGGGCCAGTACGACACTAATTGGACCGTAGCCGGCACCGACGTCGACAAGGTGCTCGTCACAATCGCGGGCTGGCGGCCCTTCGCTCAGCAGCAGTTTGGTTCCCGGGTCGATCCGATCACGAGCGAACACGCCGCGGTCGGTGGCGAATCGGCCGCTGAAGTCTTCGAGGTGTAGATCCACCGATCGCCGGTCTGACACCGATGAGGGATCTTCAGAAAAGTAGTGGCCTGCAGCACCTGCTGGCGGCCGTTCGCCGGTCATGAATCGCAACGGTAGCCGATGCCGGTTGTGTTGCCGTCGTCTTCGGTCGCCTGGCACCTGGCTAGGCTGAGCGAGTGTCGAGCCCGCACCAAGTTCGTGTCTATGGAGATCCCGCTCTCCGCCAGGTCGCCACTGAGGTGGAAGCAATAGACGGTCGTCTCGCCCAGCTGTCTCAGCGAATGCTGTCGGTGATGTACGCCGAACCGGGAATTGGGTTGGCTGCCACTCAGATTGGGGAATCCGACCGCCTGTTTGTGTATGACGTCGGCTTGGGTCCTAACGCCATCGTGAACCCTGTGATCGCCGACAGCGGTGGTGACTGGCTGTACTCCGAGGGGTGCCTTTCGCTTCCTGGTTTGTTTTGGGACGTCGTACGGCCCAAAGAGGTCCTGGTAACTGGCTGGGATCTGAACGAACGCGAAGTTGAGATTGAGGCCGATGAGCTTCTCGCTCGACTTTTCCAACACGAAATCGACCATCTCGACGGCGTACTGTTGATCGATCACCTGGAGACCGCTGAGAGGCAGCAAGCCTTGGATCTCTATGAATCGTTGTCCGCCGGGTTGCCGTCGACCAACCAAGAGGCGACGGATTCAGATCAGCCGGAGCGAGACGCCGATGAGTGAATCCGACGAGCGTCTCGCCCTACCCCCGGAAGAGGTGCGACGCATAGCCTTTCTCGGTACGCCCGAGGCGGCGGTGCCGTCACTGCGGGCATTGGTCGACGCCGGCTACGAGGTCGCCCTGGTGGTGTCCCAACCTGATCGGCGACGAGGCAGAGGTGGTCGTCGTACCCCATCGCCGGTGAAGCAGGCAGCGCTCGATCTCGGTCTCGACGCCACCGACGATCTGAGCGAGCTCGACCGGGTCGACCCGATCGAGCTGGGCATCGTTGTGGCCTACGGGCGGATCATTCCCTCCGCCGTTCTGCAGCGAATCCCAATGGTCAACGTGCACTTTTCACTGCTTCCACGTTGGCGGGGAGCGGCCCCGGTGGAACGGGCAATTCTTGCCGGCGATCACGAGACCGGAGTCAGCATCATGGCGCTGGCTGAAGGCCTTGACACCGGTGACGTCTACGAGACCGAGGCATTGAAGATCGACGATGACGTCAGCTCGGTGGAGCTCACATCGCAGCTGGCCGACGCCGGGGCTCAGCTGTTGGTCAACACACTGGAGCGAGGCCTGCGTCGCCCCGACGGAACCCTTTGGGCCGAGCCACAGAACGGTGACGTGACGTACGCGGCAAAGCTTGAGCGGTCGGAAAACAGGTTGAGCTTCGATATGGCGGCGGTAGACGTTCAGCGCAGGGTCCGGATCGGGCGGGCTTGGACGTGGTTTCGTCAAACCCGCCTCGGTGTCGAGCGGACTGTGGCCCGAACCGCGACAGTTGAGTCAGCGACGCCGGGAACGATCGTTGAGGTGTCGCCGCAGGCGGTCTCGGTAGCGACCTCCGATGGGATCATCGATCTAACTGAGGTCAAGCCCGAGGGGCGACGTGCTCAGAAGGTAGGGGACTGGGTCAACGGAGCTCGAATCGAGCCCGGCGAACGACTTGGCATTGATCCGAGCACCGAATAGTCGCTCGGGCACTAGCTTGGGACACCTATGAGTTCATCAAGTCCCAAGGCCGAGTCCGATCGGCCGCCCTCGGGCGATCGTCTACCGGAGGGCGCTGCCAGTAGGCGGTTGGCGATCGACGCTTTGCATCGAATCGATACGTCAGGGGCCTACGCCAATCTTCTGCTACCGAAGATGTTGGACTCATGTGACCTGTCCGAAGCCGACCGGCGGTTTGTCACCGAGCTGGTGTACGGCACGACCAGAATGCAACGGGCCTGCGACTACCTTTTCGAGCGTTACCTGCTGAGCGCGGTGGAACCGGAGGTGCAGGCGGCACTTCGCGTCGGGACGTATCAACTGTGCTATTTGCGAACGCCGCCGCACGCCGCGGTGTCGGCCACCGTCGACGCCATCGGCGGCAAGGCGCGGTCATTGGTGAATGCGGTACTGCGCAAGGTTGCTGATGGTCCAGTGAGGTTCCCCGACGACGCCACTCGTTTGAGCTACCCGGATTGGATTGTCGAACACATGGACGACTACCTCGGGCAAGATGTGGCTCGGGCCTCGCTGGAAGCGATGAATCGACCGGCCTCGGTAACCGTACGCGACGATGGCTACGTCCAAGACGCTGCATCCCAGGCTGTAGTGGCTGCTATGGGTGCTCGCGAAGGTGAGGTCATCGTCGACCTCTGTGCAGCCCCGGGGGGCAAAGCGACAGCATTGGCGGCGACCGGAGCCCAGGTCATCGCCGCTGATCGTCGCTCCAGTCGTGTGCGCCTCATCGACTCCAATGCAACCATGCTGGGCTGTGAGCTGCCCATGATGGTGGCCGACGGTCGCCAACCGGCCCTTCGGCCGGGCTCGATCGACCAGGTCCTCGTTGATGCTCCGTGTTCAGGGCTGGGGAGTCTTCGCAGAAGAGCGGACGCCCGCTGGCGGATCGAACCCGAGGCACCAGGCCGACTAAAGGAATTGCAAGTTGAACTGGTTCTCAGTGCCGCTGAGCTTCTGTGCCCTGGCGGGGTGCTGACCTACAGCGTGTGCACCTTGGGCAACGAAGAAGGTACACAGGTCATCGAGGCGGTGCGACAGCGCCGCTCTGACCTGGAACTTGTTGCCGTTGCTGCAGATGCCTCGTCTCATGATTGGCAAGACGGTGGATTGGTGTCCTACCTGCCTCCGACCGAGACCGACGGGATGATGATTGCCAGACTGGCACGCTCAACCTGACCCGCCGACTGCGCCGTCGACCGTAGATCTGTGGCTAGATGCGATGCTTGCGGTGCAGGAACAGTCCGGATCGGACCTTGGGCACGAAGTAGGTTGACTTCGGAGGCATGACAAGACCATTGTCGGACGCAGCCATAAGTTCGTCCATGGTGACCGGCCGAGTGACGATGGCTGCTTCTCCCGGCCGAATGAGGTTCCCGGCGTCGGAGTCGGAGCCGTCGACGCTGGATGTTCCGGCCCGGTGGTAGAGCCGGTCGCCAGGCCTTGTTTCATCAATCTTCAGGACTGGTTCGAAAATCTGCTGTTGCACCCTGACCGGGTCGAGATTGGCCAAGATCGCCGACGGTCCGACGACCGAATCGTCCAGCGGAAGATCCATGAGGTACCAACACAGCTGACCATCAGCGTCGCGGACCCCGATAGGAACCTCCGACGGTTGTCTGCCGTTGACATCGGTTGCAGAAACGGCACGGCAGAGAGTCAACAACTCGTCGTGTAACTGTTCGTTTCGATCAAGGGGAAGAATCCGATGGAAGGCCTCGTTTCGAAGTTCCTCGATCGGAAACACGACGCTGAGCATCCAGTCGATCCCGGGTGACGGTTCCGGATTCGAACCCGGTGTCTCATCGCCGTCCGACAGCCCGCCGTAGTCCAGACGAGATGCTCGGTGAACCGATGCGGCTGCCGCCCGGTGATGCCCATCGATGAGATAGAGAGGTTCGTCGTCGAGCGAGATTTCGAGTTGGCGAGCTGCGTCCGGATCGTCGATCCTCCAGACCTGCTGGCGTAGCCCGTCCGGCGATACGAAATCAAGCTCCGCCTCGCCCGATGTGAGCTTCTTCAACGCGTCGGCTAGACCGGTTTGAGGTCGGGCAGCCATCGCGATCGGACTTGACTGTGCCCCCACTACATCGAGGTGGTTGGCCAGGTGGATTGCCCTGTCCTGCTTGGTGCGCTCATGAATTCGAATCTGGCCGTTGTCGTAGGCTGACACGGCAACTCCGCACACCAGACCGGTTTGGCTGTGATCGCCCAGAGTTAGCCGGTAAACGAAATACCCCGTTTGATCGGCGAGGTTGAAGACACCGCGATTCAAAAGTGCATCGAGTGAACGGCGACCGGCCGCCAGCAGCTCCGCTGGTGACATCGAGTGGTCGGGCGACACATCTTCCGGTGCTCGGGTCACGCCCAAATAGGACAACGGGAACTTCTCAAGGTGCTGCAGGCGATCAGCCGGTGACAGGGCGTCGTGAGGCGGCGATGGAACCTCCGACGTCCAAGCGTCACCGATGAGGTCGAGGGAAAGAGGGGAGATCGGTTGCAACGCCGTACCTATCCGTGATTCGAAGCGAAGTCGGCCATGAAGCTGGTCAGCGCCTCGACGCTTGCGTCGGGCAGCGCGTTGTAGATGCTGGCTCGAATACCGCCAACCGATCGATGGCCCTTGAGGTTCACCATGTCATGGGTGGCTGCCTCGGCGATGAAGGTCGATTCGAGCTCTTCGTTTGGTAGACGGAACACGATGTTCATTCTGGATCGGCTCGCTTCGTCGACCGGACTGCGATAGAAGCCTCCTGATTGATCGATCGCCTGGTAAAGGGCGTCGGAGCGTCGCTGCGAGCGGCTCTCCATTGCGTCCAGGCCTCCGTTGTCCTTGATCCACTTCAGCATTTTGTTGGTGCCCCAAATCGTGAACATGGGAGGAGTGTTGGCCAAGCTGTCACCCTTGTGGTGGGTGGCGTAGCTTAAATAGCCCGGGGTGTTGTCGGGGATGGCGTCGAACAGCTCGGTTCGGGCGAACACGACCGACATCCCGGCTGGACCGAGATTCTTTTGCGCTCCGCCATACACGACGGCAAACCGATCCCAGGGAATCGGACGGCTCAGGTAGTCCGATGACATGTCGGCCAGCATCGGAACGCCGGGGTCAGCGAAATCGGCCATGCGGATACCGCCGATGGTTTCATTGGATGTCACGTGAAGGAACGAAGCCCCGTGACCCATGTCCAGTTCGTCCAGCGACGGCATTCGGGCATAGCTGTCTGCTCCGCCATCCCATGCGGAGTAGCCGACTCCAAGCTTTTCTGCGTCGGCGAGCGCCTTCTTGCCCCAGGTGCCGCTCACCACGTAGCCGGCTGTCCGCTGGGCGGACAGCACGTTCATGGGAAGCATGGCGAACTGCAGCGAGGCGCCGCCTTGGATGAACATGATGCTGAAGTCATCGGGAACTGCGGTGAGTTCTCGAAGCAGATCCAACGTCTCGTGGTGGACCTGGTCATAGGACGCTGAGCGGTGACTCATCTCGATGAGCGACATGCCGGACTTGTCGAAATCCGGTAGCTCGTCGGCCAGTTCGGACAGCACGTCGTCCGGTAGTACGCAAGGCCCTGCGCAGAAGTTGTGGACTCGATTTGAGACTGTGGTCATTGAAGGTGACTCCAAAGTGATGTGAGGATGGACCGAAACGGGGGCAACCGAAAGCGATGGACTGATGAACGTCGCCTGTGTGTCGGCTGCCGATTGGTGTTAGGCGTCGAGGTTGACGCTCAACACCTCTTCAACAGCGCATAGTTCGGCGACCGCTACGTCGGTCACGGGCTGCGAGACGTTGATGTTGGCGACCGCGGCTTGGCCGCCTACGAACACCTGGTTTTCCATTTGCTGAACGTTCAGGTCGTGACTGCGCAAGATGGCGAAGACTTCGGCCAGTACGCCGACCCGGTCGAGGTGACGAATGGACAGCTGACATCCGCCCTCGGCTTCGAGGCGCAGGTTGACGCAGTTGACGGGTTGTCCGCCGGCATAGGCCGAGATGACCTCGACCGCTCCCGAGGCGACCGAGCGTTGGGCCTGAGCGGTTGATGCTCCGATGTGATGGGTTCCGACAACTGCGGGGTGTTTGGCCAAGATCGAGTCGAACTCGCCCTGGGAGGAGCCTGGTTCATCGGGCCACACATCCAGTCCTGCTCGAATCTTGCCTGCATCCAGAGCGGCCAACAAAGCTTCGGCGTCGACGATGTCACCTCGAGAGGTGTTCAGCAGTATCGACCCGGTGCGCATCTTGGCCAGAAAGTCAGCGTCAACCATGCCGATCGTTCCTGCTGCCTTGGGCACGTGTAGCGACACGACGTCTGACGACGCCAAGAGCTCATCGAGGCTGTCAACGAGGCGAACCCCGACACTACGGATGGCACTGAGAGCCTGGCTTGATCGGTCTGTCTTTCGAACTGCGGCCACAGACAGTCCGAACGCTTTAGCTCGTTCGGCGGTGGCGAGACCGATGTCGCCCAGTCCGATAATGCCGAGCTGCTTGCCGTGGAGACCGTCGGACTTCGTGTAGGTCTTCTTGTCCCATCGACCGGCCCGCAGATCCGCTGTGTTGTCCGGAATCCTACGGTCGATGGACAGCAACAGACCCATGGTGAGCTCAGCCACGGCAATGGCGTTACGTCCAGGAACGTTGCAAACGTAGATGCCCCGCTGGGACGCGGCGGCTAGATCGATGTTGTCGGTTCCGGCTCCGGCCCGGACGATCAGCGACAGCTGATCGGCGGCGTCAAACGCCGCTTCGAGCACCTTGGTGCTGCGGACCACTAGAACCTCGGCTCCAGCTATTGCCTCTGGGAGTGTGTCCGCTGTTAGATCAGGACGTGACACACACTCGTGGCCGTCGGCCGATAGTGCTTGGATCGCCGACTCGTCGAGGCTGTCGGCAAGGAGAATACGCATGTTTTGGCTCCGTTGGTAAGCTCGGCGCCGGCGGGGTGCGGGCGGCGAGGTAGAACGGTGTTGCGGGATCGAAGTGTAGGCCGCAGTCTGCCCTCGGTCAATCTTCGACCGTTGGCGGAGGTTGCTGTGCGGCTCTCGCTGGGACCTGTTGTCCGCTCCTGTGGCTAGCTATCTATGTCGGTCGACAACATCGAGAAACTTTACAAGATCGGCCCAAAGGTCTTCGACGTGCTCACAGCCGACGCTTAGCCTGACCAGCGATTCGGGGATGGCCTCCTGGCCTTCAAGCCGAGCTCGACGCTCGGCCGTGGACTCCACGCCTCCCAAGCTTGTGGCCGGCACGATGACGTTGAGAGCGGCGAGGCCTCGGTCGGTGTCGGCAGCTGACCCGGTGGTTTCGAACGAGAGAACGGCCCCCGGGCCGTCCAACGTCCGTTTTGCCAGCTCGAATCCATGGTGGGTGGACAACCCCGGATAGTGAACTGCGGTGACGGCGGCTGAGTCTGCTAGGCGTTCAGCCAGGACCAGGGCCGACGTCTGTGAACGATCGAGTCGCACCGGCAGAGTGCGTAAACCTCGAAGTACCAGAAAGGCTTCGAGTGAGCCGATGGTGGCCCCCGAGAGCACGCGTCGGTAGCGCATCCGATCGGCGAGATCGTGGTCGTTTACGATCACCATTCCGGCCAGTAGGTCGGAGTGGCCACCCATGAACTTGGTGGCGCTGTGTATGGCAAAGGTGGCGCCGTGCTGAAGCGGCCGCTGGAGCAACGGGGTGGCGAAGGTGTTGTCGACGGCTACCAGGACCTGTTGTTGAGCAGCCTCGGTGCAAATTGCCGGAACGTCGGCGATTGTCAACAGCGGATTCGATGGTGACTCCAACCAGACAAGATCCGGCGCGGCGTCGTTGATGGCCGTCAACCAGGCAGCTGTATCGGACGTCGGAAGCCGTCGAACGGTCCAGTCCAAGTGGGTTGCGCCATGATCCAATGCCGCAGCCACGCCTTGATAGCAGTCATCGGGGGCCAACACCGATGCGCCGACAGGTAGAAGATCAAGCACCGCTGACACGGCCGCCATGCCGGAGCCGTAGGCCAAACCTACGGCGTCAATGGTGGGCGCTCCGCCGCTCTCCAGCTGAGCCACGGTCACTTCAAGTGCGTGGGTGCTGTCGGTGCCGTCACCCCGGGCGTAGTCCCGAGAACCAGACGGGCCGCCGTGGCGAAAGTTCGATGCCAGATGGATGGGGTGATTAAGCGACGCGCCCGCTTCGCTTGGGCGGCCATTGGTCACGGCGACGGTTTCAGGTCGCAGGCCCCGGACGGAGAAAGCGTTGTGTTGGTTGTTGGACTGGCCCTCGGTCATGAACGGCGATGGTAGCTGTCTGTCGCGTCAGATGGTCATCCCACTGCGGCGCCGCTCAGCTTGGGAGTCCGGGCAAACTACAGTCATGGAGCACTCAAGTCAGTCCCAGGTCCCGAACTCCGACGCCTCCGAGGCGGCCCCTAAGCCGGCGCCCATGGCGAAGGTTGTGACGGTGTCCGACGGTGTGATCGCCGGAACCCGCGAGGACAAGTCGGGTCAGGCGTTGGAAGCTCACTTGCAGGGTGCGGGTTGGGTCGTCGTGGAGCGGCGGGCGATCGCCGATGGGGTCGAAACGGTGGCGGAAACGTTGACAGAGCTGTGCGTTGAATTCGCCGGGCTGGTCGTGACCACCGGGGGGACCGGCTTCGGTCCCAGAGATCTGACCCCTGAAGGCACGAAGCTGGTTCTGGAGCGTGAGGCCCCTGGTCTGGCCGAGGCAATGCGTTTGTGTAATCCGAAAGGTCTGGGGCGATTGTCTCGGGCTTGCGCCGGGACACGTGGCCAGGCGTTGATTTTGAACACGCCAGGGTCCACAAATGGCGCAATCGAGACAGTGGATGCCGTCCTCGACGTGTTACCGCATGCGTTGGAGCTTCTGGCCGGGGAGCGGCCGCACTAGTGGCGGGCACAGCCGACGACGGCGACGGCAGGCTCGACGAGCGGATGATGGGCCGGGCGCTGCGGCGAGCGGCCCATGCTCGGATCGTTTCGCCGCCGAACCCATGGGTTGGTGCAGTAATCGCGGCCGCGTCTGGCATTGCCTTCGAGGGTTCGACTCAACGCCCCGGCGGGCCTCATGCGGAGATTGTTGCCTTGGAACGGGCTGGTGCAGCTGCTCAGGGGTCGACGATGTGGGTGACGCTGGAGCCGTGTAATCATCATGGTCGAACCGGCCCTTGCACCGAAGCCATCATTTCCGCAGGCGTTCGCCGGGTTGTGGTGGCGGTGGTCGATCCCGATGTTCGGGTTGGAGGCAGCGGTATCAGTCGCTTGCGAGAGGCCGGTGTCGAGGTGCAGGTTGGTGTTGGTGGAGCCGCCGGCGAGACCCTCTTGAGTCCTTATCTTCATCACCGGCGGACAGGTCGGCCCTATGTGGTTCTCAAGCTCGCAGCCACTTCGGACGCTGCCACGGCTGCTTCGGACGGCACCAGCCAGTGGATTACCGGGCCGGCGGCCCGACACGACGCTCACCTGCTTCGAGCTGAGTCGGGGGCCATCGTGGTCGGTGCCGGTACGGTCCGAGCGGACAACCCGGCGCTCACCGCACGCTCGGTGAACGCACCTGACGGTGGCGATGTCGTTCAGCCGCTGCGGGTAGTGCTCGGTGAGGCGCCGCCGGACGCCGCAGTGCAACCGTGCGAGACCTGGTCAGGCGATCTTGACGCGCTCCTCAATCATCTTGGTGAGCGAGACGTACTTCAGGTCATGGTCGAAGGCGGGGCGACTGTGGCTCATGGATTCCACTGGCAAGGCCTTGTGGACCGATACGTTCTTTACTTGGCGCCGGCGCTTATGGGTGGTTCAGGCGGACTTTCCCTTTTCGCCGGTTCAGGGGCGGCCACGATCGAGGACCTGTGGCGAGGAGAGTTTGTTGGGATCCGCCCGGTTGGCGAGGACCTTCGATTGGACCTGGTGCCTCCGTCACCGCACTCGAACTCTGACTCTGACTCTGACTTGACTTAAACTTAACTTTAAGTATTACTCTTCGTTGGGTAGACGGGTCGACTAATTGTCGACAAGGAGTACTTGTGTTCACCGGAATAGTTGAAGAGCTCGGATCGGTTCGGACCAGAGACGGGTCTCGCCTTGAGATCAGCTGCCAGAATGTTCTCGACGATGTCGAGCTAGGCGCGTCCATTGCCGTAAACGGCTGCTGCTTGACCGTGGTCGAGTGGGGCGATGACGGCGATTGGTTCGCAGCTGAGGTCAGCGATGAGACCTTTGCCCGAACAGTTGTCGGCGATTTGCAGATCGGCGACCCGGTCAACCTGGAGCGACCGGTTCGACTCAGCGATCGGCTGGGCGGACACCTGGTTCAAGGCCACGTCGACGCCGTCGGCACCATCGTGACTCCGAGTCCTGACTTGAAAGTCAAAGTGTCAGGCGAGCTCCATCGATACATCGTCGAGAAGGGTTCGATTACCGTTGATGGCGTAAGTCTCACCGTGGTCGATCCTGCGGCCGACGGGTTCACCGTTGCCGTGATCCCTCACACCTCCGATGTCACCACCCTGGGACACAAGTCCGAAGGCGATCGGGTGAACATCGAGGTGGACGTCATGGCGAAGTATGCCGAGCAGCTGCTAGCCGGGCATCTCCGCAGTTAGCGACCTGAAAGACTGCATTGCTGCGTACCGGGTCTCGCCGGTGCGGCACGGCGGATCAGCCGTGCTGGGGCGAATGTATCCTTGTGTCCGAGACGCCCGAGAAAGTGCCTGCAAACAAGTGCTTGCAAACGATTCGATAGCGAAAGTGCTGAGGTAAGCGAACCCAAATGGAACAGAGCGAACAAGACGGCGGGCAGGCAAAGGTCGATCCGTCGACGCGTGCAGAAGTGGCCTTTGACCCGATCGAAGAAGCGGTGGCCGCCATCGGGCGGGGCGAAATAATCGTTGTCGTCGACGACGAGGATCGTGAGAACGAGGGCGACCTGATCATGGCCGCCGAGTTTGCGACGCCAGAAGCCCTTAACTTCATCATCCGTCACACCTCTGGTGTTATATGCGCTCCGATGCCCGACGAGCGCGCCGACAACCTGGACCTTCCTCTGATGGTGGCGCAGAACACCGAGGCGATGCGAACCGCCTTCACCGTCACCATCGACTATCGCCACGATACGACCACCGGCATCTCCGCCTCCGACCGGTCAAAGACCATCATGGCTTTGACCGACGACTCCGTTGGGCCCGCCGATTTCGCCCGGCCGGGGCACATCTTTCCGCTGCGAGCTCGAGAGGGCGGCGTCCTCAAACGAGCGGGACACACCGAGGCCGCCGTCGACTTGGCGGTCATGGCCGGGTGTAAACCGATCGGCGTTTTGTGCGAGATCGTCAACGAAGACGGCACGATGGCCAGAGTGCCAGACCTGGTCGAATTCGCTCAAGAGCACGACCTTCGCTTCATCACCATCGCCGATCTCATCCGCTATCGCCGCAAGACCGAGAAGCTGGTGCAGCGAATGTCGGAAGCGACCATTCCGACACGGCACGGTGACTTCAACGCGGTCGTCTTTGAGTCGGTACTCGACGGTGAGCAGCACATGGCGTTCGTCAAGGGTGAACCCACTGGCAAGAGCGACGTGTTGGTTCGCGTTCACTCCGAGTGCCTAACCGGTGACATCTTTGGTTCTCTTCGCTGCGACTGCGGAAGTCAGTTGGATGCTGCTCTGGCTCAGATTGCCGAAGCTGAAGAGGGCGTCCTCATTTATCTCCGCGGCCACGAGGGGCGAGGCATCGGCCTCGGTCACAAGATCCGTGCCTACAGCCTCCAAGACACCGGACTTGACACAGTGGACGCCAATCTTGAGTTGGGTCTGCCGGCCGATAGTCGGGAGTACGGGATTGGCGCTCAGATGCTGGTTGATCTCGGTGTCTCCACCATGGTTCTAATGACGAACAACCCTTCCAAATACGGAGGATTGGAAGGCTACGGCTTGGACATCACGGGTCGAATCGGTCTTCAGACCGTCCCGACTCCGGAGAACATCGCGTACCTACGAACCAAGCAGCAACGTATGGGGCACTTGCTCGATCTTGACGAAGCCGAACCCGAGCAGGGGAGTGCCTAGGTACGAGCGGTTTCCTGGCGGAGAATTTGCTCTGAACTGTCTGGCCGCTCTGGCCCGTGACGGGGTACGGCTTGGTACCGTGAGATAATGCTGAAGTTGGTACTGCCCAAGGGCTCGTTGGAAAAAGCTACGTTGGAGCTGTTCGCCGGGGCGGACCTGGCGGTCAAGCGAAGTTCATCGGTGCAGTACTCGGCGTCGATCAATGACCCTCGTATCGACGAAGTTCGTATTTTGCGCCCTCAGGAGATCCCGACGTACGTTTCCGAAGGTCTATTCGATCTTGGCGTTACCGGCAGGGACTGGGTTGAGGAGACCTCCAGCGATGTGGTGTCTCTTGGCGAGCTGAAGTATTCCAAGGCCACGTCGGATCCGGTTCGACTAGTTGTTGCCGTCCCTCAAGACTCCGATATCTCCTCGGTGGCTGACCTTCCTAGCGGTGTCCGAGTCTCCACCGAATATCCGGCACTGACCGAACGCTTTTTTGCCGACCGAGGAATTGACGCCGACATTCGACTCTCCTACGGGGCGACCGAAGCGAAAGTCCCGGACATCGTTGATGTCGCCGTCGACCTCACCGAGACGGGGCGAGCGCTCCGAGCCGCCGGGCTACGAATTATCGACACCATCGTTACGAGCTACACAGAGATCGTGGCCAACCCGGCAGCATTCGCCGACCCGGTTAAGCAGCACGCGATGAAGCAGATCTTCACCTTGTTGAACGGCACGCTGGAAGCCCGCACCCAAGTTCTGGTCAAGTTAAACGTGGTCGACCGGGTTTCCCTCGACAAGGTCATCAGTCTTCTACCGGCCATGAAGTCGCCGACGGTCAACGAGCTGCACGACGGTGCGGGCTTCGCAGTCGAGACCGTGGTGCCGAAGACCGACATCAATGTCCTCATCCCCGAGCTTCGCGATGGCGGCGCAACCGACATCATCGAGTTGCCGCTGTCAAAGATCGTTCGATAACGAATCAACCTCGCCTTTGCAGCGTCGTCTCTTGTTGCTGTATCGCAGTCGGGCAAGTTCACCTGTCGCTATCAGCTACGGGCGCCGAATGCCGATGAGTATCTGGTATGTCGTCCGCCCAAACGCACACCGGTGCCACCTATAACGCTGACCTCAGCACCGGCTTCGAGCTGGAAAGCGAGGACGCGGAGTCCTGGCCCGAACCAGCAGGCTTGGCTGAGCGGTGCTCGGCATTGCCCCGGTGGGTTGTCGTAGCCAACTGTGTAGCCGTGAGCGTGTTGATCTGGTGGCTCGCCCTCAACCTGAGCGGTGAGACGTCTAATCGGTTCCCGGTTGGAGGAGTGGCTGACTTCGCACTCGCTTCTTTGCTGTTGGCCGTGACGGTGTTGGCGTCGTTGTTAGCGATTCGGTTGCATTCGGTCGGCTCATTGACAGCTGACCGAGGTGGCGATCGCAATCGGGTATCCGGCACAGACGCGCACACGCCGGTGGATCCCCGCACGGGTTTAGCGACGAGGCAACATGTCGAACAGCGAGTCGTAGAGACTCTCGACGCCGCCGACTGGGATACACCACCAGCAGTACTGCTCTGTGAGGTGAGGCGGTTAGGGGCGATTCGCGATTCCCTCGGATACCTGGCTGGTGATGAGGCGTTGCAGCTTGTGGGACGCCGTGTCGAGAGCGCAGTAGCGGAGAAGGGCTTCATTGGGCGCCTTGAGGCCTCGGTTCTGGCCGTCGTACTTGAACGGTGTCGCTCAGATCGAGATGCGAAGCTGGTGGCCCAAACACTGCTCGATTGCCTAGCCGAGCCGCTAACGCTTTCGAGTGGCCATGTCGTGTCGGTGTCCGGAGTGATCGGCTATGTCAATGGAGCAGAGGGTGAAGACGCAGGTCAGCTGCTGAGCAACGCCCGCAGTGCGCTCGGGGAGGCCGGACGCAACGCTCGACGATCAATTGCGGCGTTCGACCCTTCGGCCAAGGCCGCCGCGGTAGCGCGAATCGAGTTGGAACAGGACTTGAGG
>CALJMD010000475.1 GCA_937981915.1 uncultured Acidimicrobiales bacterium
GTCACCGAAGTTCACGGGACCCGCCTCATCGTCGTACCGGCGCCCTACCAAGACATCCGCTGACCGCCGTCCACTATCGCCATTTGAGTACCCACCGCACAAGAATCAAAGAGAATTAGAGGGATCGCCATGTTTGGTCCAGCACTGTTTCTGCTCGTCCTCCTCGTCATCGTCGTATTGGTCTACGTCGCCCTGGGCGTACGAATCGTGCGCCCCTACCAACGCGGCGTGGTCGAACAACTTGGCCGCTACAAGGAAACCGTTGACCCCGGACTTCGGATCATCAAACCGATTCTGGAGCGGATGCGAACCGTCGATATGCGAGAGCAAGTCATCGACGTCCCACCGCAAGAGGTCATCACCGAAGACAACGTCGCCGTGTCGGTTGACGCCGTCATCTACTTCGAACCCACTGACCCACAGCGCCTGCTGTACAACGTGAACAACTTCATCTTGGCCGTCACCAAGCTTGCTCAGACCAACCTGCGAAACGTCATCGGCGAAATGTCGCTCGACGAAGCGTTCACGTCACGTGAACGGGTCAACGCCGCACTACGCCAGATTCTGGACGACGCCACCGATAAATGGGGTGTACGGGTTGTTCGAGTCGAGATCCAACGGATCGATCCGCCGGCCGATGTCATGTCGGCCATGCACGAGCAGATGAAAGCCGAACGTACCCGTCGAGCAGTCGTGACCGAAGCCGAAGGTACACGAGAGGCCGAGGTCACCAGGGCCGAAGGCGAAAAGCAGGCCGCCATCCTCACCGCTGAGGGTGTCCGCCAACGAGACATCCTCACCGCCGAAGGTGAAGCTCAGGCGGTCAAGACCAGGGCCGACGCCGAGCAGTACCGAATCGAACAGGTGGCGTTGGGTGAAGCCGACGCCATCCACAACGTCTACCGGGCTATCAGCGAAGCCGGAACCGACGACCGGGTCATCGCCATCAAGTACCTTGAGGCGCTCCAGGGAATCGCCGACGGACAGGCCACCAAAATCTTTGTCCCGGCCGACATGAGCGCCACGCTGGGCACCTTAGGTGGCATCGCGGAACTCCTGCGTGACGGCGACTTCCCACCAGCCGTTCCACGCTCTCAACCTGAACAGACACGAACGCAACAGGCCCAACCGGCTCAAGCGTCAACCCAGCCCGCCACAACCGGTCAACCGGCCATGGCTCGACGTCCGGTTGTCACCCAACCGGCACCGTCTCCAGGTAACCCAATGGGGCCGCCTCCTGGGCCACCGGCGCAGCAGACACCGCCGCCCCCGTTCGTCGAACCACCCTTCGAGCAGTAGCGGGCAGCCCAACCTCTACGGGCGCGGTGATCTAGGAGTCAACGACGGTCGTTGGCCCCGATCGGCTCCAATTCAGCGTCACCGTCTTCACCCTCGACGAGACGCCAACCGAGCAGGGCGGCCAATGCCTCGGTGCCCTCCTCGGGTCCGCTAGCCAGGACACGATCGTTGGCTCGAAGAGCCGCTGATCGTCCTGGGCGATACAGGTAACGTCCATCGCGTTCTATGGCCAACACGTTAAAGCCGGGTTCGATCGGCAGATCAAGATCGCCGAGAGTCGAATCGACCGCTGGCGCAGTATCAGCGACGGGCATCAAGACCGCAACGTCATCGGTGTCACCGAGAGCGATGTGGAGGACCGGGTGGAGCTCACTTTGGTTCTCCACCAACCACACCATCTGCTGGGCTTGATCGCCGAGGTCTTCGGCTGCGGCCCCAAGGTGCAGCAGTCCACGTAGCGGCTTGGGATTGACGTCGTCGCCGGCTGCTCGCAGGACCCAAAGCTCCAACCGGATCTTCATCTCGTCCAGGCGGTCCTCCAGGTGACATACTTCGGCGGCCAGGCTTCGATCACGGAACATCAACGCCGAGTAGGCCAACCCGACCGCCACCTCGGAAAGATTCTTCATCTCCACCAAGGTGTCGACCGCTCGATCCAAGTCGGTAAGCACCGTGGATTCGGCGTCGCCGGGAGGCGGATTCCACGCTGGCGCCCCGGCAAGCTCGCGAAGCCGGATGATGCCATCCGGCGAACCTCGCAGGAACAACACGTCCCCAGGGTTCAAGATGTCGTCACCGTCAGGGTCGATAATCCAACGACGATCCCGCCGTATAGCCATGACCCGCATACCGGTGACCACCGGCAACTCGAACGAACCCAATGGGCGATTGGCGAAATGTGACCCGTCGGCCACGGCCACCCGGTGCGACACCTCTTCAGCCTCGCTGAGGTCCACCAGAAGCTGGCGGGGAATACCCAGGCGGCGGCTGACAATGCGGGCGATGTCGACCGCATCGTTACCAATGGCCTCCACCGCACTGATCACCTGAAGCACCGCCGACATGGCTTCCGCTTCGCGAGGATTGCGAACAGCGACAATGGCCAACGACCGCATTTCGTGGACGAGCTCAGTGAACTCCTGTTCAAGTTCGTCGACCTCATCGGCCATGTCGGTGTCGTCGAAGAACAGCGACGCGTACGCCAGGTCCACCATCAACTCACTGGTGTCTTTGGCCTCCGACAGCATCTCGCGGAGATTGCGTTCCATCAGCGTCTCATCTTTCTACAAACCTCACTGTCGCACACCAGACCACTGTCACACACTGCTACGCCACTCCCCATACGATCAAGGCCAGAATGAGGGTGGCCGAACCGACCAACTCCAAGCGGGCGCTCACCATTGGGATGCCGTGGTTGTCCGGATCAAGCCCGAACCGCACCACAACCAACGTCCCGTAATACGCCACCACACAAACAAACGTCGTCGCCAACAGTCCGCCGGTCACTGCCGCTCCGACCAAGGCGAACAG
>CALJMD010000476.1 GCA_937981915.1 uncultured Acidimicrobiales bacterium
CTTCGTACCACCACCTAACGATGGTGGCATCCAGGGGAATTCGGGTGTTGATTTCGAGGGCTCGTTCCGATCGGGCCAGCGCTCGCAGTGTCTCCCGGTACTCTTCTTCGAACTCGGTCGGATCATGTTTGCGGCCGGCGGCATCGATCTGGCGTATCAGATAGTCGATATGAGCGAACACCTGGAAGTCGCCATCGGATTCAACCAGATTGATGGCTTCCGACAGGTAGTCCCTCACGGCTTTGGCTTCTCTCGGCCCGGCACCGCCACCGTTGCCGGCACCACCTGATTCGGCCTCGAGGTGGATGCGTTCGGTCCTGAACCACTCATCGATGAGGCGAGGTTGGCCGTCAATGGTCATTGAGTGCAGCGAACCGAGTACACGCTGGAAACGTCCGCTGTCGAGCAGCACGGCGACCCGTTCAGGGAACCAGTGAGGTTCACCGATTTCCATTCCGGTCAGAATGCGAAGGTCACCACCGAAACGGCTGCGGCACTCCTCAATGGTGTCGAAGTAGCCGTCGAAGTCAATCTCGGGGGCGCGCAGGCATGAGTCGTGGCCCAGATGTACCGCCATGTCGTCGGGCATTTCGGCCTTGGCCGCCTCCGGGATGTGCCACGGTGTCATATCCAGGTGTTCGGTGAAGGCGACCGACGGCAATCCCACCCGAATCGCCTGCTCACACGTCGCTATCATCGACCCTCGGCTGACCGCATCGTAGGAGTACTCGGTATGCACATGGTTGTCCGGCGGTAGGCCCGAGCTGTGCTGATGGTCAGTCATCATGATCTCCTGGATCGAGAACCGCGGGGTGGCCGGCCGGACTCGTGTGGTACCTCGAGTTCGTCCAGGCTGGTTTCGATTTCGTCGCACGCTTCATCAAACGCTTTGTTCGGACGATTGGCGGGCCCCTGGTCTGCCCACGAGGTCAACAAGTCGGCCAGTTCCTCGAAGCGAGCGGCGACGGCCAACAGTGGTACGGCCACCCGTTCTTCATCGCTGAGCGGATCGATCCCGTCAACGGCGACGTAGCCGGACAGCAACTCCGCGGCGTCCAAACCGGACTGCACGAGCCGGGCGAGGTCTGCGGCTCGAACATCGGGGTAGGTCGCAGTCGATTCGTCTGAGCGAGCGTCGAGTGCCGCCACCAGCGAAGCAGTGGGTCGGGTGCAGGACGCAGCGTGACGCTCCAGAGCCTGTTGGGCGTGATGCAAAACCACCTCGAGGCGTCGTATCGACTGCAGGATGCGGCCTACGCGAACCGGCTCCGGCTGCGCTAGCCGACACAGTGCCGAGCGCAACGACCAGTCACCGTCGTAGGTGACTTCGGAGAAGTTGAGCAGCGATTGGCCACGGTCGACAGCGAGCGAAACGTCTTGGGTGGCGCCCAGGCTCGCGTGCCGCGCAGCCAAACGTCGACCTGCCTCGGAGGCATTCATCGGAGTGAAACCTCTACGGGGCTCATCGCGCTAATACTAGGAGACATGCTGAAGCTGGGCACGGTTGTTTTTGGAGCGGAAGATGTTGAGCGGGCGGTCACGTTTTGGGTCGCCGCCCTCGGCTATGAACCGGTGCGGTTCCCCGAAGCCGACAACGACTTCACCATCTTGGTCCCGCCGTCGAAGGTGGGAACTCGGGTGGCGCTACAGCAGTCGGCTACGCCAGCGCAGGAGTCGCCCAGAGTTCACATCGACCTAGTGGTCGACGACGCGGCGGAACAGGCAGCTGAGATCAGCCGATTGTGCGACCTTGGGGCGACACAAGTGGCATGGGACCAGTACCCGGCCGACGCCGACTTTGTGGTCTTGGCCGACACCGAAGGAAATCGCTTTTGTGTTGTCAACGCCGGCCATGAGTCGGGTGCGGTATAGCCAAGGTCGGAATGGCCGACGGGCCTCGTCGAGCCAGGACAACTATGCTCGTGCCGTGACCGACTCGGATTCAGCCAACGTCTCGGTGGAGAATCCGTACCCCCTGCTCGATTGGGTTGAGTTGGAGATGGTGCGGCACTCGCTCGGCACCGATGATTCGGCGGCCGAAGACGATGAGCGTCCAGCCCGCGCTGTCAGTGTCGGCTCATTTGCCATCACCATCCTCACCGTCGCCCAGTTCACTGAATTCGTTGAGCACGCCGACTACCGGACAACGGCGGAGGAAGAAGGCGGCGGGTTTCTTCGCCACGGCGCTGCACCGGTGGCCGGGGCCACCTGGCGAACTCCGCTGGGCGATGATCAGCCCGCCCCCAGCCAGAACCCGGTGGGGCAGGTCAGCTGGTTTGATGCCCGCGCTTACTGTCATTGGAGCGGGCACCGCCTACCCACCGAGGCCGAGTGGGAGACCGCCGCCCGACTGGGTGCCATCGATCTCGACCAACAGGTGTGGTGCGAGGACTGGTACCACCCGGACTTCCATCGCGATGAACAGCGAGTCAACCCGACCGGACCGACCAGCGGGACCGAGCGAGTAGCCCGAGGAGCCGGAGCGCGCGTGACGCAACGGTTCCACTGGCTTCCCGATTTCTGCTTGGCCGACCTCGGCATCGCCGTGGTCCGAGCCCGCCAGGTGTGACCAGGTAGCGTTCGGGCTCCAGGCGCTTCTAGCTGCAGTAACCGATAGTTCGGAACCCCGACCGAAAGGCGGTGACCTCTGCTGCTGCCGCACCCGGTTCACCGCTGAGGGCGCTGGCGATGAGTTCAGCCAACGGCGCCATGTCATCGGGGCCCATCCCCCAGCGGACCGCTTCAGGTGTCCCCAGACGGAGGCCTTCCCCGGTCGGCAAGCCGATAGCACACGCCAACAAATTCGACTGTTCCAATCGCAGCGCCATCTGATGACCGGCACCGGACTCGTCCCCGGCGGCCAGCGCAAACTGATGGGAATCGGTGAACGCTCGGTCGGCGGACGGTCGATGTACGGCCACTCCCCGCCCGGCCAACTCGTCGGCCAAACGGATGGAGGCAGCGCGCATGGCTGCACCGTAGGCCGTTCCGTGGTCGACCCAGTCCAGCAATGTCAGGGCCAACGCGGTGGATCGACCGGCGTCGAAGTTGGCGGTAAGCCCAGGGTAGGCAATGGCGTCCAGGCGTTCAGCCAACTCCGAATCGTTGCTGACGATCAGGCCACCGGCTGGACCACCGAGGCTCTTGTAGGTGCTCATGGTCATCAGGTGAGCACCCTGGTCGAGCGGGTTGGGCCATTGGCCACCGGCGATCATTCCGCAGGCGTGAGCAGCGTCGAAGAGCACGCTGGCACCAACCTCGTCGGCCACTTGCCGCACCGCGTCGACCGGGTGAGCGAACAGGTTGAGGCTGGTTCCAATGGTGATCAGCTTCGGTTGCAACTCCGACGACATCTGACGCAGAGCGTTCACATCAAAGGTGTGGGCGACCGGGTCTATCGGTCCTTCCACGATGTTGAGGCCGTACAGGCCGGCGGCCCCGGCCGTGTTGTGGGTGACGTGCCCGCCGATCGAGGGCGGAGGCACAATAATCGTGTCGCCCGGTGAACAGGTGGCCATGAACCCGTACAGGTTGGCCATTGCCCCCGATGCCACCCGGAACTCGGCGTAGCGGGCGTCGAACACTCGACAGGCGAGATCGTGGGTGAGAACTTCCAGTTCTTCGATGGCCTGCAGACCGGTTTCGTACTTGTCTCCCGGGTGACCCAGTGACGGTCGGCTTCCCAACCCGGCGGCCAGTGCCGCTTCAGCCCGAGGACTCATCACGTTGGTTGCAGGGTTGAGGTTGAGACAGCGAAGCGAATGGGTGACCGTGTTCGCTTCGATTAGCTGGTCGATTCGGCCCCGCAGGCCGTCGGTGGTTGCGTGGCCGTGATCAGCCCTCAGCTGTGCCACCCGCTGTCCGGCGGCGTCACTCATCCACGGCCGGTCACCGGCCTCAACTGATTTCGACATGCGAGCCACGTTACTGCCCGTCAGTAGAATGATCCTCATGAGTGCGGACTTCACGCAGACCAAGCCATTCAGCCTTCCAGTGGAGATGCAGGCGTATCTGACTGAACGCAACTCACCTCCAAGCGAGCACTTGGATTCGCTGCGACGGATCGCCGCCGACATGCCAGCCGGAGGCATGCGTCTCGGCACCGAGGCCGGAACGTTCCTGTCGATTCTGGTGCAAGCTATGCAACCAAAGCGGGCACTGGAAGTGGGCACGTTTATCGGCTACTCATCGCTCAGCATCGCGGCGTCGATGCCGGCCGACGGGCAACTGCTCTGCTGCGACGTCAACGACACCTGGACCGCCGTGGCTCGACAGCATTGGGAGGCGGCCGGGGTGTCGGATCGGATTGAGTTGGTGTTGGCTCCGGCGCTGGAAACCATTGCCGCTCAACCGCCCGAGCCGCATCTCGATTTAGTGTTCATCGACGCCGACAAGACCAACTATGTGAACTACTACGATGCGCTGCTACCGAGGTTGAACCCGAACGGGCTGATGATCGTGGACAACACCATGTGGTCGGCTCACGTGCTCAACCTGGACGACACCAGCGACGACACGACGGCGATCCGAGCCTTCAACGATCACGTTGCCGCCGATGAGTCCACTACCAACATGACCGTTCCCCTTGGCGACGGCCTGACGCTGATCACTCACGCCCGTTAACCCGGCCCACGACCCGCTTGGTGCGACCGGGCTAGAATCACCTCATGGCTAAGACCTTCATGGAATTCGTTCAAGAGGCCCAAGCGCAGGTTGACGCTGTGGCCCCCACCGAGATACCGGAGGGTGCGCTGGTCATCGACGTGCGTGACGCCGCCGACATTAAAGCCGGAGGCACCATCCCCGGCGCCGTTCCGATCTCGCTTGGCACCCTCGGGTTCAAAGGCGACGTCACCATGCCGGCTGAGATGCAGCACCCCGAGTTGGGTGACCATGACCGCGAAATCGTTGTCACCTGCGCCCTGAGTGCGATGGCATCGCTGGGCGGCAAGCTGCTGAAAGACATGGGCTACAACAACGTGCGCTATGTCGAAGGCGGGACCGAAGGCTGGAAGCAGGCCGGTCTCGACGTCGAATACTTCGACGGCTAGCCGTAGATCCCACGGCCCCCGGCTTGTCACCTATTCGAGCTTCACCGTTCAAACTCACAGCGACTGTTCTAGTTGTAGCCACGCTTGGTCTGCTTCTGGCCGCTTGCTCAACTCCCGGCTATGCGAACGAGAACGCCTCGCTGGCCGAAGCGGTGTTGAACCTTCCGTCGGTCACCGCTGTCGGTGAAGCCGACAACACGACCTACTGCAAACAGGACACTTGTTGGCTGGGGGACGATGGTGTCACGACGAGCTACGACGTCGAGGTCAGCGCCGAGGTCGACATGGTCCGCCAACAACTCACCGAGGCACAACCAACGTGGCAGATCACCATCATCGAGGGCTGCGAGGACCCCGTGGCCGATTGCGGCGCCGACAACCTCATCTATATCACCGGCGACAGGGACGGTCTCCTCCAGCTGTCATTTGACGACAACGGCATTGGACAGTTGACGGCCGAGGCCGAGTCGGGCTCGACCCAAACCTACAACTAGTCGGACGCCGACTCAGGCGCTTGGCCGACGCCTACTGGGCTTCGATCAGATCTTTCAGTTTGTTGATCTGACGTTCGTGGTCGGCCTGCATCTTCTTCTTTGAGCTGACAGCCATCATCACCTTCATCATGAGGCCCAGACGAACGAAGTTCGCGCCGGCGAACAGTTTGGTCCGCCCGTCGTCAAGAGACTCGAAGTCGTTCACGATCTCCATGTCGAACATCTTGCAGGTCATCAAGAGTTTGAGATGAGTTGGCTGGTTGATCTCGGTGATCTCCTCCAACATGGTGAACTCGTTCTTGCCTTGGCTGTAGGTCATGTTGGTCTGGTCGCCCACCTTTGGGGCGTTGACGTCGCCGGAAACGTGTTCGTAGCGAACAAAGTCGTTCAGCCAAAGCCCTAACCGGTCCCGGTCGTTCGTAACGTCCCAAACCTCTTGAATCGGCTTGTTGATTATCACTTCGTGGTCAAGTCGCACGGTGTTCTCCTCCGCTTATCAGTTGTCCCCCGATTGGTTCAGGGCAAAGTCGAGTCCGCCTCGCACTCCGGCGATTTGGGCCTCGATACAGATCTGTGGGGTGGCCGAAGGGCTGTCGGGGTAGACCTCGGTGGTGGTAGTGAACCGGGCACCCGTGATGCCGGCACACAGGCCAAGATCGGTGAACGGGTAGTTGATGACACCAGGTTGGGTCACGTCGGAGCCGATGATCTGGCCGTTGGCATCGGCCGGAGCGATATGAGTGACCGCTTCGACACCGGCGATGACGGCAGCCTGAAACTCAGGCTGGGGGTTCGGAGTATCGCCAACGGTGTAGAAGCCGTCGGGGATGATGCCAGGGTCCATGGCCTCCCCATCGCGGGCGGCCAGCGCTGGCCGGAATTCGTTCTCGTCGCTGTCGGTTGTTTCGTGCAGGTCCATGTGAACGAGGAACTCGACCCCCTGTCCGGCGACCATGGCCATCAAAGCCGCCGCTTCCTCCGATGGGCTCGAGGTGTAGAAGGACCGATTGGGGTCGTGGCAATTCGGGTTCCAACGGTTGATCGTTTCATAACCCCACGGGCTCACGCATGGCGCAACCAGCAGGTTGACCCGGTCGCGGTACGACGCCGCTTCGGTGGCCAGGAAGCCGAGCGCTCCCTGCACGCCGCTTGTTTCATAGCCGTGCACGCCCCCGGTGATGAGAACCCAAGGTGCCTCGGGATTAGACGAGGTTACCGTGACGGCGTAAAGCCGGTAGCGCTCCGGGTCAAGTGTTAGTGCCCCGTACTGGACGACATCAAACGCACTGTTGGACGCACTGCCGGACGAGCTGTTGGAAGCGCGGCCGAGGGATTCGATGGCGGCGAGCACCTCATCGTTGTAGCT
Organism: uncultured Acidimicrobiales bacterium; assembly: GCA_937981915.1. Classification (GTDB taxonomy): domain Bacteria; phylum Actinomycetota; class Acidimicrobiia; order Acidimicrobiales; family SZUA-35; genus JAHELU01. The sequence goes on from CALJMD010000476.1 coordinate 6,912, forward strand.
GCGCTGGATCGACTGGGACTCAAACCACGCCTTCTTCTCAGCGTCGCCCCATGGCTGACCTGGGGTTCCGATCGGGTAGAAGCGCTCCATAGATTCCCGACTTTACCAGTCATACCCGCGGTGACAATCGGGTTGGGATCGGATCACTGGCCGAAGTGTGGCACGCTGGTTTGTGGCATTTGGTCAGGC
>CALJMD010000477.1 GCA_937981915.1 uncultured Acidimicrobiales bacterium
CCGTTGCGGTAAGCGGCCTCCACCCGGTCGCACACTTCGCCCGGCAGCAGCAAACCGATGTTGAGATACGGGCTGAGAATCGAATGGGCCAGGTGCCACGACTGGCTGGTCATAGCGTCCTCGTACGGCCCGAAGCGAACAAGTTCGTTGTGGACGAAATGATTCAGGCGGGCCAGGGCGGCCCGACGGGTCGTGGCCCACAACCCAACCGGCTCTTCGCCGTGCGTAGGAGGAAGCGAGGACAGCACCTCGGTGTCGACATCGTCGAGTTTGGACACTGGGGGAGTGGTGAATATCGACGGGTCGTCGGGCGGCGGTTCCCGATTCTCGGCGTCAAGATTCCAGGTGCCGCCGACCGGTTGATCGCCGTCCATGAGGTAGCCGAGCCTGGTCCGCGTCCACCGGTAGAACGTCTCCATTTTCAGTTGGCGCCTGCCGTCGGCCCAGTCGGCGAAGTCGCTGTGGTGGCACAAAAACTGGTTGGAGGCCACGGTCGTGATGTCGAGCTCATCACAGAGCTGGCGGCCGGCTCGCGAGTTGGGTTCCGTAGCGATGACGGTGTCGGGTTTGTGTTCGGCCCGATGGGCGTTGATGCCGGCTCGAAGCGTTAGCGCCCGTCGACAGTCGACTTCGAATCCGGAATCCGTCAACTCTTGAGCGAATCGGCGCATCGCGGTGATCACCAGGTGATTTCTCTGCCGGTGCCGACCACGACCGGTGGGCGGACGAAGAAGGCGTTCGCTCTCGACCAGAAGAACACGGTGGGTGTCGGGTTTGGCCGACGACATCGCACCGATCGAACGGTTCAACTGGTCTCCGAAGACAACGACGGTGTGCACCGCTCCGACGGTAGCTGGAGGGCTTCGAACCTTTGGCCACCAACGGTCAGAATTCGGTACCTCCTACCGACGGTGAAGCCATGCCTATGTTTCCCGGGAGCCCGTATGCCTCACCATCGATCTCTTAGCGTCGGAGTGTCAAGCGGTCTGGTGTTGGCTCTGCTCGCCAGCCCGGTCGCGGCGCAAAGTGATGACCTGCCAGTCGATGACAGAACGAGCACTTCCTCGCTGGATGCTGTTCTCGAGGTGGCTGACGACGCCGCAGAGCGAGCCGACGCCCTATCCGAACTAGTACTCGAGGTGCCGGTAGGTGCGGCCCAGGGTGCCGACGCAGCCGCAGAGGTTGATGAGATCGACGACGATCGCTTCCACGATCTTCGGGAGTTGGAGAAAGCGCGTGGTGCGCTGGCATCAAGGATCGAGCAGTGGGAAATCGAAGGTGAGCGAGAGAACGGGATGGCCAGCGAAGTAGTGGATGCGTTACTTGCTGGCGAGAGTCCCGCCCAGATCGGGGCGGCTCACGCAAAGGTAACGGCAACTGCTGCCGCTGAGCGGCGGGAGGCCCGCAAAGCCGCTCGTGAACAGATCGAGGATGTCAACGAGGATCCTCAGCGAGAAGACCAAGATCAAGGGTCGGTGGAAGTAGAGGATGAGAATGAAGATGTCGAAGGCGCCGACGTTGAGGTGGACGGTGATGAATAATCCAACGCGAAACCGTGGTCCACGACGAACCAACCGGTTCCGGTTTGTACTCCTGATTGTGATTGCGGTACTTGCCGTTGCGGGTTGTACCGGTGGCGATTCGTCCAGCGACGGATCGGCCGATGAGGCGCTTGCCTTCGACGGGGAACTCACGTCCAGCGATGCTCAAGTCGCGGACCGCGCAGCTGGTGAAGAGGATACGCAATCAGATCCGGTGACTGAGGACGATATTGCGGTGCTGCTTGCGTCGGGCGAGCGGATGTTGGCCGGTGGTCCCTATGAGGGAGTCATGTATCAGGCCCCCGAGTTGTATGTGGCGTCGGCTCAGGTGGTGTGCAGTCGGCTGGCGGAAGGTAAACCGCTTCCCGAGGTGATCTCCGAGTTCATGTCCGAGAACAGCCTTGATGCCGCCGACCAGGCGGATTTCACGCTGGCTGGCACCGTTGTCGGCGCTGGCGTGCAGACGCTGTGTCCACAGCATCGTGACCTGATCTAGCCAAAGTCAGGCTTGACACCCGACAGAGAGCGTTGTAGTTTCCATATCAGTTAATTAACTAGATCGTTAACTAAACGAGTCCAGTAAGTGGTTAATTGGCTAGCGATATGGAAGCTATGACTCCGATTCAGCTCGAAGGCACTGACGAACGTACAGACGAACAACTGAGCAACATCTTCGCCGCGCTGTCGAACTCGACCAGACGGGCCATCCTGGCTCAGTTAGCCAACGGTGAAGCCACCGTCAAACAACTGGCGGCGCCGTTCGATATGAGCCTTCCCGCCGTCTCCAAGCACATCAAGGTATTGGAGCGAGCGGGCCTGGTACGCCAAGGCCGAGACGCCCAGTACCGACCGTGCACGATCGACACGGCCCCGCTGCAAGCGGTCGCCGATTGGGCCGATCAGTACCGTCACATCTGGGAGACGAGCATGAACCGCATGGACGCCTATCTTGAAACACTCGAACCAGCTGCCGGACGCAAGGTAGCCGACAAGGAGACACCCAAATGACCGATCAGCAAACCCCGGAGTGGGCGGTATTCGAAAAGGTGCTGGACGCACCGATCGACGTCGTCTGGAAACTGTGGACCGACGGCGAAGAGTTCGCCAAATGGTACGGCCCGCAAGGCTTCAGAATTCCAGTGGCAAACATGGACCTGTCGGTCGGTGGTCGCCGCCTCATCTGCATGGAATCCCCCGACGGCTCAATGAAAATGTGGTTCGCCGGCGAGTTCGTCGAGATCGTCCCCAACCAGCGGCTGGTCTACACCGACGTCATGGCCGATGAAAACGGGCAGCCGAAGTCGGCGACCGAAATGGGCATGCCCGAAGGTCACGACATGACCACTCAGGTTGTCGTGGAGCTTGAAGACCTTGGCGGCAAGACCAAGATGGTGATGACCCACGTCGGCGTGCCCGCCGACTCTCCCGGTGCCGGTGGCTGGGGCCAGGCGATCGACAAGCTCGTCGCCCTGGTGGCCTCGTAGGTAGGGCCTCGACATGGCGAGCACGGAGCAACCGGTCCACCTGGCGGGAGGCCCGATCGACTGGCAAAAACTGGTGGCCGACCTCAACCGGTTGCTCCGCCTGCGGACCACGCCAATTGGTATGAAGATGTTCGAGTCGGCGGCCGACATGGAAGCGATTCCTCGCATCCGCCGACCGAACACCATCCACACCACCGATCAGATCGTCGGCATGGCCAGTCGGCTCAACTGGACGGTCGGGATCACCAACGACGACCTGGTCGGCCCTCAATGCGGTGCCGTCATCGGACTGCACCCTCAAGATGACGACTGGCTATCCGGTGACCGGATGGCGGGGGTGTGGTTCGAAACCCTGGAAGACGCTTCAGCCCATCAGCACGCCATGCACACCGTTGCGTTCGGAACGTATGAGGCAATGGCGGTTTCCCCTCTGGTCACCGGGCGACTGGATCCACCCGACATCTGTCTCATCTACGCCACTCCGGCTCAGATGATTTTGCTGATCAACGGATTGCAGTGGTCGGGCTACAAGAACTTCGAGTGGGGCTGCGTTGGCGAATCGGCCTGTGCCGACTCCTGGGGTCGGGCATTGAAGTTGGGCGAACCCAGTGTGTCCATTCCGTGCTTTGCCGAACGTCGATACGGCGGAGTCCAAGATGACGAACTCCTGATGGCCACCCCGCCAGAATTCCTCCCCAAAGCCATTGCCGGTCTGGAAGCGTTAAGCGGCAACGGCCTGCGGTATCCGATAGCCCCATATGGCATTCAAAGTGACGCCCGAGCTGGCCTTGGCGCCTCCTACGACTAACAGGGGTGTGGGCTGGATGGGGGCGTGGCCAAAGTTGTATGGGGCACATTGCTCATAACAAGCATCTACAGGGACCACTAATTTTCACCTAAGAGTTTCCTTAGATCCTGCCGGGCGTGGCAGGGCGAATCACGGGAACGTAGGTGGATTCATATGAGAACTTGGGCGATGGGTAGTCGCGCCGGGCTGGTACTTGCTGTGACCGCTGCGGCGGTTCTGGGCTGGCTGGTGATTTCCAGTGGAGCGGACCCTTCGGTATCGGTGGTCGATGCCGCTCAGGGGCGTAGTGGCGATCGAGCCATCAACGAGGCGCCCCGAGGGCGTCCGGTCATGGCCGACCAGGCAGCGGTCGAGGCGTCACTTCAGGCGCTGGAACGCAATGGTGTGCTCGACCAATTGACCGGTCAAGCTCGAGCTGCCGGACTCACCGCCAACGACGGTGCGATGGCGGGCCGAGGCCTCCTGCCGATCTTCCACGTGGTCGATTGCGCCGAGGAAGCCTGTGGCGACGTCGTTTCGTGGGCCGAGACCAATGGCCTGGAACCCTCCGAAGTACTGATCCACCTGGGTCACGGTGGCGTTGAAGAGTTCTACGTTGAGCTGTCGGATCACATTCCGCCGGCGGCTCCGCAACTGGTTCGCCACACCGAGACGGTCATGGCAGGCATCGCCGATATTGACGGGGCGGTCTACGTCGAATGGATGGCGGACAATCGGGCGAACGTGCGAGGTGGCGGACGATGAGCGACGTAACCAACAAGGCAGACCGATCGCTGCCCACCGCACTTACCTTCGCCCTGCCGCTGTTTCTCGTGGCGGCAATCGGCTTGGTGTTCGGCCCCGAATCGGTGCTCGGACCCGACGACTCACTTGGCCCCGACGAGGCCGCAGCCGAAACCGAGCTCACCGAAGCTTTGGTCAACTTCGAAACCCCGCACGTTCACCCCATCGACTTGACTCCCGACGGTGACACCCTCCTGGCGGTCAACACTCCGGCAGCGCGACTCGAAGTGTTCGACGTCTCCAGCGGAACACCGGTGCAGACGGCTTCGATTCCGGTCGGTATTGACCCGGTCACGGTGCGAGCCCGCAGCAACACCGAGGCCTGGGTGGTCAACCACATCTCCGACTCGGTCAGCGTGATCGACTTGACCCGCAACGCCGTGGTCGACACCAAGCTCACCGACAACGAACCGGCCGACGTGGTCTTCGCCGGAAGCCCCCAGCGGGCTTTTGTGACCGC
>CALJMD010000478.1 GCA_937981915.1 uncultured Acidimicrobiales bacterium
CACCACCGCGAACTGCTGGAACCGATGATGTCGATGGATCTGCCCGGGTGCTTCGCCATGACTGAAACCGATCACGGCTCCAACGTTCAAGCCCTCGAAACCACCGCCACGTTCGACCCCGCCACCGACCAGTTCGTCATCCACACACCGCACCGTGGGGCGGGCAAAGACTACATCGGCAACGCGGCCAACGACGGTCGAGCTGCGGTGGTGTTCGCCCAACTGGTCACCGAAGGTCGAGGCCACGGGGTGCACGCCTTTGTCGTCCCGATCCGTTCGGACGACGGCCAACCCCTTCCTGGTGTGACCATTGAAGATGACGGCCCGAAAGCCGGTTTGAACGGCGTGGACAACGGACGCCTGTGGTTCGACCACGTTGGTATACCTCGCACCAACCTGTTGGACCGTTTCGCTTCAGTGGCAAACGACGGCTCCTACGACTCACCCATCCCCGGAGAAGCCAAGCGGTTCTTCACCACCATCGGCACCCTGGTGGGCGGTCGCATCGGGGTGGGGACCGCCTCAATCTCCGCCGCCGAAACCGCGCTGGCCATCGCCGTACGCTACGGTCTGCGCCGCCGCCAGTTCGGGCCCGGAGGCCCGGGCGAACCGGAAACCGTGTTGTTGGACTATCCGCAACATCAACGCCGACTGATGCCGCTTCTGGCCACAACGTGGGCCTACCGGTTCGCGCTGGAGCAACTGGCCGACGATTACAACGGCGAACGCTTGGAGTCACGGGTGCTGGAAGGTCACGCCGCCGGTTTGAAAACGTGGGCCAGCTGGCATGCCAACCGGACCATCCAAGAGTGCCGCGAGGCCTGCGGCGGTGCCGGCTATCTGGCTGAGAATCGGTTGGGGCCGCTTAAGGCTGACGCCGACATCTTCCAGACCTATGAGGGTGATAACACGGTGCTGGCGCAGCTGGTGGCGCGAGGTTTGCTGACCAACTACGCCCAGCAGTTCAACGACTTGGGCTTGCTGGGTACTGTTCGCTTCCTGGCCGGCCGGGCGGTGGAGACGGTGCGTGAAGCCAACCCTGTTGTGGTTGGTGGCGCCGACGAGGACGTCCTTCGCGACGCCGAGAACTACGTCGACCTGTTCCGCTGGCGAGAGGACCACCTGGTCGCCGCGCTGGCATCCCGGCTACGCAACCGGATCAGCGACGGAACCGATTCAGCGGTGGCGTTCGCTCAGGTGCAGGACCACGCCATAGAGGCCGCTCGGGCCCACGTGGAGCATTTGGTTGTGGAACGATTCGTTGCCGTTGTCAACGGCATGCCGGAAGGTGCTGAACGTGACGCCGTTCAGTTGTTGTGCGACCTGCATGCGCTGTCCGTGCTGGAGAAGGACCGGGCCTGGTTCATGGAACACGGCAAGCTGTCAGCGGCGGCGTCGAAGCAGCTTCGCAAGCTGGTGTCCGCTCTTTGCGCCGAGGCCCGGACCGTAGCTCGCCCGCTGGTTGACGCCTTCGCTATTCCCGACCAAATCCTCGGCGCCGAGGCGCTCATCGCTGACTAGACGAAATTCTGCAGAAATCTTGACAGGACCGTCGCGGCATCGGTGTCTACGGGGTGAGAGCAAGAGGTGCTCTCGGCTATCCCCTCGGAGGAAATCCAAATGAACAAGCGAGTGAAGAAACTGATCCCCGGTCTGATCGTCGTGGCCACCACCATCGCCTACACGGCGTCGGCCGCTTCGGCCGGGCTACTGGGCAACATTTAGTTCGTCTGATCGCCCGCCATCTGGAAAGGGCTCCCGGATCGATGATCCGGGAGCCCTTTGCCGTTCGTGAGGGCACCGGGCCCTATGTGGAGCCGCTATGACGCTTTGGCGGCCACCAAGGCTTCAGCGTTCTCATCGAGCGCGCGGTAGCTGAACCAGGCGCATGCTGCGCCGACCAGACCGAGCGCACCGATCATGACCGCTGACGCGGTGTTGGCCGGCGTTTCGGCCAAGGCCTCCAAGGCGTCACTAAGTTCCCGGAATACACCGGCAACGAAGACGACCAGGTACGCCATGGCGTTTCTCGACACGACGGCGATGATGGCACCGATGGCGATGCCAAGTTCCCGGCCACCCCACCCGACGGTCTGGGTTTCCATCATTCCGTTGTCGAACAGCGCCGGGATACCCAGGATGACGCCGAATCCGATTACGACAAACATGTACAGCGTCACGAGGAGTGGAATCCCTGGCGCCTTCAGCCGTTGTTGTACAAAATTCACTTGTTCTCTCTCCCTACAGTCGGAGCCTTGCGGCTCACGTTGCGATTTTCTGGTGCGCGGCCGTTGCCGCTCAGCCGTTGAAGGCTTGGCTGATGGCGTAGCTGTCTTCGAACCAGTTCCACAGCACGACTTTGCCGTCGCGGACTTTGGCCCGAAGGGCGAAGGTGAACGGGCCGGTCTCCTTGCCTGATCCGGTCATGCGGGCGTTCATCCGACCGAATACGGCAGCGGTATCGCCGGAGGCCATGACGTCCTCGTTCTCCCACAGCAGCGTTTCGAAGTTGGAGGAGAAGACCTGGAGGAATCCGAAGATGGCCTCTTTGCCTTCCCACGGGCCGATCCAGGGGACGTTGCTGTCTCCCTCGTTCTGCCACACCATGTCGTCGGCCATGAGGTTCGACATCGTTTCCATGTCGCCGCTGCCCATGGCGCCCATGAGGCCCATAACGGTGTCCAGTGTTGTTTGGCTTTCTGTGTCCACGGTTCGCTCCCTTTCTTTTGTGGTCGACTCAGGACTTTTCGAATGCGGTGAT
>CALJMD010000479.1 GCA_937981915.1 uncultured Acidimicrobiales bacterium
CGGCGTCCTGGGACTGCACCGGCTCTCAGGTACCCGTCCAGCGCTCGGCGATCTACCGAAAACTCACGCCGCATTGGACCAAGCGCCACCAAGTCGGACATGAAAAACAGGCGCCTGCCCTGCTGCCCGTAGTACAGCGGCTTCTGACCGAACCGGTCACGGGCCAACTGCAATGTGGACTGTTGGCGGTCAACCACGGCGATGGCAAACATACCTCGGCAACGTTTCAAGGTCGCCGACAGACCCCAATGGGCGATAGAGGCGACCAAGGTTTCGGTATCCCCGTGTCCCTGGAACGTCGACGTCGCGACACCAGCTGCCTCCAACTCAGCTCGCAGCTCGGCATGGTTATAGACCTCGCCGTTATACACGATCGAAAAACGACCATCAGCCGTCGACATCGGCTGAGCGGCGAAGTCGGACACGTCCTGGACCGCCAAGCGGGTATGAGCCAGCACCAAGTCCAAGTCGGGAATCAGTGCAACACCGTCACCGTCGGGTCCACGATGGCGCAAACGTCGCACAAAGTCCCGCCCGGTCGAAAGCAATCCCTCCGATCTGGCGCCGGGATCGGCCAGACCTGCGATTCCACACATCTCAGTTCACCTAGCTGTCTCCGCCGGTCATACCTGGAACGAAAGCTGACAGCCGTTGAACCGCCTGACGATCAACCACCAACAAAGCCGCACCGTAGACGATGCCGCCCAAAGCCGTGGCGATGATCAAGCGCACCAATCCAGGGTCAAGCAGCCACCGCATCAACAAGACACAGGCGATCATCGCACCAACAGAAATCAACGCCGAACGTAACGCCGCCAACTGGGCCACGATCGGAGAACCCAAGGTTCGGCGGGCCACCACCGCGAACGCCACGAGGTGTCCGCTAGCCAGCGCCAACTGCGACGCCGCGACCGTCGTCAAACTCAAACCGGCCGCCCACCACAACACCGGCACCGTAAACGCCAACCGCACCGCGGCCAGTCGGACAAGAACCATGGCACGATCGGTTGCCTTCAACGCATCACCCAACGGAAAGCCCAGTCCGGCGACGATGCCCATCAGGCCGACCAGGCGAACCACCGGGATGGACTCGAGCCACTGGTCACCGAACAGCACCGACACCGCATCGTCAGCCACCAAACTCAAGCCCACCCCCACCGGAAGGAGCACCAGAGACAGCAGCTGCAAGCTTTGCAAATAGGCGGTCCGCAAACCGTCGGCCGAATCCAACACTTTGGTGTAAGCGGTAATCAACGCCGGGCTGGCCACCACCGGCAACGCCAACACGGTGAACTCCGGAACCCGGAAACCCATTGAGTACAAGCCCACGGCCGCAGTGTTGGCCCGAACACCGAGAAACACGTAGTCGATGTTTTGCACCAGCGTGCCCAACAGCGAAATGAGCGAGAACGACCCACCCATACGCAGCAACGATGCAGAGGTCGGCATCGAAACCCGGGGGCGGAACCGAGAACCCACCGCAATCACGTAGCCGATGACACCAACCACCCCGCCGACCAGATGACCGAGCGTCAATGCCCACACGCCAAACCCAAGCCAGGCCAAGCTGATCATGATCACAGCTTTGATGAGAGCTCGAACCAGTTCCGGCACCACCCGACGACCGAATTGCATCCGCCGAGCCAGCACGCCACCAAAAACCTTGCGCAGCGACGTCGTCAAATACAGGATCGACAGCACCGCGACCACCGGGGTTACCTCCGGTTCGTCGAACACCATGGCCACCAACGGGGCCGACGCAACACCGATCAACGCAAACAGCGAACCCAAACCCAGGCTGAGGCCAACCGCGTGGTCGATAGTGGTCTGGTCAGACTCAGGGAACGTAATGACAGCGGGTTCCAAACCCCCTTCGCTCACCCGTTCGACATAGCCGATCACCACCATGGCGATAGCGACAATGCCGAACTCCCGCGGTGTAAGCAGATGAGCGAGAATGGCCGTGGCGACAAAGACCACCAGCTTGTCCAACGCGAACGCCAACCCGGACCACGTGGCACCACGGGCGGCCTGGCGGCCGACCGTCTCGTCGGAGGTGGTTTCCGGTTGCGTCACCCGTCCACCCCAACCGTGTCACCGATCATGTCATCAGACGTGCCGTCAATCATGTCGCGGTACAAGCTCGCCAAACCCTCGGCCCAACGGACCGGGTCATGGTGATCTTCCACATGGCGGCGGCCCGCTTGACCGCAACGAATCCGACGGTCACCATCTTTGATCAACGCCAACAGTGCGTCAGCCAGTTCACCCGGAGCATTGGGAGACACCACCGTTCCAGCGTCATCGGGAACGGCAGCCCGCACGTCACCAACGTCAGTGCAGACCACGGCCATACCAGACGCCATCGCCTCCAGCACCGACACCGGAAGGCCCTCCGAAGACGACGAGCTGACAAACAAGTCCGACCGAGCCAGCAAGTCGTTCACGTCGGTGCGATTGCCCAACAGTTGCACATGGTCGCCCAGTCCGCAGTCGGCGATAGCAGCCTCTATGTCGGCACGCTCCGGCCCCTCACCGGCAATCCGGCAGCGGACAGCCGGGTCGGTGTTGACCACGATCCTCATGGCCTCCACCATCACCTCGTAGGCCTTCTGATGCACCAAACGACCGACAGCCAACAACTCCACCGGACGGCCAACAGAACCGACGCGGGCCTCCCGTTCAACAACGCCACCGAGACCGGTCACCGGGTTCAACACCACGACCGGGTCAAGGCCAGCCACCACGGAACGCCACGTTTCAGCCACCTGAGGACCGACGGCGATTACCCGATCAGCTCGCCGCAACGCCCGGTGAAGAAGCGGCCGCTTCAGGCCAGCTAAACGCCGAAAATCAGGGGCCGAGCCGTGAAGCGTCACCGCTACAGGACAGTCAAGAGCCCGCATCGACTGGGAGCCGACGATGATAGAGGTATCCAAGTGGAGGTGAACGACGTCAGGACTCAGCCCGGCCAGCACCTCAGTCAGCTTGTTGGCTCGTTTCCGGTCGAGCAAGCTGTAACGCCCCTCGGCCGGAACATAGGAAATCGGTATCGACGATTGACGCAGCTGATCGGTTACCGGTCCGTCCAGCGGTTCAGCCAAGCTAACGACGTGAACCCG
>CALJMD010000480.1 GCA_937981915.1 uncultured Acidimicrobiales bacterium
AAATACTTCTGGTTCACCGAGACCGAGCTTGACGGCATTCCCCTCGTACTGTGCAGATCAGGTTGGAGCAAGCAGGGCGGGTTTGAACTGTTCCTGCAAGACGGATCCCGAGGCGATGAGTTGTGGGCCAAGGTGACCGAAGCCGGCCAGAAGTACAACATCGGCCCCGGAGCACCAAACCACGTCGAGCGGGTCGAAAGTGGACTCCTGTCGTGGGGTGGCGACACCACCCCTGATTCCAATCCGTTCGAAGCCGGCATGGCCCGCTTTGTCGACGTCGACTGCGAACCCGACTACATCGGCAAAGAAGCCTTGCAAAAGGTTGTAGCCAACGGCGGCCCAGACCGACTCTTCGTCGGCTTGCTAATCGGCCCGGAAACGGCAAGCACCGAAGAAGATGGTGTCGCCGGGGCCTGGCCCCTGCCGGAGCGAACGCCGATCACCCACAACGGCAACCAGGTGGGAACGCTGAGCGCAGTTGTTCATAGCCATCGACTCAACCGAACCATCGGACTGGGACAGGTCGCACGAGACGTGGTTGAGGCAGATCTTCCCGTCGAAGTCGGTGGCCCCAACGGCACTGCTCCAGCGACGATTCGCCAGCTGCCGTTTATCTAGCCGCCGCACAGGCGACACCCGGATCTAGGCGACGCTCGGCGTCGTTGGCACAAGCCGTGACGGCAGTTCGTCCAACGAGGCGCATCCAGTTTGGTGCATCACGTTGACAAGGCCATCATGGAGAACGTCAAAGGCGTGCCCTGCGCCAGCGTCACCCAGCGCTCCGAGACCGAACATGAACGCCCGGCCACAAAAGACAAAGTCGGCTCCGAGGGCCATTGCCCGAGCCACATCGGCTCCGCCCCGGATTCCGCTGTCAAACAGAACCTTGATCTTGCCACCCACTTGATCAACCACGGCCGGTAGCGCCTCAGCCGCTCCTAGAGCGGCTTCAAGCTGTCTGCCACCGTGGTTCGAGATTTGGACACCGTCCATGCCGATGTCGACACACCGCTGGGCATCAGCCGGATCAAGAATGCCTTTGATTACCAGCGGACCATCCCAGAGGTCGCGAACCTGCGACATGTAGTCCCACGACAGCGTTCCACCCAGAGAAGCGCCGACAAAACCAGCCGTCTGACGCATCGTGGCCCGGTCGACGTACTTCTCCAGCATCTTGAAACGAGGCAGACCGTTGCGCACGGTCCCCATCGCCCACGCCGGGTGGATGGCGGCCTGCGCTACCAGAGTCGGTCCAATGGACGGCGGAACCCGAATCTGCGCTTTACGTTGCCGTTCCCGCCGACTGGGAGCGGGAATATCGGCAGTAACCACCAATGTCTCGTAGCCGGAGTCTCGGACCCGGCCCAAAATGTCGGCTCGCATTTCAGGATCCCGTGGCGGGTACAGCTGGAACCAGCCGTTGCCTTGGGTCAGAGGGCCGATCACCTCAGGGGCGGTGGTGGCCACAGTGCTTAGCGTGTGGGGGATGTTGCGATCGGCCGCCGCTTTGGCCAACGCGGTGTCGGCACCGGGCCAGATCAGGCCGGTCATGCCTACGGGGGCGATACCGATCGGCGACGCGTAGGTTCGACCGAAAAGAGTCGTCTCGGTGTTCGGTTTCAACATTCCCTTGAGGAACTCTTGACGCAGCACAATGTCAGTCAACGACGTTCGATTGCGACGCACTGACGACTCGTCACCGGTGCCGCTGGCCAGGTACTCCCAGGCGAAGAAGGGAATGCGCTTTGACGCCCGACGTTCAAGGTCGTCGATGCCGGGGTACCGGTCCATAAGCGAAGCCATGCCAGGCAGTATCACGGTAAATCTCGGCGACGCCACACCTGTTCGACCGCGATCGGTACGAGAACCAGTCGGTACTCAGGCGAGAGCGGCCAGGTCGTTGAGTACTCGGCGGTACTCAACGGTTATCCGATCGGCTTTCACGTGGGTTTCCAGACCCGGCGTAAGCGGTAGCCCTTTGTGGCGGAACTGCTCAAGAATGACCCGATCCTCGGCCCCAACCGCCATCTGGAAATCGATGGCCTGCTGCGGGTCTCCCTGTCCAGCGGCCCTACTGGTGGACAAATCCATGATGTACAGACGGGTACGTTCCGCACTGACCGGTTGATGGAAGAACAACAAAACGGTTGCGCCGTGTTCGCCGTAGTCGAGGCGAAGCCGTAGATGGTGCGGAGCGGTGCACTCGAATTCCATTGTTCGGTCGACGATCCGACCTGAGCCGTCGATGAGGGCGGCCTTGTGGCGATGAACGGCTCGGAACACCCACTGGTCGCGGCTGACCGTGTAGTCCCCAACCGTTCGATCGTCCGGGTCGCCGATGGTCCCCAGGTGCATGAAGGGAAAGTGGGCGACGTCAAGAAAGTTGTCGGTTACCTGGGCGGCTCCGGCTGCCCACTCCTGAACGGGCAGGCGAGCGAGTCCAAAGTCGGGATCATCCCATTCGGCTACCTCCGGCATCGGGACCACCGGGTCATCCAATGACACCCAGATAAGACCAAACGCCTCACGCACGACGGCGGCGGGGGTGATGTGGGCGGTAGGCGGAATCGGGCCGTCACCGCTCGACGGTATCTCCACACATGTTCCCGAGGCGTCAAAACACCATCCGTGGTAACCGCAGCGAATCACCATCTCACCAGCTCGGCTACCGGGCCCTGGCTCTAGCCCTCCAGTGGTCAAAGGAGCCAATCGATGGGGACACTGGTTTACCAGCACGGTCCACGTCTCGCCGGAGCGAAACAAGGCGTAGGAGTCGCCGAGCAACTCGATCTCGAACGGGCCATGGCCCTCTAACTGGGCGATCTCGGCCACCGGATGAAAACAGCGCCGCAGCGACCGGTGAGTATTGTCGAACCAGTCGACCACCTATGGGCTCGGTGGGCGCTTCTCGAGCAGCACGACGGCTGCGTCTAGATCGCCTGAGGTAAGCGTGGACACGATAGTCGGGCCCAGCGATGCGATCTCGCGGTCCTGAGCCAGGCGCAACGCTTGACGATTGATGGCCTGTTCAAACAGCGTCCGGGCATAGCGGGCGTTGCCGAAACCTTTGCGCCCAGAGTTAGCGGTGAAGATTCGCTGCAAGGTTTCTTTCGACGTCGAGTCGAGCTGATAGTCGGCGTCGTCAGCCATCTTGACCAGTATCTCGACCAGCTCCTCGGCGGTGTAATCAGGAAACTCGATCTCACGGGAGAATCGGGACCGTAGACCGGGATTGGACTTCAGGAACCGTTCCATCAGTTTCGGATAGCCGGCCACGATCACCACTAGTCGATCCCGGTGGTCCTCCATGCGTTTCAGGAGTGTCTCGATGGCCTCGGAACCAAAGTCGTTGCGACCAATGCCGTCGGGCGACAGAGCATACGCCTCGTCGATGAACAGAATTCCGTCCAGGGCCCGTTTGACCGCCTTGTTGGTCTTGTTGGCGGTATGGCCGACGTATTGACCCACCAGGTCCGCTCGATCGACTTCGACCAAGTGACCTTTCTTGAGCAGGCCGATGGATCGGTACATCTCGGCCATAAGGCGGGCAACGGTGGTTTTCCCGGTGCCCGGGTTCCCCATGAAGACAAGGTGTTGGCCGCCGGCCACTTCGGTGAGTCCGTGTTCGGCTCGGCGAGCCTGAATTTGAAGGAACGCGATTTGGGTTCGCACCTGTTCTTTTACGCTGTGCAACCCGACCAGGCGATCCAGATCAGCCTGAACTTCTTCCAGCGGACGTGGCTTTGTCGGCGGCGTGAAGTTGATCGGTAATCCGCCAAGCGCATCATTCAGCTTGTTGTCCAGACCTCGCTCGTTGGCGGCTTTGCGCGCCGCCTCGCCTGCTTCCTGCAGCTTTTTGCGCAGTTCGTCCGGGTTCAGGGCCACATAGGAAAAGAGTAGCGACTCTGCGAGGCAAAGCCGGTGACCACGTGACAGGTCAATCCCCCTCTCGAACGCCCGACCTACACCGATCCTCGAAAGCGACGGAGCAAAAAAGAGAAGGCCCGCATCCACCAACGGGACGCTCGCAGTTGCCATTATCGGTAGTAGAACCGGTTTCGCGTCGACCGCTGCCAGAAGGCTGTCAGTGGCGATCGCAACTGGCCGCCGAGGCAACAAGGCGTCTGGCGGCGAGAATGAAACGGCGAGCTCTACTGGCGACCACCGGCGGGTGTCGCCACTCATCGACCCCGGCAGCACTAGGCCAGCAATTCGAGGCAGGAAACTCATAGCTCATGGCAACTCAAGGTGAATTGATTCCCTTCGCCCGCGAAGTCGAAGACGTCCCGGTGGACCAGGAACTGGGTGAATCGTTCCTGGCCTATTCGTTGTCGGTCATCACATCCCGGGCTATTCCCGATGTTCGGGACGGGTTGAAGCCGGTGCAGCGCCGGATCCTGTATTCCATGCGGGAGATGCGGTTGTTTCCGGACCGCCCACACCGCAAATGTGCTCACGTCGTCGGCGACGTCATGGCGAAGTTCCACCCTCATGGGGACAGCGCCATCTACGAGACGTTGGTTCGCATGGGCCAGCCGTTCGCCAAGCCGGTCACGCTGATTGATCCGCAGGGAAACTTTGGCAGCCTGGACGACCCACCGGCCGCCTACCGCTACACCGAATGTCGTCTGACCCCGGCCGCCCTTGACCTTCTCGGCGAGATCGACGAGGAGACCGTCGACTTCCGGCCGACCTACGACGGTGAAACCGAGGAACCGGCGTACCTTCCGGCCCTACTGCCGAACCTGTTGGTCAACGGCACCAGCGGTATTGCCGTGGGCATGGCTACCAACATGCCGACGCACAACCTGGCCGAGGTGTACGACGCCATCGAGCTTGTCATGAAGAAGCGCCGCCCCAAGCCAACTGTCGATGAGTTGATGGCAAAGGTTCCGGGACCTGACTTTCCCTCCGGTGGCCTGCTGGTCGCCGATGGCATTCGCGACGCGTATGAGACCGGGCGAGGCACGGTTCGGATCCGGGCCAAGGCCGAAATCGTCAACGTCACCCGAGCCCGCCAGGGTTTGGAGATCACCGAGCTTCCGTATTTGGTGGGTGTGGAACGGGTGGTCGCCAAGGTCAAAGACCTGGTGAACTCCGGCAAGATCACCGGCATCGCCGATGTGAAAAACCTGTCGGACCGCAAGTCCGGTCTGCGTCTGATCATCGAATGCAAGACCGGAGTCAACCCCGAACTCCTCCTCGAAAAGCTGTACAAGCTGACACCGCTGGAAGAGACCTTCGGCATCAACAACGTGGTACTGGTCGACGGAATCCCGACCACACTCGGCCTCTACGACCTGTGCCGCCACTACATCGACCACCGTCTCGACGTGATCGTGAAGCGCACCGAGTATCGGCTTCGGCGAGCCGAGGACCGGCTTCACCTGGTGGAAGGCCTACTTATTGCCATCGACAACATCGATGAGGTCGTCTCCATCATTCGCAACTCCAAGGACGGCAAGGAAGCTCGCCAGCGACTCATGAAGCGACTGAAGCTGAGCGAGCGCCAAGCTGAATACGTTCTGGATCTACAACTACGTCGTCTCACTGCGTTGTCGTACACCCAGTTGGTGGAAGAAAAGGCCGAACTGGAAGCCACGATCAAGAGCCTCAAGAAGATCCTGGGTTCAGAACAGCGCCGCCGCACGATGGTGTTGAGCGAGTTGAAAGAGATCGTCGACAAGTACGGCTACAAGCGTCGCACCAAAATCATCTCCGCTGATGACATCCCCGAACTCGATCAGCTGGAAGAACAGGTCGTGGCCGACCTTCCCGACGATCCCTGCGTTGTCAGCCTTACCGCCTCGGGCCTGCTGGGCCGCGAGCCGCAGGGAACCTCCAAAAGCTACAGCCCCTCTCGCCACGATGTGCTCACCTCAGTGGTGATGACCACGCTGCGTCAGCCGTTGCTGGCGCTGACATCGTCCGGGAAGCTGTTGAAGGTCACCGCAGCCGACGTTCCCGAAGTGGGCGGCCGCAGCCGAGGCAAGGGCGCCGACGAAGTCATAGGCGCCGATCGCAAGGACACCGTGGTCGCCGTGTTCGGACTGGACGGCGATCCCATATTGGTGGTGACCGCAGCAGGCATGGCCAAACGCCTCGACCGCAAGGCGCTGAACGACCTCAAATCAGGCAAAGCCATTATCGGCCTCGGAAACGCTGACCGGGTGGTTGCCGCTTTCGCTGCGGCCGAAAGCGACGAGGTAGTCTTCGTCGGTTCTGATGCCCAGGCTCTACGAACCACGGCCACCTCAATCAGCCTTCAAGGTCCGGCGGCCAAAGGTGTGGCCGGCATCAAACTGCGAGGCAAAGCCCGGGTAGTCGGGGCTGGCATCGCTGACGGCCAGGCCACCATCATCACCGTCACCGACCGGGGCACGGCCAAGGCCACCAGCGCCGGTGAGATCCCCACCAAGGGTCGAGGTACGGGCGGGGTCCGAATCACCAAGTTCAAGAACGAGAATCGACTCGACTACGCCTGGATCGGATCAGGCGACCGAACGATGTGCATCGTCGGCCAGGATGGTGCACCAACCAAACCGGATAACACTCCGGAGCCTCTGAAACTTCGAGAGACCCGACGTGACGGTGTCAGCTCCGACACGAAGAGCCGCATCCTGGCCGTCGGCGCCCTCCGGTGGTAAGCGACATGGCAGCCAGCAAATCATCCAAAAAGTCCACTAAGAAGTCCACCAAAAAAGTCACGGCTAAGAAGACGGCCCAAAAGACAGTGAAGAAGCCAACGGCAAAAACAACAGCCAAGAAGCCTACAAAGAGAACCGCAGCCAAGAAGGCCGCTACGCGCAAGTCGTCAAACGACTACGATCAGACCAAAATTCAGGTCCTCGAAGGACTCGACGCGGTTCGAAAACGGCCGGGCATGTACATCGGGGGTACGGGTCCAGAAGGTCTCCACCACCTGGTCTGGGAGATCATCGACAACGCGGTCGACGAAGCGGCCGCCGGGTTCGCGTCCAATATCGACGTCACGCTGCACAAAGACGGCTCCATCGAAGTCACCGACGACGGGCGTGGCATCCCGATCGGCCGCAAGCCCGACGGTCGGACCGCCCTTGAAGTCGTCTTCACTGAGCTGCACGCCGGAGGCAAGTTCGGCTCCGGCGCCTACAGCGCGTCGGGCGGCCTACACGGAGTCGGCGCATCGGTGGTCAACGCGTTGGCTTCAAAGGTCGTAGCTGAAGTCGATCGAGATGGCGCCACATGGCGCCTGGTGTTCCTGGAACGAGAGCCCGGCAACTACCTGAACTCCGGCACGTTCAAGCCGACCTCGAAACTGGCCAAAGTTAAGAAGATTCCGCTCAACCGAACCGGCACCCGAGTCCGCTTCTGGCCTGACCTGCAGATCTTTGATGACGAGGCCACCATCGAGTACGAACAAGTACGAGATCACGTTGCCCGTGTCTGCTTCCTGGTTCCCGGTCTGCATGTTCGGCTGAACGACAAGCGAAATCCCAATCAGAAGCCCGAAGAATTCGTGGCCGCCGGTGGTTTGGCCGACTACGTCGACTTCCTGTCCATCGGCGAATCCGTCACTGACATCATCACCATTCAAGACGACGCCACCTTCGAAGAACGAGTGCCCGTCGACGGAACAATGACCACGGTCACCCGGCCGTGTGGTATTTCCATCGCCTTGCGCTGGGTCAAGGGCTACGACACCACCGTCGTCAGCTTTGTCAACACCATCCCCACCAGTGACGGGGGAACCCACGTCGCCGGCTTTGAGCGGGCACTGTCCAAAGTGGCTAACGACGAACTGCTGGCCGACACCAAGAAACTCAAGAAGCTGGCCAAATCGAACAACGACCGGGCCACGCCGTCCGACATTCAAGAAGGACTAGTCGCGGCGGTAAAGGTCACGTTCCCCGAGCCGCAGTTCAAGGGTCAGACCAAGCAGGAGTTGGGAACGCCGGCCATTCAGAACCTCGTCTATGAGACGGTCAAGTCAGGTTTCGCCGACTGGTCGGCCGGTGGTGGCAAGAAGACGCAGATCAACGCGCTGCGAGACAAGATGGCACAAGCCGTACTGTCCCGGGTCGCAGCCAAGCAACAACTGGAGCTGCGACGCAAGGCCGCCAACCTGTCCTCCACCGGAATGCCGGACAAGCTGGCCGACTGTCGAATCCACGGACCCGACTCCGAGCTTTTGATCGTGGAGGGCAACTCGGCCGCCGGCCCGGCTAAAGAGGGCCGCAACGCGGAGACAATGGCCGTTCTCCCCCTACGAGGCAAAGTCGTCAACGCCGGCAAAGCCAGCTTGAAACAGGTACTGGAGAACACCGAAGCACAAGCCTTGATCACCGCGATCGGCGCCGGTTCCGGCAAAGACTTCGACGTTGCCTCCGCCCGTTACGGACGGATCATTATTCTGTGTGACGCCGACGTTGACGGCAGCCACATCCGCTGCCTTCTGCTCACGTTGATGTACCACCACATGCGGCCGCTGCTTGAACATGGCATGGTCTTCGCCGCACAGCCACCGCTGTTTGCCTCCAAAGTCAAAGGTGAGCTGGTCTACGCCTACGACGAAGCCGAACGAGACGCTCTGGCGGCCAAGCACAACATCAACTCCGATAAGTGGAAGCGGTTCAAAGGCCTCGGCGAGATGAACGTCGACGAGCTGGAAGAAACGACGCTTGACCCCAAGACCCGAATCCTCAAACGGATGACCATGAACGACGCCAAAGAGGCCACCGATGCGGCCAAGTTGTTCGACGTCTTGATGGGCAGCGACGTGGCAACTCGACGGGACTACATCATCAACAACTCAAGCCTGATCGACCAGGAGCTTCTCGACATCTAGTCATCGCTACTTGGCCAGCCGTCAAGTGCTGTACTGACCAACCCGACATAAACGGGATGACTAGGTGCGGTACAATTACCCACGTAGGTGTTGGAGCATCGTCTGAGGAGGCAATGACGTGAACGGCCTAGTAGTCGTCCTTTTAGTGGTGCTCGCTATCGCCGCTGCAGCCGGTATCGGCTATTGGCTGTGGAAGCGTGAACTGGCTCGACGTGACGTGTGGGCTGGCTGGGCCGCCGATCGCGGCTGGACCTACGACCACGGCAAGAACTACGGCATCGCCGACTATTTTGGCTTCGTCAACAAACTGAATCGCGGTGATGACCGCTACGGCGAAGACGTCCTCCGCGGCGTGTGGCGAGACCGTGAGGCTGTGGCCTTCACCTATCACTACGAGACCGAATCAACCGACAGCGACGGCGATCGAACAACCCAGGATCACTGGATGTGGGTGGCGGCCATTCAACTTGAGCAGGCGTTTCCCGAACTGCGAATTTCGCCCGAACACATGGGCAAACGATTCCTGCACGCCTTCACCGGCAGCGACATCGACTTCGAGTCCGTCGAGTTCTCGAGAGCCTACGAGGTCAAAAGCGCCAACAAGAAGTTCGCCTACGACTTCTGCAACACAGCCATGATCGAGTTCCTCATGGCCAACACCGGTTCGGTTCTGGAGCTTGAGGGCGGCTGGCTCGTCACCTACGGCGACCGCAAACTCAAGTTGGAGGCAGTCGAGCCCACACTTGACTTTCTCACCCACACTCGGGCGCTGATGCCCGGCTACCTCTTCCACCCCGAACACTCTTCACTCTCAACTGAATCAGGAAGGCAACAATGATTCCCGTTCTTATCGCACTCGGCATCGTTCTCGTCATCGGCGCCGTCGTGGCCAGCCTCTACAACCGGCTGGTAGCCGCCCGCAACCATTGCACTGAGGCGTGGTCAAACGTCGAGACCGAACTCAAGCGTCGATACGACTTGATACCGAACCTGATCAACACCGTCAAAGGCTACGCCGGTCACGAGCGCGACCTAATGCGTGAGGTCACCGCTATGCGGGAACAGGCAGTAGCCAACAACGGCTCAGCCGCAAGTCAGGCCGCCGACGAAATGAAGCTTCAGGGTGCCCTCGGACGCCTAATGGCCAGGCTCGAGGCCTACCCGGACCTGAAGGCCAACCAGAATTTCCTGGAACTACAGCGTGAGCTGGCCAACACCGAAGATCGCATTCAAGCTTCACTGCGCTTCTACAACGGCAACGTACGGGAGAACAACAATCGGGTGGAACAGTTCCCGTCGAATCTGGTGGCCTCAACCTTCGGATTCAAACGACAGGATTCGTTTGAACTCGACATTCCCGAAGCGGCCAGTCCTATCAACGTCCAGTTCTAGGTCAAGCCGAGGTCTGTCGGCAGCGGCTTGGCAGCCACCAGCGCAAGGTACTGCACGGCCCGCGTCATGGAGACATAGAGGTGCCGGCCCCCCGACGGTAGGTCGGCAATGTCGGCCGGCTCAACCAGAATCACGGCGTCGAACTCCAAGCCTTTGGCCTGTGCCGGCCCGAGTACAGCGACCGACTGGCGGCCCGGTAGGGAACCGCCACCTACTGCTTCTGCCGCGCTCCCGCCTTCATCGAGGGCTGCGGCGATCTCGTTCACTCGATCATCGGTGCAGATTACGGCCACGCTGAGACCGCGATCCCGCAGCGAGTCGGCCTCGGCCCGCACGATGTCGATCAGTTCCGCCGGGTCGGTAAAGCGGTGGACACGGGGCGGCTCGCCCCCGGGTCGAACCGAACGAGCGGGCGTCACCGTCGGAGCCGCTGCCGGTAGCAGTCGGTTCGCCACATCCAAAATGGCCGAAGGTACCCGATAGCCGACCGTCAACTCGGCCAACCGCACGCTACCGTGCCGGTCGACATCGTGACCGGAGAGGAGATTATCTGCCGCCGCCTCCCATGAGTTGATGGCTTCGGTCGAGGTGGCCTGGGCCAGGTCGCCGAGAATCGTCATCGACGCTCGATCGGCTCGGCGCCCAATCATTCGCAGAGCCATTGCGGACACGTCTTGCGCTTCGTCGACCACGACGTGCCCGTAACTGACCGACGTGCCGTCCAGCAGACGATCGGCTTCGTCGAGAATGGGAAGATCAGAAGAGGTCCATGGTTCGTCGGCCAACTTGGATGGCCCTTTGCGCAACAGCAGCTGCTGTTCGGTCTCGGAGAGGAAACCTTCAGCAGCCAATCCAAGCCGTTTAGCATTGCGATACAGCCTGGTAACAACCGACGGGGCCGACATCGACGGCCACATTGCGTTCAGAGCTTTGCGCAGGTCAGCATCGTTGTTGGCCGCCCGATTGAAAACCGGCTCTTGCGCCGGGTCAACTTCGGGTCGAGCGGAGTGACGGCGCCAAGCTTCGGCGACCACCATGCGTCGAAAGATGTCTCGGGCGCTGTTGAAGGCCAAACCACCGGACAGAACCGACTTGACCATCTGGTCCAGGTCCGCGGGCTCAAAGCGGACGATGGCCAATCCGGCCTTAACCGTCAGACCGTCTTCGGGAACACCTATGCGCTGACGAATGGCTCGCTCAACAACAGCAGCCATTTTGATATCGCCTTTGACCCGGCGAACAGCCGGATCGTCGCTCGATTTGACCCGATAGTTGGCCGCCATCAGACCCTCGACGGTGGTCTGGCGAACCGACGTCTCCCCCAGTGACGGCAACACGTCTGAGATGTAGCGCAAGAAGACCGGATTCGGGCCGATAACCAGGACCCTCTTATCCATCAGCTCCAGCCGATTCTGAAACAGCAGGAACGCGGCGCGATGCAGGCCGACAGCTGTCTTGCCGGTACCGGGCCCTCCCTGCACGATCAACAACTCTTCCAGCGGCGCCCGAATAATCTCGTCCTGTTCGGCGGCGATGGTGGAGACGATGTCGGTCATCTGGCCTGACCTCGAACGCTCCAACTCGGCCAGCAACGGATCAGGAACGCCGACGGCAGCACCCGCCTCGACGTCAGTCAGATCCTCATCGAACAGGGCCGTGATGTTCGTTCCTTCGATACTGAAACGACGGCGGAACGTCAGGCCATACGGGTCAATGGCTGTGGCTCGGTAGAAGGCAGCCGAAACAGGCGCCCGCCAGTCAACCACCACCGCTTGACCGTCGTCGTCCTCAACGTGACGGCGCCCCACGTACCACTGCTCACGCTCTTCGGTGTCGATTCGCCCAAAGCACAGCGGGGCAGAAGACTGGCCGAGCGCCTCCAAGCGGCGCTCAAGGTGATATTGCGCCACCTGGGCGTCTATCGTCTTGTCGCTCTCGGCGATGCGGGCCGACACCGCTGTCGTCCTCTCAGTGCGTTGGCGCATCGCCTCCAGACACCGGTAGGCGCCATCGAGGTACGCCTGTTCGGCTAGAAGCTCGGGATCACCGTCAGTCACGCCGATCAAGACTAGTTCAGCCGCTAGGGGCCGATGGCCGATTTCTGTACGGTCAGACTGCCGCGTCGGCCTTGGAGACTTCGCCACTCAAGTCGAGTTCGCCCCGCAAATCGAGGTAGAGCAACGTGTGTGCAGTAGCGGACAACACTTGCCACGCCCCTACACCGATCGCCAGAAAGACCCACGACAACGCCAGCGCTGCCGGGTTGCTTGGGAACAGATCGTTGAACAGCACGGTTTCGGCAAACGGTTCTACCGGAGTGTCGGGCTGACTTCCGCTGATAGCGGCTGCCACACTACCGAACGTGTTGGCCACGATGAGCAGCGAGAACCCAACAATGGTCAATGAGACCAATCGCCCGAAGACGCCCATGGCCCGATCGGCGGTGGCCGCTCTCGCTCGGTCAAGCGACGACCTCCAACCGTGACCGTCGGCGGCGGGAGCATTGGCCAACACGTGACGAAGCCAGAACCAGGCCATTACTCCCACGATGACGGGTGCAGCCAGGACCATCACCGGCGACAGCAAGACGGCCAACCATCCGGCCAGGTACAAAACGATGTAGACGAGCGTCCGCACGATGGTCACACCGATGACCGAAGGCCACTGGCGGGCGGCCAATCCGAGGG
Source organism: uncultured Acidimicrobiales bacterium (assembly GCA_937981915.1). Lineage (GTDB taxonomy): Bacteria > Actinomycetota > Acidimicrobiia > Acidimicrobiales > SZUA-35 > JAHELU01. The sequence goes on from CALJMD010000480.1 coordinate 12,907, forward strand.
TGTTCACCGCTTCGGGCGGCTCGTCATCTGATGTTGTTGGTGCTGGGGAGGCGTCGTCGGCCCGCCGGTACGCCACTGCCACACTGCGGCTGACATAGGTGTATAGAAGTCGAAGTCCGAGAAACAGCATGAACAGCAAGACGGCGGCCGCCCCGAGGTAGGGCGCTCGACCATCGAGGTTCTCAAAAGCGATGTCACCAGTTTCGAAGTCGGCCACCATGACACCGTCACGAAGGCCATACCAGGCGTTCACGGCCAATGCCAGGAACCAAGGGATGACAACGAGCAAAATCAGCGGCATATACAAACCGAGCGATCCGATCGTCAACCGAAACGACCGACCGATCCAATCGCCGACCGACATCAACGGCGCTTGAGTCAGCGGTTGAAGCGGGACAGGTGGAGGCGGAGGAGGCACCATCGTGTCCGAGTTCTCCCCGGTCGGAGTCAGACCGTCTGCCCCTGTCGCGACCGCGTCGGTCCACTCGTCTCCATCCCACCAACGATGACCTTCACCGCTTGGATTGGCGTACCACCCGGCTGGAGGGCCAGCCGATGGGCCGCTTGGGGGTGAAGGTGCATCAGCCATGGCCAAGAGTCTGCCGGTTGTCGAGGTCAACTACTACCGCGTAGTGATCAGAAGGTGCCAGAGGACCGG
>CALJMD010000481.1 GCA_937981915.1 uncultured Acidimicrobiales bacterium
ATTCGAAGAGCGGCAATCCTTTCGCTCCACACGTCACCGTTGGCCCAACCGGGAACCGGTGACGGCGGCGGCATGAACGTGTACGTACGAGAGCTGGTATCAGCGCTGGCCCAAGCCGGTGTGCAATGCCGGGTGTACGTCCGCCGCTGGCATGACGAGTTGCCCGAAGTGGTGTCGGTTGAACCGGGTTTCGAAGTGGTGCACGTGCCCGCCGGTCCGGTTGACCTGGCCAAAGAACAACTGCCGGACTACGTCGACCACTACAGCGAATGGGTGTATCGGGACTGCCTGGAGTTCAAACCGGACGTTATCCACGCCAACTACTGGCTGTCCGGGGTGGCCGGACGCACCCTCAAACAGTTGCTGGGATTGCCTCTGCTCACCACGTTCCACACGCTGGCGCGGGTCAAAGCCGAATCGGGCGATCACGAGCCGGAGTCGAGGGCCAAAGCCGAATCGGCCGTCATGGCCTGTGCCGACGTCGTGCTGGCCAATGCGGACGCCGAAGCGGAACAACTCATCGACTACTACGCCTGCCCACCCGATCGCATCGAAGTGGTACCCCCCGGTGTAGACCACGCACTTTTCTCACCCGGCAGCCAAGGTGGCGCCCGCTGGGCGCTGAAAACCGATGACGCTCCGGTGTTGCTGTTCGTCGGTCGCATCCAGCCCCTGAAAGGTGTCGACGTCGCCGTACAGGCGTTGGCCAAGGTGCAGCGTAAAGACGCTCGGCTGTGGATCGTCGGAGGAGCATCGGGGGCCGGCGGTGACGGTGAAGTAACCCGCATCCGTGACATGATCGCCGATCTTGACCTCACCGAACGGGTGAAGTTCATTCCGGCCAAGCCGCATCATCTGCTGTCCACCTATTACCGGGCCGCCGACGTTTGCCTGGTGCCCAGCCGATCGGAATCGTTCGGCCTGGTCGCGTTGGAAGCGGCCGCCTGCGGGCTGCCCACCGTGGCCTCCGCCGTTGGCGGCCTGCTGACGTTGGTCGAGCATGGTCACAGCGGCTACCTGATCGACAGCCGGGACCCGGCCGAGTACGCCGAGCGCATTGACGCTGTGCTGGCCGACCCCGTCTTGGCTCGGCGTCTTTCGATTTCGGCTGCCGCTCGGGCCCGCACCTACACCTGGTCGGTATCGGCCGCCCGATTGCGTCGAATGTACGAAGACCTTTCCACCAGGGCCTTGGTCCCTTGTGAGTAGCCGGGAGCGTCCGCTGACCGAGGCCGAGCTTGAGAAGCTGGAAGCGGCCATTGACCGGTGGCTGACCGAACAAGCCGACAACAATCCCCTGGTCGACGCGGTGGAACGTGACGTTCACACCGCCCGGGCCTGGTTCATTCGCATGAGGGGCGAGGCCAAAGAGTTCTACACCGTGTACTTCCACCTGCGGCAACGAACCCTGCGTTTCGAGACGTACTTCATGCCCGGTCCGGAGGAGAACCACGCCGAGCTGTTCGCCCATCTCCTGCGACGCAACGCCAAAATGTATGGGGCGTCGTTCATGATCGGCAAGGAAGACGCCGTGTTCATCCAAGGGCAGGTCGATAACGCCCTCGTGCCGTTGGAACGTCTCGACGATGAGCTGGACCGGGTGTTGGGGTCCATCTATCAGTGGGTCGAGCAGTACTTCCCTCCCGCTATCCGCATCGGTTACGCCTCGCGCTTCGCTGACTCCTAGGCCGGGGCCGTCGGCAGCCGGTACGCTCACCCCTATGGTTGCCAAGCTTCAGATTGTCGGCGGTGGAAAGATGGGCCAAGCTCTGCTGTCCGGGCTGCTGGCGGCCGGGTGGGCGGACCCCGCCGACCTGCACGTGGCCGACCCGATCGCCGCTACCAGAGACGCCGTGATCAACGCCTACCCCGGCGTGTCAGTGGGGGAGTCGGCGATGGCCAACACCGACACGTTGTTGGCGGTCAAGCCGCACTTGGCGGTCAAAGTGGCTCGAGAACTTGATGGCCCTACCCGCCTGCTGTCGGTGGCTGCCGGTGTCACCATCGCCGCGTTAGAGGACGCGGTCGGAGGCGGTGTCCCCATCATTCGTTCCATGCCGAACACCCCGGCCCTGCTGCGAGCCGGCGCAGCGGCTCTGGCCCCTGGCTCGGTTGCCACCGCTGATGACGTCGAGTGGGGCCTTGGCATCCTGGGCGCCGTTGGTGCCGCCGTCGAGGTGACCGAAGCGCAGTTGGACGCCGTGACCGGGCTGTCCGGCAGTGGCCCGGCGTACCTTTTCCTGATGGCCGAGGCCATGACCGACGCCGGTGTTCAAGTTGGCCTGCCGCGAGACCTCGCCGCCACATTGGCTCACGCCACCATTCACGGCGCGGGAAAGATGCTGGTGGAGACCGGCCAGTCGGCTACCGATCTGCGAGCAGCGGTCACCACACCGGCCGGAACCACCGCCGCCGGTTTGGCCGCGCTGGAACAGGGCGCGGTGCGGGCCGATGTGGCCGCTGCCGTGCGAGCCGCCACCGAACGGTCCCGAGAACTGGGCGCCTGACCGCTCGCCCGCCGTCACCCGAACCCACGACAAGACTCGACGAACCAAATGCGATTCAACACCATCTCCTTTCTGTCGGACTACGGCCTTGACGACGAGTTCGTCGGTGTCGTCCACTCGGTTATTCGGGGTATCTCCCCCGATGTCAAAGTGATCGATATCGGCCACAACGTGGCCCCGCACGACATTCGGGCCGGTGGCCTAGTGTTGGCCCGTTCGGTGCCGTACATGGCACCCGGCGTCGCACTGGCCGTGGTCGACCCCGGTGTCGGGTCGAGCCGCAAAGCAGTAGCGGTTGAAGTGGCCGACGGTGGAGCGTTCCTCATCGGCCCGGACAACGGCGTACTCGCTCCGGCGGTAGCCATGATCGGGGGCGCCACCGCCGCCGTGGTACTCGACAATCCTGAATATCAGCTGGTGCGCGAAGACCCCGAAACCGGTTTGGTGGCCGGACCGTCCACCTTTGACGGTCGTGACGTGTTCGCCCCGGCGGCCGCCCACCTGTGCAACGGCGTGCCGCTTGACGAGTTGGGGACCTCGATCGACGCCACCCAGCTGATGCCAGGTCTCCTACCGGTGGCCCAAACCGACGACGACGGTTCCATCCGAGCCGAAGTGCTGTGGGTTGACCGTTTCGGCAACGCCCAGTTGAACCTCGAGCCGGAAGATCTTGCCGGTTGGCCCTCGGCGGTGTCAGTGGAAACCCGTTCGCCGGACGGTCGCACGGCAACCCGTACCGCCTCGCGAGTCACGGCGTTCGCCGACATCGGGGTCGGTGCCGTGGGGCTGCTGGTGGACAGCGCCGGATTGTTGGCCTTGGCCGTCGATCGCGGTTCCGCCGCGCGAGACGTTGGCCTCAACGAAGGCGACGAGGTGACGCTGCGACCGGGAGCTGACATGGCGTCACGTTCGGTTTCTTCGCCGGTGTCGCTGAGCCCCACACGTGAGCGACCGAAAGAGAATCCGCTCTAGTCGGCTGGTCACCTGACCATTGCCGCAGGTGGATTCTCCTTCGACCAACACATCGTTACCCTGGGAACAGATGAGACCTTCAATCGTCATCACCTTGAGCATTCTTCTCGGCGCCATTCTGGTCGCCGGTCTGGTGCAGTTCTTGTTTCTGCTGTAGCTGCTAGCCCGCCACTTGCCGCCGCAGCGGCGTGCCGACCCAGCTGCGAGGCAGCACGGAACGCAATGCCCGCACCACGTCGCCCGATCCCTGCGGAGTGAACGTCATCTGACCCGGTTCGTCGCGATTGCCGGTCATGGCCACCAGCCACTGTCCGCTCGCTCCGGCGTCGAGGCCTCGAAGTTCCGACGTTTCCGTG
>CALJMD010000482.1 GCA_937981915.1 uncultured Acidimicrobiales bacterium
GTGCAACTCGACCTGGTTCCGCGAAAGTACCCGGGATTGGCCCCATGGGAAGTGTGGTTGTCCGAAGCACAGGAACGAATGGTCGTCGCCACTGACAAGCCCGATGCCCTCTTGGCGTTGGCCGAGGCCTGGCAGGTTGACGCAACCGTGATCGGCCGGATGACCGGTGAGGGTCGTCTGCAAGTTCTGTCCGGCGAGATTTCGGTGGTTGACCTGGACTGCAGGTTCCTGCACGACGGCCGTCCGAGACTTCATCTTAAAGCCGAGCGGAATCGGGGGCCAAGGGCCCCGCGTGCAGACGTCGAGCCTGTTGGTTCACAGCTGTCGGCAACCGAAGCGCTGCTTCGACTGCTAGCGCACCCGTCGCTTCGCTCCAACGAGGATGTCGTCCGTCGTTACGACCATGAGGTGTTGGGTTCCACGGTGGTTCGACCCTACGGCGGCCCGTCAATGGATGGACCGGCCGACGGAACCGTCTTTGTCCCGTCGGGTGTTTCGGCCGTGACGTCTGGTTCGGAGCCGGTTCGCGGCGCCGTCATCGGCATTGGGGCGGCCATCTTGCTTGGTCGCCACGACACCTACGCCATGGCCTGGGCGGCCGTTGATGAAGCAATTCGAAACGCCGTGGTGGCCGGTGCAGATCCAGACCGTATTGCCCTGTTGGACAACTTTGCTTGGGGTGACCCGACGGAACCTTCGGCTCTGGCCGACCTCGTCGACGCTTGCCGTGGATGTCACGACGCCGCTGTCAACCACGGCAGTCCGTACGTGTCGGGTAAGGACTCGCTCTATAACGAGTTCGTGACCGCCGACGGCAACCACGACCCGGTCACTCCCACCCTGATTATCACTGCGCTGGGAATCACCCCAGACATTTCAACCATTCCGGCTACCGGCCTCGTCGAAGCCGGTAATGACATCTGGTTGGTCGGGTCAACCGACGGCGAGCTGGGCGGGTCGTATCTGGACGAAGTGGTTGGGCACGATGGTGGTGGCCCGGTACCTCCGCCTGATGCGGTCGCCGCCGATCGGCACCGCAATCTGCATCAAGCGATCGCAGCTGGTCTGGTGGTCAGCGCGCATGACATCGGTGACGGTGGTGCAGCGGTGGCCGCCGCCGAAATGAGCTTTGCCGGACGACGGGGAGCCACTGTTTCGCTGGCCGCTGAACATGGATCAAGGGAGCTCTTCGGCGAAGGATCGGGGCGGTACTTCGTTGAGGTCAAACCTGATGACAGCGACCGTTTCGAAGAGCTTGTTCCCACGTCGAGACGGGTTGGCTGGGTAACCGATGATGACCGGGTGCGCGTAGGCCCGGAGCTAGACGTGAGTTTGGCCGACATCGAACGGGCTTACCGGGGCCACGTGCCCGGCTACTCGCCCGACACATCAGTATCAGCGAATCGAGGGGACGCATGACCGCACCATCGGTTCTGATTCCAATTGCCCCGGGTACCAACCGGAACGACGAAATGGCGGCGGCATTCGAGCTTGCCGGCGCCACCGCAGTACAGGCTCCGCTGACCGCAATTCGCGAAGGTTCTGTTCGGCTCAGCGACCATCAGCTTCTGGCGTTGCCGGGGGGATTCTCCTACGGTGACGCTCTCGGAGCCGGTCGGGTGTGGGGTCTTGACCTGTCAACCTGGTTTGTTGACCAGATAAACGAGGCCCGAGATCGTGAGATTCCAATGTTCGGTGTCTGCAACGGTTTTCAAGCTCTCGTCTCGGCCGGAATCTTGCCGGGCGGAGGGAGCGCGGCCGCCTTGGTCGACAACGAGGCCGGCCGTTTCGAGTGCCGGTGGGTTCACCTGTCGGCTGCTGAGGCCATGGCGGGCGGTTCGTCCAAGTGTGTTTGGACCGCCGGTCTCTCGGAGCCGCTTTGGTGTCCAATCGCCCATGGCGAGGGACGATTCACCAGCGAAGATGCCAGCCAGCTGTCGGCCGATGGTCAAGTGGCCCTTCGCTATGTTTCCGCCCTGGGGGAACCGGCTGACGGTCGGTACCCGATCAACCCCAATGGGTCGGTTGATGACATCGCCGGAGTATGTGACTCCACCGGGCTCGTTCTCGGTTTGATGCCTCACCCGGAAGACCACGTGGTGGCCCGGCAGAGTCCAGATGTACGCAGCCGTGGCGCCAATTTGTGTCTTCCGTTGTTCGAAGCCGGCGTTCGGGCCGTTGTCGGCTGATTGCCCCAACACCGTGACGTGGCGGGGGATTGGTGAGAATGCTCCGGCCGCTCAATGAGCGTCGAGTGGGGAGCGACCGCCGCCGATGCACGCCGCTATCCTGTGACGGTGGGAGCAGCGCCGCAAGACGCCGCCAAACTAGACGCGTGACCAGTTCGCTCGTGACGGCACAGGGCCGAACTGTGGAGGAAGCCGTGGGTCACCCATGACGTTGATGACGATCGACTTGGGGCTACCGGGGCGCGTTTCCGGCAAGGTTCGAGAAGCCTGGCCGTTGCCTAACCAACGGCGTCTGCTGGTGACCACCGACCGGCTCAGCGCTTTTGATCACATCATCCACGCTGTTCCCCACAAGGGACAGGTACTGAACCAACTGGCGGTGTGGTGGTTCGAACAAACCAGCGACATCATCGCTAACCATGTGATCGAGGTTCCCGACCCTAATGCGGTGGTAGCCATCGATGCCCGCCCGCTTCCGGTCGAAGTCATTGTTCGGGCCCGACTGACCGGAAGTACCTCGACGGCCATGTTGCCCAGGTACCTGGAAGGCGAGCGGGAGCTGTACGGCTACCTGCTTCCTGACGGTCTTGACCCTCACGGACCTCTCCCGTCGCATCTGATCACGCCGACCACTAAAGCTGTCACCGGATCCGGTCATGACACGCCTATCACTTGCGATGAAGTGGTCGAAAAAGGTCTGGTCGACGCCGCGGTGTGGGAACAGGTTCAACAGGCTGCGTTGGCGCTGTTTGCTCGCGGAGTTGAGCGTGCCTCCGAAGCAGGTTTCGTGTTGGCCGACACCAAATACGAGTTCGGCATCGGACCGGATGGTCGACTGCTGTTAATTGACGAGATTCACACACCGGATTCGTCTCGATACTGGGCCGCTGACACATTGGCGTCTCGCCTCGCCGCTGGCCAGCCGCCCGACGGCTACGACAAAGAGCCGGTTCGTCTCGCATTGAAAGCGGCCGGGTTCGTCGACGGAGACATCCCGGAACTCGATGAGGCCGTTTGGACTGAGACCAGCGCTCGTTACGTACATCTTTATGAACGCCTGACCGGGCAGGTCTTCGAACCCGGCGAACAACCGCTCGAGGCGCGGCTGCAACGAAATCTTGCGCCGATCCTCGTAGATGCCGCAAACCAGGAGTCCCAGTGAAGAGTCACGTCGAGTCAGACCGGCCTAAAGAGGAGTGTGGGCTTGTCGGTATTTCCACTGCGGGCAACGACGCAGCCCGACTTGCGTTTTTTGGTTTGTACGCCCTTCAACATCGTGGCCAGGAAGCGGCCGGTATCTCTGTTTCCGACGGGCGGGCGGTCCGGACCCATAAGGGCCAGGGCTTGGTCGGCCAGGTTTTCGAGGCGTCCACACTAGATCCGCTTGTTGGACGGATGGCCATCGGCCATACCCGCTATTCGACTACGGGCGCCAGCAACGAGCGCAACGTGCAGCCGTTTGTCGTCGAAACAATTCACGGCCCCCTTGGCCTGGCCCATAACGGCAATGTGGTCAACGCCGATCGGTTTCGCACCGAGCTGCTGGAGCGGGGTGCCGGTCTGCAGTCTTCGTCTGACACCGAGGTTTTGGCTCTGATGCTTGCCGGAATGGAAGGCGATACCTGGGATGAGCGTTTGGCCAAGGTAATGCCTCGTTGGCAGGGCGCCTATTGCTTGACGATTATCGCCGGCACGAAAGTCATTGCTGCCCGTGACCCGTGGGGGTTCCGTCCGCTGTCATTGGGACGCCTGCCTCGCGGTGGACACGTGGTGGCCTCGGAGACCGGTGCGCTGCAAACCCTCGGGTGTCTCGACATTCGCGAGGTCAATCCTGGCGAGATCGTTGTCTTGCAGGGCGATTTGGTTCGCAGCCGACAAGCCGTCCCGCCGGCCACCGAAATGGCCCGCTGCACTTTTGAGCAGATCTACTTTTCTCGCCCTGACGCAGTGTGGGACGATCTGTCGGTCCACGAGGCCCGTCAGAATCTGGGCGAAGAGTTGGCCCGGGAACGACCGGCCGAGGCCGATGTGGTCATTCCGGTCCCGGATTCGTCGGTGCCGGCGGCCATTGGTTTCGCCAACGTGTCGGGAATCCCTTACAACGAGGGCTTCGTGAAGAACCGCTACATCGGGCGTACGTTCATCGAACCGACCGATGAGCTGCGACGCCAGGGCGTGGCGCTCAAATTCAACACCTTGGCCGCTAACATCGCCGGCCGCCGAGTGGTGATGGTGGACGATTCGATCGTCCGGGGCACCACGTCGGGACAGCTGGTACGCCTGGTTCGAGAGGCCGGGGCGACCGAAGTTCATGTTCGTATCACCTGCCCTCCGATCACCAACCCTTGTTTCTTCGGTGTCGACATGGGAACCTATGATGAGTTGATCGCGCACCATCTCGGAATACCCGAGATCAGCGATCACATTGGTGCTGACAGCCTGGGCTTCCTTTCGGTCCCGGCGATGATGAAAGCACTTGGCCGCGACTCTGGATACTGCAATGCCTGCTTCACCGGTGAGTACCCGGTGCCGGTGCAGTTGTCGATGGCCACCGAAAAGCGGAGATTTGACGGAGCCCTTGGATGAGTGAGCGACAAGAAAC
>CALJMD010000483.1 GCA_937981915.1 uncultured Acidimicrobiales bacterium
CCGACGAAACCCATTTCCACGCAGCGTTCGAGCTCCGCTACTGACGCGTCGAGGTCGGCGCCGGGCGATTGTGGAAGCTGACAGACCGGGATGAAGTTCTCTGGGAACAGGTCGCAGACTCGACGAATCAAGTCGTTCTGATGCTGTGACCAGAAGGTTGATGTGTGCTCATTGCCGATGTGATGACCCATCCAGCTGGCTCTCGGCGAGAACAACGTTCGGTCGGTTCCTCGCTCTTGCTGGAATTTGAGCTGGGCTCCTTGAACGCTCTGTCGTAGTTCGTCGTCGGAAACCTCGATAGTTCCCTTTTGGCCCACGTACGTCGGGTCGGCTTCAACGGCTGCCTCTTGAGCCGCTCGCCAGTCGCCCACCGCCGGTGGCGTTGTTGTGTAGTGCCCGTGGCAGTCGATGATCACTCCGAAAGGGTAGCCGCCCCGGGGGACTCGTGGGGCTACCCTGCTAGCCATGGCATGGCTTACCGAATGGGTATCGGACCCGGCGGCGTGGAGTGCATTAGCCGCACTGGTCACGTTGGAAATCGTTCTCGGAGTCGACAACGTCGTCTTCATCTCAATCTTGGCCTCAAAGCTGCCCGAAGAGCAACAGGACAAGGCCCGTCAAACCGGGATCTTGGCGGCTGGCGGCATGAGGGTCTTGTTCCTTCTGGCCGTGGGTTGGATCATTGGTCTCAAGGCCGAGTTGTTCGAGATTTTCGGTGTGAGCTTCAGCGGCAAGGACCTGGTCTTATTGGCCGGTGGTTTGTTCTTGATCTACAAGGCGACAAAAGAGATTCACCACAAGTTGGAGGGTGAGGACCCGTCGTCGACGGCCGCCGCGGTGGCGCCAACGTTCGCTGCGGTCATCGGCCAGGTGATGTTGCTGGATCTGGTTTTCTCCATCGACTCGGTCATCACTGCCGTTGGTATGACCGAGTACATCGCGGTGATGGTGATTGCCGTCTTGACCTCGATCGTCGTGATGCTGGGAGCGTCCGGGCCGATCTACCGTTTCGTGAATCGGCACCCTTCGGTCAAGATGTTGGCCCTGTCGTTCCTGCTGTTGATCGGCATGACACTTATTGCCGAAGGCATGGGGCAGAAGATCCCCAAGGGCTACGTCTACGCCGCAATGGCCTTCTCGATGTTCGTCGAGGTGCTCAACTTGACATCACGGCGCAACAAGGAGCAGGAGCCGGTCGAGCTCTACGAGAAGATGGAAGCCGACCCAGAACTCGTCAGCTAGTCCGCCCGTCAGTTCTCACGGTCAAATCAGACAGTGAAAATTTGACAGTGAAAATCAGGCAGTGAAAGTTAAACAGTGAAAATCAGGCAGATCCGGCTCTATCGACATGAGCTAACCGTCCTCGACGGACGCTACGACATGTCGATCTCTCACGTTGAGACCCTTGACAGCACGGTGGTTGCGGTCGAGACCGACAGCGGTCTGGTCGGCTTCGGCGAGACGTGCCCACTCGGTCCGGCGTATCAACCTCAACATGCCGGCGGGGCGCGAGCGGCGTTGTCGGAATTGGCGCCGGTGCTGCTCGGCAGCGATCCGACCCGGATCGGGCTTGTCAACGACACGATGGATCAGGCGTTGCTCGGTCATTCGTACGCCAAGGCAGCCCTGGACGTTGCCTGCTGGGACATCACGGGGAAGCATCGAAACGAGAGGATCTGCGATCTTCTCGGCGGCGTCCGCAACGATCCGGTCCCGTCCTACTACGGCATTCTGCCGACCGATCCCGACGATGCGGCCGCTCAGGCAATCGCCCTTCAAGATCAAGGCTTCGAACGCCTTCAGATCAAAACCGGTAAGGCCGGAGTGGACGTGGATATCGCCGTGACCAAGGCGGTGGCCGCGGTAACCAAACCCAACGTCAAGCTCTTGGCCGACGCCAACAGGGGGTGGACTCAGCGAGACGCCATCTTGTTCTCTGAAGCCTGCGCCGACATACCGTTGGCGTTGGAGCAGCCGTGCAACACAATGGCCGAGAATGCTGCCCTGCGGGGACGGGTGCGCCATCCGGTGTTTCTTGATGAGTCGGCCGATTCGATTGCTGCCGTTTCCGAAGCGATCGAACAAGGCATCGCTCAAGGATTCGGGATGAAGGTCTCTCGGGTGGGTGGCATATCTGCGATGGCGACGATCATCGCCCTCTGCTCGGCCCGGTCGATTCCGTTGACGTGTGACGACACCTGGGGTGGCGATATCACCGCCGCCACCACTGTTCATCTGGGTGCCACTGTCCCGTCTCGTCTTTTTGAGGGCACGTGGATCGCCGAGCCGTACACCGAGACGTCGTATGCCTGCCGAAGCGAGCCGGTAACCAACGCCAATGGCCGGATGGCGATTCCGGCCGGTCCGGGACTCGGGGTCGAACCGGACCTTGATTCGTGGCCTGACCCGGTGGCCGTGTTCGGTTAGCGTTTCTACCAGTTCGTTGGAGCTGGAACAATGGGGCCGAACAGTCGGTTACATCACCAGACGATCGAACAGTACGACTGAACAGGTGGAAGTAGTGGGTCTATGAATAGATCTCGGCGTGCCCAATGGACAAACGCTGCCGTGTTCACTGTCTTGGCCGTTGTAATGTTCAGCCTTAATCGCGACGATGGAATAGTCGGGGCGGTTGTCTTTCCCGCCATCCTCATGATCGGCGCGGTGGTTTCCAGCCCGCTGTTCAAACGCAAGTCGGTGAGCCACCAGGAAGCCCTGGGACTCACCGGGCGACACAACCTACACGAATCGGAGAGCACCGTGTCACCAAAAGAGACCGTGTCATCAAGCCAGTCACCCAACGTCATCATCTATCACCGACCGGGATGCTCGTTCTGTGCGCGGATGAAGATGTCGCTGCGCGATGTCGCCGACAAAGCGGTGTGGGTCGATATCTGGGAGGATCCCGAAGCGGCAGAGTTCGTTCGGTCGGTGAACAACGGCAACGAGACGGTACCGACTGTCGTGATCGATGGGAAGGCTCACACCAACCCGCCACCGGCTCAAGTTCACGACGCGTTGAGCGCCGCATCAAGCTAAGTCACCGAACTAGTTCCCTGAACTAGTTCACCCGGCGTCAGCTTGTTGGGCGAACAGGTCTTGCGCCCTGTCCCAGGCTGCTAGCCCGACTTGGGCTCCAAGCTCACGGCCGGCGAAATCGTCGGCGGGAACATGAATCCCACCCCAAATCCTCGACACGCCCGCCTCATCGGCTGCTTCCCGATACGTCCCCCACTGCAGTTCAACGTCCGCTGACGGGCCCACTTCGTGGCGCAGATCACCGACGGCGACGCTATGAGTGGCTTGCCCCCCGGGAAAGTGGGGTGAGCCGGTGAACGCAGTCAAGATCTCCGCCCCGGCCCGACTAAAGGTGCTGTGCCCGGACACGTAGCCGGGGAAGCTCGGGGTAACAAAGGTCGGACGCTGGTAGGGCACCCATTGTTCGGGAAGCATCCATGACACGCCACCTATGAAGGTGCTGTCATCGCCCGGCGGTGTCCAAGCCAAGACGACCTGGCGTCCGACGTGGGCGGCCAGTTCGGCATGTCGTTGACCCGGTTGAGACGACTCCGCCGTCACGGTCTCTACCAGACCCGGGCGTTCAGGGAGTTCGTCTAGCGCTCCGAAATGGCGGATGGCCGAAATTGGACGGACGTAGTCGTAGTGGCGCTTAGTGCCCCATGCGGCGATGGCGGCGTCGTGAAGTGCGCCATTGAGTGCGAGGTGCAGCTTGACGTCCCACTCAAGTCGGTCGACAGGTTTACCGTCGATCATCAACGTCGCTTCGAAGTCCAGCTGATCCGACACATCGTTGGCCAGCAGGTTCCAATGGCCGGGCGGTGTCTCCGATTCCGGTCCGTCAGCCCAGTACTCGGCGATGATTCGACCATAGTCTGCGGTGTCAACAACATTGGGGGCGTAGGGCTGACCGGTGAGCGGGTCGTTGCCTTCCGGCGCGATGTCGATGGTGGCCTGCCCCTCGCCCAGCCCGGCGGATGCCTCAAGGACTTGGAGGAGTTCATCGGAGAATTCCGGTGACGGCACAACCGGAGGAGGGCCCGGGTCGATTGGAAGTCCGTTTGCTGATTCAACGTCGTCGGCACTGCGATTGAGGGCGAACCCGATAACCGAGCCCCACTGAGGGCCGATGTACAACTGTGGACCCGACGGCTGCAGAATCCCGTTCTGGGAGATCGCCACGTCGAGTGACAGTGGCTGCCATCGGCCCGGATTTTCCATAGCCCGGTGTTCGGCTTCGCTCATCACCAACGGCTCGTTGCCCGCCTGGTAACTAACATCCTCGTAGTCCAGCCGTTCCAGCGCACCATCGTCCACAGAGGCGGCCATGACGGCGTCGGCTGCAGCCACACCGTAGGCAGCCGCTGATCCCTCACTCGGAGTCAACACGTGCGTCAAGGCGTCGGCCCCACACCAGCCGACCAAGGTTTCTTCCAACAGCTCGGCCGTCTCCGATGCGCCAACAGCATTGCGGTAACGGCCTGAGAGCAACGTGTAGGCCGCAGCGTGCAACGCCTGGACTCTTGTCTGGTCAATGTCGCCAGCGGCGTCTTCGTCTGAGACGGTCGCCGCAGGAGCGGAAGCAAAAAGCTCTGAGGGGTTGCCGCCATCAAAGCCGGCCCACACTTCCCACATGACGGCCGAGAGGTGATAGAGGTTTCTGGCGTGGACGGTCGGCTCCGGGTCGTCGAAACGGATTGCCTCAAGCGCTGCCTCATTCCAGGCCCGGGCCGCCGATCGGGGATCGGCCACTGAAGAGTCGTCTGTTTCATCGGCCATCGTCCGACATTGCAGTTCCGGCTGCGCTGTCACCGTCTGGACATCAGCCGAACCGCATCCGGTAAGAGCAGTGGCGATGACCGTAACGATC
>CALJMD010000484.1 GCA_937981915.1 uncultured Acidimicrobiales bacterium
CGCGGTGGCTGCCGGGTCGATTGGCCTGTGGCAGCTTCAAGACGAGGACCCGGCCGTCAACGTGGCCGCCGAAGCGGAGGAAGCTGACAACCAGGACGGCGGTGAGGATGACGGTGTCGCCTCCGAATCCGCCGACACCGACGGTGATGGGGCCCAGGCTGACAGCGACGAAGCGTCGGCGTCCGACGAATCGACGGAAGACAACGACGCTACCGACGACGACGGCTCCACATCGGAGCCCTCCGATAACGCCGCGACCGGTGACGTTAACAGCGGCGACCGCTTCCGAGTTAACACCGAGCGGGTGGCAGCCGACACCGCAGATCCGTTCCTCAACGTGCGACTCGAACCCGGCGTCGATGGAGCGTTGGTAGCCAAGCTGCCTCCCGGTTATCGAGGCTTGAAGGCCACCGGGCAAACCGAAGACGTCGGCGGCCAAACCTGGGTCGAGATGTCACTCATGAACCCGGTGGCGTTCGACGGGTTCGACAATCCGTTCGAACAACCGACCGGATGGTTGAGCGGCGCCCTCGTGCTGCCGTTGGCCGACGGAATCGCTGTCGGGAGCGACGAAGTGGTGCCGTGCAGTGGGGATCTCGAATTGACGCCGGCGACGAGTGGCGACGAATTCCACGTCGCTGGTTTGGAAAGCGGCTTCATCACTCCCGGTTGCCTGCGTATTGTGATGACCTTGGCTGAAGGCAGCGCGGCATTCGACTGGGCCGCCAGCGCTGGCGCCTATGGCCTCCCCGACATCGGAGTGATCGACACTTCGTTCGGAGCACACATTGACATTGCCGCTACCGGAAGCGCTTGGCCAGGTGCGACCGACACTGCTGACGGTGCTTTCATTGTCCGAGACGGTGACGAGGAGCAGGCGTCCCCGGTTTGCACTCGCAGCTGCCTCGACCTACGCATACTTCGACCGGTTGAGTCGGTGTCAACCACCATGCTGCCTGATCTCGGAGTGGTCGTGGTTGATGTGGAAATCGACGACACCGACAGCTTCGATCCGGACTCACCGGTTCAGTTGACCGGCGAACCTCAGATCGAAGCTGGGGCCGTCATCGTGGAAGGCATCGCCCGCCCATTTGAGGCAACCGTCGGAATTGAAATCGTGGACGAAGACGGTTCGCCGGTCACCGCCAGCTACAGCGGAGGCTCGATCGGTGACATCGAAGGGGAACAGTACGGCGTGGACACCACCGATTGGACCGAAGCTTGGGGGCTGTTCAACTTCCGGGCGGAAGGTTTGGCTCCCGGCGACTACACCATGTTGTTGGACGCCGAAGGCGGATCGGACACACCGACCCTGGTCGAGGTGCCGTTCACGATTACCGAGTAGTCGGGCCGTACACTCGACGCCTTGGATGTCTCTACCGCTCTCGGCTTGCTCGCTCTCTCCGGGGTGGTCGGCGTCTACGGCACCATCATTGGCGCCGGCGGCGGATTCCTGGTCGTACCGGCGCTACTGGTGTTGTTCGACCTGGCCCCCACTCAAGCGGTGGGCACGACGGTGGCCACGATGTTGATTATTCACATCGCCGGGGCGTGGGCGTACGACAAAGACGGCCTGGTCAATCGGCCCGTGGCCGGCTGGTATGTGGTGATATCTATGCCGGTGGCCCTGCTGTGCAGTTGGTTGCTGATCGGTCGGCTCGATCGTGACTTCTTGGTCAGCGCTATCGGCGTGATCATGGTGGTGCTGGCGGCGTTTGTTCTCGGTCGTCCGCTCGTGGTTCGTGCCTTACGCGGTTCGAACCATAAGCAGGAGGCTCCCACAGAGGAGCTTGCTCCTCGGCCACTGTTGCTGGCTTCAGGGGGCGCGGGCGCCGGGTTCTTGGTCGGCACCTTCGGCGTGGGACCCGGTTTGTTGACCGTTCCGTTCCTGGCCCAGGTCCAGCAGATGCAGATTCACCGGGCTGCCGCCACCACCGCGGCGGCCGGCATCGGCTACGGCTTCGCCGCCACCATCGGCCACAGCTTGGCCGGCAACATCAAGTGGCTGTTCCTCCCACCACTGGTCGTGGGTGCCGTTATCGGTTCCCTGGCCGGTGCCCGCCTGGCCGGAAGACTGTCCGAGCGTGTCGTGATGGGTTTGTTGGCCGCCGGCCTACTAGGCGCCGGACTACCCCTCCTACTCAGCTGACAACGACTACGGACCACCCCTAGACGCAGGCCCGGAGCAGGCCCGAGTTTCGGCAACGCCGAAACTCGCAGCTAGTGGAACCTCCGGTTCCCCTAGCCCGGTACCCAGTCCCGACCCGCTTCAGGATCGGTGGTGTCAAATGGCAACTCGGCCACGGCATTCCAGAACTCATCAGAGATGTCCAGCGTCGCCCACTCCACGGTGGAAGCGACGCGCTCGGGCTTGGACACGCCGATAATGGTCGAGGTGATCCGTGGGTCTCGAATAGAGAATTGGAGGGCCGCCGCCCCGAGCGGCACCTGGTGCTCGGCGCACAGTGCCTCCAGGGCTCGTACCGGTGCCAGCGCCTCGTCGTCGGCGTCCTGATAGGTGATGCGGCCAACCTTGTCGCTGCCTTTGGCCAGCACTCCCCCGGCGTACGGGGCGGCGTTGAAGATGGCGATCCCCCTCTCGGCAGCGGCGGTGTACATTCGGTCGGCAGAGCGGTTCAGCAGCGTGAACCGGTTGTGGTTCAAGATGATGTCGAAGTCGTAGCGCTCAACCAGCGGCTCCATCACGTCAAGACGCCCCATGGCCAGACCGACAACGTCGGCCAGACCTTCATCTCGGATCTTAAACAGCTCATCCACTGAGCCGCCTGGCCGGGTGATCTCATCCAGGTCGGCGGCGTGCTCGGGGTCGTGCAGATGCAAGATGTGCACCCGGTCGAGGCCCATTGCTTCCAGGCTCTCCTCGAACGACCGACGGGCGTCGGCGGCGTTGAAGCCGCCCGACCCGGGTTCGCGGTCAAGCTTGGTGGCCAACACCAGCTTGTCATCGGCAGGCGGAAGCCGGTCCCCGTAGCCGTGGGCCCTCAGTGACTTGCCGATTCGTTCTTCTGAGCGGCCTTCGCCATAGTTGCGGGATGTGTCGATCAAGTTGACCGGGCTGGTCATCATGGCGGCCAACGTGTCAAGAGCGCGTTCCTCGCCCACCGAGTGCCCGTAGGTGTCGGGCATGTCCCCTAGCGGTGACGTACCGAAACCGACTGGGGAAACAGCGATCGAACTCGATCCGATCTGGCGCAGTTCAAAGGTTGCAGTCATCGTCGAAGACTGTAGTACCGCAGTCGCCCCGCACCACAGACATAATCGACCGAACCGGCCGCCTCGATCTGAACAGTGTCAGGTGAGGCGACCGGTTCAACAAGTCGCGAGCTATCGCTGTTCGAAGAGGGCTGCCTCAGCTGCCACGTACTCTTGCGACAGGCGGAGCAGCCCATCGATGTCCCCAGGTTCCCGGGTACCGTCCATGAAGCCGACCGAGGAGTTCACGACGATGGCCGTGGCTCCCTCGCCTTCGATGTCGTTAACGATGTCGGCCACGGTGGCGGCGAACGTCTCCGCCGGCACCTCTTGAATCCAGTCATTGGTGCCGACGATAAGCCACACGTAGTCAACGGATCCGCCAGCGGCAGCGAAGTCGGCCGCCAGCGCGTCCTTCACGTTTTTCGCAGTGCGACCTCCGACGCCTCGGTTGGTGGCGTCAACTGTTGTTTCGCCCCCGAGCAGCGAGATGATCCTGTCGGCCAGTCGACCGTTGTCCGGTGTTCCCTGCTCCATCCAGCTGTCACCTAAGAACAGATGCTTGCCGTTGGCCATCGAATCGAGTTCGCCGGCGGAGAACTGCCCGATCACAAAGTCACCGAGTGCCCGATAGCCGATCTTGTTCGGATGGGCTCCATCGCCATAAAGACTCCAGAATTGCTGCCCCGACGGCTGGGCGAACGTGATCGGCGGCGAGAACGTCGCCCAGCTTCCCGACACGTCGGTCACTTTGGAGACTCGATGACGGTCGCCGGGCCCGGCGTACACGATGAGTTCGCCTACGTCGAGTTCGGTTCCCCCGGATACGGTTTCGAACAGCGCTCCGGTCGCCCCGGACGCTACTGCTTGGGTGAACCGGAACGTTTGCACCAGCTGGTCAGCCGGATCAAGCGAGCCTCGATTGGCGTTGAGCTCGGTCCACACTTGGTTTTGGCCAAGTAGGAATCCGTTGTGCATGTCAATCAGTCGGCTCGATGTTTGATCGGCGGTCGATCCGTACACCTCGACCTCGTCGGGGACCAGCCACGTGCCGGAGATCAGCTCGAACCGCAGTCGCCTTCCCTGTCCCGGCGGCGACACATCGAGTTCGGCGAACACGTCTTCGCCGGCTGTAGGCGTCCATCCGGAGAAGATCTCGGCTCCGTCAAGCGTGATCCGCAAGTTGCGGACATAGTCGTCTTGATAGCGGATCAGCGAAACATCGCTGACAGCTCCCAAATCGAGAGTGAAGTTGGCGGTCGCTGCGTTGCCGCCATTGGCCCAACCGGTGTCCGGGTTGCCGTCAACGATTTGCGAAGCGCTCTGGCCGTTGACCGGCGTGGCAGCTGTGACACCGGAAAGCCGGGAGTTGCCAGAGACCTCAATCGGTCCGATTTCGTACCAGTTGTCACCTACCTCGGAGGTTATGGCCAGTGGCATCTTGAGGTCGACATCGTCGACGTGGGCCACAGCGACATCGAGGGTGTAGTCCCCGCTTTCCAACGAAGACGGGATCGAGATCGTTGAGGTCTTGGCGACCGAGCCATCGCCCGTGGGTAGCAGCCCTTTCATCGACGTGTCGGACTGAATGACGGTGCTGACTCCGGCTGAATTCCTCAGCCGATAGGTGACACGGAAGTCACGGTAGAGCGGAGCTGACCCTCGGTTGATCCACTGCTCGCTGATGGCGGTCTGAGCGCCGGCCTCTATCGAGTCGCTGTAGCTCAGTTGGTCAAGCACGAGGCGAGGACCCATCCAGGTGGCCATGAATCGGAGATCTCGAGAGTCCGCGTTTGGACTGTCGACATAGTTGGGTGGGATGTAGCTGGACTTGTTGTGAGCCAGTGACGCATGCCAATCCATAGCGTCGTTGACGATGACGTCGAGCGGCAGGACTCGGGTGTATCCACCCTCGTTCATCCGCCCATCCCATTCCGACATGATGCCGGTGACTTCCAGGGCCACTGGAGCCGTCTTCCACAAGTCGGGGTTTGCGGCGTGGATCGGTTCGTAGTCGTCTGAGTGGTGTCCGGAGGCTCCCCAGCTGTCGCCCCGCCAACCGTAGCGGCCGGCGTAGTTCTCTCTGAGGTGATCGACTACGGCGGTACTACCGCCGGTGACTTCGTCTTTGAACACCTGGGCCAGGATGACTAGCGGCGTGTTCGGGAACGCCGAGGCATACAGGTCGATGATCTCGATACGCCGGGCGACCTTCGGCATTGTCTGGCCGTCTCGAGGGTAGGCGTGCCATTCGCCCCACAGGCCAACTGAGCCGATGTCAACCGAGCTCAGCCGAGGATGATCGCCGTATCGCTCACCGATGGCTCGAACGAGTCGGCTGTGATGGCTCCTGATGGTGGCATCTTCCCAGTCAGGTAGATAGGTGTCACCGGGCACCACAGGTGAGTTGGCATAGAACAGCTCGCTTACCCCTTTGCGGACCAGCCAGCAGGGAATGCCGTGGTCGGGGGTGTTCGTCTCGCCTGGGAAGCAGTTGCGGTCACCGGCACCCGGGTACGACAGCATTAGTCGAAAGTCGATGGTTTGATCCCGCTGCTCGGCGCAGGCGAAGAGCCGGTCGAGCATGGGCCAGTCGTACTGTCCTTCTGCCGGTTCAATGTCGCGCCACTGCAGGCGAACGTACAGCGACCCTCCCTTGATCCCAGCGTTTTCAACCGTCGTGTCGTAGGTGCAGTTGGCCAACTGTTCAGCGCTCGGCACGTTGGCGACGAAGTCCTGAAAGCCGGCACCGGGTGTGGCCATCACCTCGAAGTGTTCTGTCGGGTTGACGGTGACGGTCGTCGCGGCGTCTGCCGTCGTCGGTGCCATGCCGACGATGCTGGCCAGAATGGCCACAGCGGCGACCACGCTGCCGATTGACCGCAACCAGGCTCGACGACCGGCTTCGACACGGCTGTTCGGATTGGGTGGTCTGGTTCGTAGTTGGTGGTGGTACATGGAGGGAACCTCACATTCGATGCTAGGAATCTGCTTCACCTAGGTCCGAGCGAGTCGGTTGCCAGGTGAAACGGCAACGTATGTCGTCCGTGGCCGTCATGTCATTGCCGGAAGCGACAGAAACCCCTTGTCAACTGTTACAAAACCTGACAATTCTCTACAATTGGGCCACCTAGCTCCGCCGACAACCACCACCGCGCCTCACGGTCC